>JAZFSZ010000029.1:0-3893 GCA_036446455.1 Acidiferrobacterales bacterium
CTGGGTATGTCCTTGCCTTACAGTGCTTCGACCCCGGCTGTGGACGATGGCAAGCTCGAAGAATGTATACGGGCTGGCGCCGCACTGCGGTTACTGCTGGAAAGAGACATCAAACCGCGCGATATCATGACGCGGGATGCATTTGAAAACGCCATGGTGGTGGTGATGGCATTGGGTGGCTCCACCAACGCGGTATTGCACTTAATTGCCATGGCGCGTGCAGTCGATGTCGATCTCACCATTGATGACTTTCAATCAGTTAGCGACCGTATTCCCCTTATCGCCGATCTCAAACCCAGCGGTCGGTATGTCATGGAAGACCTGCACAATGTGGGTGGTATCCCGGCGGTAATGAAGTATTTGCTGGAGCAGGGCCTGTTGAAGGGCGATTGCCTGACCGTAACCGGTAAGACCCTGGCCGAAAACCATGCCGACCTGCCGGGCCTGTCAGATGGTCAGGACGTTATCCTGACACTGGACAAAGCCATCAAGGAGTGTGGCCATATTCGCATTCTCAAGGGCAGCCTTGCACCCGGTGGCGCCGTTGCCAAGATTACCGGAAATGAGGGTGAGCATTTCAAGGGCCCGGCAAAAGTCTATGACTCGGAAGAAGACATGCTTAAGGCGCTGGAAGACAGCCGCATAGAGAAAGGCGACGTAGTGGTGATTCGCTATGAAGGGCCCAAGGGCGGCCCCGGCATGCCGGAGATGCTGACACCGACCTCCGCAATCATGGGCGCGGGGTTGGGTGATGACGTGGCGCTCATAACCGACGGCCGGTTCTCCGGCGGTTCGCACGGCTTCATTGTTGGTCACATAGTGCCCGAGGCGCAGGAAGGCGGACCTATTGGTTTGATCCAGGATGGCGACATCATCACCATAGATGCGGTAAACAATACGCTCGATGTCGGGCTGAGTGAAAGTGAATTAGTAAAGCGCCGTGAGAACTGGGAAATGCCGCCATACAAAGCAACGCGCGGTACGCTTTATAAGTATATCAAGAATGTGAAAAGTGCATCCGAGGGTTGTGTGACGGACGAGTAAAACGCAACCCTATTTATCGATAAAAGTGTAACCCATGTCTTTGGACTCTTGTGTTACCTATGTCCTTGACTCGTACAGACACCCGGGGACTGGCCCTAACGGGTTCCCTCACCCTCCTGGAAAACCGGCGACGCGAGCCTTTATGCCCTCGGGTGCGACTCACCGGTCGGATGTCGTTACTCACTGCATCTGGTTCGGGTTCAACAAGGGGCTCGCTGTTTTCCTGTTTTCGTCATCAGGCTTCGGCTGCGCGATGTACAGGATGCACAAGTGTCGCGTAGGCCAGGGACGACCTGAGCGATAGCGAAGAAGTGCTGAATGGAACCCGAAGGGGTCCTACAGTGCGACCGAGAGCGACTCTACGGGGAATAAAAAGCCATTATGTCGGTGGCCAGCTGGGGCATATTCATAAATAATTGAATGTCTGCTTGCCGGGCGCGGAACGCGGCCTAACAAGCGGCTGGAGTCGACGGCCCTTATAAAAGTAAACTTACAACGGGCAGCGCGACCCATCCGCAACCGCGTTATGTGCTGTCTTATCATCTGCTTCTGGCCAAAAGCGGACAATCGTTAGTATTTCTTCTGTTTTATTTTATTAAGTGTCTGGTTGTAAGCCTCTAGATGTGGTCCGCCGAGTTTGATCGCCTTTTGGGCGTGTTTTGCGGCTTCTTTCCTTTTTCCCTTTTCAAGTAACGCATTGGCGATGTTGTTGTGGGCCGGTGCGTGATTGGGGCCAATCGTTAACGCTTTGCGGTAATACGATATTGCCTGGGAGTGGTTCTGTAACGAATAGTGGCTGTTGCCGCTGCCCATGTGTGCACCTAAACTGGTTGGCCATTTTTTCACCGCCGTAGCGTAGGCCTGTACGGCGATATCCCAGCGCTGGGCATGTTCAAACGCCAGTATGGTTCGCAAATATTTATCTTCATGTGCAATTGTTGGTAGTTCGCCTGGTTTGAGCACTACCATTGCCCAGCGACCACTGCGGCGCCAGGTTCGGTCAAACAGTTTGAAAGGGGTTCGCTTGCGTTCGGTTATGCCGGAGCGCAACATAATTACTTGTTTGTGTTTGTTGTAGCCAATCGCTACCGCATAGTGCCAGCGTGGTATCCACTTCAGTCCCAGATTTTGCAGTACCAGCACCGGTCGACCGGCATCAATTTCTGCCAGTACATGATCGAGTCGCGGTTCAACAATATAGGGCAGGCGATCGTGTGCACGCGTAGTGGCGACAATCTCGATTTGCAGGCTGCCCTGGCGTTGCGGGATATAGATTCTGTTTACCAGTGTTTCCGGAGAGATCGTGATGCCGCTGCTGTTTAATACAGTTGCCAGCGCTGCCGGCCCGCACTGGTACGCCTTCTGGGGGTGGAAGGCTGTATTGGTGAGTTCCGCGAACGCTTTTGTATTTTGTTGAGTAATTTCCTGTGCGGTTTCAGTGGGCAATCCAGCACACCCGCTGACGATCATGACAGCGATAAATAAAAAAAGGCCGTCACGAATCAATGTGACGGCCTGCTGTTGTCTTATACGCTGCAACTATTTTTTTGCCTTAACGAACGGAAAGATATCGGTGTAACCAAGGATGTCGGTTAACAGAAGAATCAGGAAAATCAGGCCCAGGGTGCTGACCAGATCACCACCTGCAGGTAGTTTCGCCAGTTTGCCATTCAGTGCTACCAGTTCATCATGGCTCATGGCATTAACGCGCGTCATGGCGTCGATGGGGTCAACGCCAAGTTTCACCAGTTGATCCTGAACATCCGGACGAGCAAGCAGCTTATGTGCCATGGAGGTCTGTTCAATATTTAGCGTTGTATCCGTACCCAGAATGCTGGCATAGGCAGATGCCTGAATGCCGAGACCGAATACGGCTGCGATAACAAACAGGCTAACCGTGCGAGAGATATTACGGAAAAAGTTCATTGTTATTGGTCCTCTGAGTGGTGTTTAGCGCTGTTAGTATATCACTGGCGGATTTACGGCTGTAAGCCGCTTGTCGGGCATCTATCGATGCCAATCAGCAGATACTCTGCTACGGTTTATTGCCAGCCAACAATAAATACGTATAAGAAAACCAGGGGACTGCCACGACAGATAAAGTGCCTAAACGAAAAACAGGCGCCCTCGGGCGCCTGATATCCGAGTAATGAAATTTTTTGTTCAGGGGAATACCGGATACATTGAATCAATGCCGCTGTCGCTGGCCTTCGGATGCAGTTTGTGCATCAGTTGCTTGATTTCTGCCTCCTTGTCATGTCGTACATCAATCATCATGAGCACCTTACCGCGCGATATCGGTCGTTGGAATCGTGCCAACTGGGTGTTGGGTACAGCCGTGCCAATCAAGCCAGAAATCCATATACCGAATATCGAACCCAGCATCGCAAACAGCGCGACGCCGCTCAGGGTGATATTAATACCTTCGGGTTGTATGTAAAATACGGTAAGGCCGCCAAGAATACCGGTAAATCCTCCGACAACAATTCCCAGCGCCATGGCGTGATAAAAATCGCTCTTCTGGCCCAAGGTAGCTTCTGGCAAGTCTTTGGTGTCGGTGCCGTCTTTTGCCATTACATGGATGTGGCGCTCCTCGATTCGGGCCAGCAATAAATGCCGCATCGTTGATTGTGCTTCCTTGATATTTGGCAGTAGAAAGTAGAGCCGTCTTCTCATAACTACCTCCATTTAGCTATTTTGCAGGATAACTGCTTACCGGTAGTTGGACTGCCGACGATGGATGAGGTTCATTGTATGAGTCTGCGTGGTGAATAAAATGCTTTTTTTTTCAGGGGTAATATTTTTCTGGCATGAATTTTATTCACACAAAATTTCGTGCCCATTTCAAT
>JAZFSZ010000030.1:0-9950 GCA_036446455.1 Acidiferrobacterales bacterium
CATCCTTGGTAGCCTGGCGCTGGCTATCATTGAAGTAGGCCGGTACCGTGATAACCGCATCGGTGACTTCTTCACCCAGATAGTCCTCGGCGGTTTTTTTCATCTTCTGCAGAACGCGGGCGGAGATTTCCGGCGGCGCCATTTCCTTGCCCGCTACCTTTACCCAGGTGTCGCCGTTTTTTGCTTTTACAATTTTGTAAGGCATGAGATCGATATCACGCTGGACAACATCTTCATCAAATTTACGGCCAATCAGACGTTTTGATGCAAAAACAGTATTGTGGGGGTTGGTCACCGCCTGACGTTTGGCGGACTGTCCGGTGAGGACTTCACCTTCCTCGGTAAACGCCACGATCGATGGTGTCGTGCGATCACCTTCACTGTTTTCGATGACACGGGCCTTGCCGTTTTCCATTACCGCAACACAGGAGTTGGTTGTGCCCAGGTCGATACCAATAATTTTTGCCATTGTTAGTGTCTCCAGCCTAATTCAGTAAATAATCCCTAAAACTCATTGAGTTAGTGGGGTCAACAGACTGATTTTCAAGCCTCTGCCCCATCGGTTTTTTCTTTCTCTTGTGCGGGAGTTGTCGTTGACTTGGCGACCACCACCATTGCCGGTCGTAACAAACGGTCGCTGATGAGATAGCCCTTCTGCATAACGCTGACCACGTGGTCTGGCGCCACTTCATCGGTCTCTATCATGCTCATGGCCTGATGCAACTCAGGATTGAATTTCTCGCCAGTGGGATCGATAACAACTATGGATTCCTTCTCAAAAACACTATCGAGCTGCCTCAGTGTCAGCGTCATGCCTTCATGCATATGGGTCAGATCCGGTGAATCTTCGCCCTCGATACTGAACTTGCTTGCCAGTTCGAGACTATCGCGTACCACCAGCAGTTCTGCGGCAAACTGTTCGACGGCGAATTTCCTGGCCTTGGTGACCTCTTCCGCCGAGCGACGACGAATATTTTCTGTTTCCGCCTTGGCGCGCAGGAATTTGTCCAGATTCTCATTGGCCTCGAGACGCGCCTGCTCTAACTGTTGCTCCAGGCTGTCTACATCCGGAACGGCGGCATCGTTGGTTGTCGCTTCGGTGTTTTTATCCTTGCTTTCTGTGATGGGGTTCTTGCTTTCTTTTTTTGACATAAGGCAACTTCCACAGATTTTTCTTGTCCGGAAGCACTATGGGGGCATGGCATAAACCTTTCAAGGTTTGGGGAAAATTAAGATAAGCGCGGCAAGCCGCTGCCAAGTTTGTCGCCGGTCAGTTGTGATCGTTACTGAGGGCGTGACCCACAAGGCGTGCGGTCACATCGACGATCGGGATAACGCGATTGTAGGGCATGCGCATGGGGCCGATCACACCCAGGGTGCCGACGATTCTATCGTCAACCTTGTAGGATGCGGTGACGAGACTACAGTCCTCCAGCGCTTTATAGCCGGATTCGGCACCGATGAAAATATTGATACCTCCCCCTTGCATGCTGCGGTCCAGCAAGTGCAACAGGTCCCGCTTGGCGCTGAAAGCCTCAAATAATTGCCTCAGTTTGCGCACATCACCCAGCTCTGGAATATCGAGCAGATTGGACTCACCGCTCACGACAAAGTCATCTCCTTCGCCGCTGCTGAATACCCGCCGCGTCATTTCCGTAGCCATGCGGACTATGCGCTGCATGTTTTCGCTGTCCTGCTCGATTTCCTGCATCAGCACGTGCTTGACCTTGCGCAGTGCCGTACCTGACCAGGTATCATTAAAGTAATTGCCGGCTTCCACCAGCTCGGCCGGAGAATACTGGCGATCTGGCTGAATGACACGGTTATGCACCTGGCCGTCCTGGGTCACGAGAATGACCAGCACTCGCAAATTGGACAGGCCGATAAACTCGATCTGCTGGAACACGGTGTCTACATCGCGTCGTGGTACCCTCACCACACTGGTCATTTGGGTCACCTGTGACAACAAATCCGATGCCTTTTCTATAAGCGCCATAGGATCACGATCCGCGCTCAACCCGCTTTCAATTCGCTCTACCTCGCCCGAATCCAGTGGGCTGACTTTCAGCAGCGAATCAACAAACAGGCGGTAACCGGCGTGGGTGGGGATGCGACCGGCCGACGGATGCGGCGATATTACCAGCCCCATGTCTTCCAGGTCTGCCATAACACTGCGTATAGTAGCGGGACTCAGATCCAGCCTGGCGCGACGGGCAAGCGTCCTTGAACCCAAGGGCTTGCCTTCCTCGATATATGTCTCAACGAGGGTTTTAAGCAGGACTTCAGCGCGGTTGGTCAGAGAAGACATGGCATGCGAATTCAGAATACACTCCGGCGCCAGAGATACAGTGGCACTGTGATTGAAGCTAGCAACCACCCCCGGGAGTGTCAACCAGCCCGTATGCCGAATGGGATAATACGGCAGTCACAGCGCGAAGCGCCCGCCGGATTGGCCCCGTTGAGCACCCATGCTACTTTTAGCGGACAACAACAATACTTGATCAAAATGTCGTTAGTCATAAAAACAGTCGGTTTGTTTGGAAAATACGGTGATGATATCGCCGGTAGCGATATCGTGGTGCTGGCGAAATTCCTGCGCCGCGAAGGCTATGTGGTAGTGGTGGAAAAAACTTCGGCCGAGGTCATTGATGAAGATGTTGGCCCCCGGGAATCGTTTGACGAAATTGGTAACCATATTGATCTGGCCATCGTCGTTGGCGGTGATGGCACCCTGCTGCATATCGCACGCAAATTACTGCAACATGTCGTACCACTTGTCGGCGTCAATCTGGGTCGACTCGGTTTCCTTACCGATATTCCGGCGGAAAATATGACAAAAGCCATCAAAAAAATACTCGATGGTGAATTTGAGACCGAAGAACGATTTCTGCTCAGTGCCGAGATCATGCGTGCGGGTAAAATCGTGTGCGCCAGCCTGGCATTCAACGACGTTATAATAGGTAAGGGCGAATTATCACGCATGATCGAGCTGGAAGTGTTTGATGATGGTGAGTTTGTGCATAGCATGCGCGGTGACGGCATCATTGTTGCCACCCCTACCGGCTCCACGGCTTATGCCATGTCGGCGGGCGGCCCCATACTGCATCCAGAATTGCAGGCAATTACACTAGTTCCCATTTGCCCACATACTCTGAGCAACCGGCCGATTGTGGTCGGGGCCGACAGTGTCATCGAAATCGTCGTCAAGGGCGTGAATCAGCAGCGCACCTATGTCACCTTCGATGGTCAGGAAAACTACGCACTGGAGCAAGAGGACCGCGTCTACATTCGCAAGGCGGAAACGCCAGTCCACCTGTTGCACCCGGCGGGCCGCAGCCACTATGATGTACTGCGCGCCAAACTGCACTGGGGCGGCATCTATTAATTCCCATGTTGGCAAACCTCTACATCCGCGATTTCACCATTGTTTCGCAGCTAGAGATCAGCTTTACCAACGGCCTGACTGTGCTGACGGGCGAAACCGGCGCCGGCAAATCGATCATCATTGATGCCCTGGCACTGGTGCTGGGACAGCGTGCTGACAACCGTGTCATTCGTCACGGCTGTCAACGGACGGAAATCACCGCCAGTTTCGAGCTCGTCGAGACCAGTGATGCGGCGTTATGGCTAAAGGAACACGACTTGTTTGGTGACAGCGAATGCGTGGTGCGCCGCATTATTGAGCTGGACAAACCGACCAAGGGATTCATTAATGGCCGGCCCACAGCGATGCAGCAATTGCGTGAGCTCGGTGATTACCTGGTGGACATCCATGGACAACATGAACATCAATCGCTTTTGAAACGCGATGGCCAGCGGCAAGTGCTGGATGACTTTGCGGATATCAGTGATGCAGTCAGCGACCTCACCACGCTGTATCGTGAACTCACCTCCCGTCAGGACAGGCTGAAGGCACTACACGATCAAAAGGAAGATCGCTCGGCACGTATCGAGCTGCTGCAGTATCAGGTCAGTGAGCTGGAAGCACTGGACCTGCAAGTCGATGAAATCGGCGCCATTGAAGAAGAACACGCTCGCCTGGCCAATGGTGCGGAATTACTGGAAGGGGTGCAGTCGATTTCCCAGGAATTGTATGACAGCGAGGTCGGCTCGGCCTCGCAAATACTTGGGCATGCGGTACGGAAACTGGAGGCATTGTCCGAGCACGACCCAAAACTGGGCGAGCTGATGACCTTGCTCACCGAGGCATCTATCCAGGTGGATGAAGCCGCATCGGGTTTGCATAACTACATTGACGACCTGGAACTGGATCCCCAGCGGCTGGAATGGCTGGACCTGCGCCTCGGCGCGATACAGGACCTGTCGCGTAAACACCAGACACCGCCTGAAGCCTTGCCGGAAGTACTACCACGCCTGCAGACCGAGTTATCGGATATCGAGGACTTCGACGTCAATCTGGCAAAGCTGGAAAATGAAATTGAACAAATCAAAAAACACTACCTCGATCAGGCCCGGCATATCAGCAGCGAAAGGCAGTCAGCAGCAGCGAAACTGGGTGGCGATGTCAGCGCCCGTATGCAGGACCTGGGCATGCAGGGTGGCAAGTTCTCTATCACGTTAGTCGCTCTGGACGAAGGTGAAATTGGCCCGACCGGCCTGGAACGCGCCGAATTCCTGGTGAGCGCCAACCCCGGGCAGCCGCTACTGCCGCTCAGCAAAGTTGCCTCGGGCGGCGAGTTGTCCCGAATCAGCCTGGCACTGCAAGTGATCATCGCCACTATCGGGCGTATCCCCACCCTGATTTTTGATGAAGTCGATGTGGGCATTGGCGGACGGGTGGCCGAGATTGTCGGCCAGCAATTGCACCAACTGGGTCAGTCGCGCCAGGTGGCGTGTATTACCCACCAGGCCCAGGTAGCTGCACAAGGCGACCAACACCTGCAAGTGACGAAAGATTCCCGCGATGGTAAGACCGTCAGCCACATTCGGTCACTGTCACCAGCACAGCGAATTGAGGAAATTGCACGCATGATCGGAGGTATCGAGATCAGCCAGCAGACCCGCGACCACGCAGAGGATATGTTATCCCGTGCCTCCGCCTGAGCCAGATAAACTGAATTCGCCTCAACCCTTTGATAGGGTTGTGCCACACATCCGCGCAGCGGCGATAACCGATGTCCCGCAAATCCACGATTTGCTCGACGCTTATGCGCGTATGGGTAACGTGCTACCAAGACCCTTTAGCGAACTTTATCGCCACTTGCGTGATTTCTTTATTGTCGAACTTGACGACAAAATCGCTGCGTGCGCTGCCCTGGAAATATTTACGGAAGACCTTGGCGAGGTGCGTAGCCTGGTGGTGGATGAAAATTACACCGGTCATGGCCTCGGCAAACTTTTGGTGCAACGCATTGTATATGAGGCGCGGCAAATCGGCCTGCGTCGCGTGATGGCGCTGACCTATGTACCCGAATTCTTTCACAAGCTGGAGTTTCGCACCGTGCCAAAAGACACCTTGCCGGAAAAGGTCTGGGGGATTTGTGTAAAGTGCTACAAGTACAACAATTGTGACGAAACGGCGGTACTGCTGGAACTTCGGTGACCACCATCAACCTGACGACGGTATTTCGAATTCAGTGGTTACATTATTTCTGTTTGGAACACACGCCATTTTCGCGCATGCCCTGACAGACACCATAGATATACAGGGCATGATCGTCCATCAGGAAACCGTTATCTGATGCCACTTGTTTTTGTCGATCCTCGATTTGCTGATCCAAAAACTCGAATACTCGACCGCATTCAATACATACCATGTGATCATGGTGCGTACCATAATCCAGCTCAAACACTGACCGGCCACCTTCAAAATTGTGGCGAATGACCAACCCGGCACTCTCGAACTGGGTCAGTACTCGATAGACCGTTGCCAGACCAATTTCTTCGCCGGCATCAAGCAGGCTCCTGTAGACATCCTCTGCCGTCAAGTGGCCATCTTGCGTACTTTCCAGAACACCGAGAATCTTGAGCCTGGGGAGTGTGGCCTTAAGTCCTACTTTTCTCAGATCTGAACTGTCCTTCATAGGTTCTCTCTTGGTCGCAGTGGTACCGGTTATGGCGGCTGGTACCACTTCACTGAATCATCCGCTATAATGGGCGCCAGTTTAATTCACCCGGCCCAATTGCCATAATGCGGCACCTGCTCGTCCTCCTGATTCTGGTCTCAAGTTCCCTTAGCAGCTGCTTTCTACTTTATCAGCAGGATATTGAGCAAGGCAACATTACCACACAAAATATGGTGTCCCAGGTTCGCACCGGCATGACACGCTCCCAGGTTCGATACATACTGGGCACCCCTCTGGTCAGTGATGTATTCCACAAGGACCGCTGGGACTACTACTACTCTTTCCAGCCCGAGGGCAGAAAAGCAACTAAAAAACACCGTATCACCATACTTTTCAGCGACAACAAGGTCTCACACATATTGTTGAATGACGAACTGAAGAAACAATGGGATAACAACGCTAACTCTGGCTAAGTTACCTTTTGTTGCTCGCTTCTCGTGCGCGCCGGCGGCGCATTTCTTTTGGATCGGCAACCAACGGTCGATAAATTTCGACTCGATCTCCCGCATGCACCACATCGCTAAGTTGCCGGCGCTCGCTGAACACGCCGACATCATTCTGAAGAAGATCAATCTCGGGGAATTCTTCCAGTAAACCGGACGAGGTAATTGCCATTTCAACCGTGGCGTGTTCCGATACAGTGATCTCCTTCAGCACCTGCTTTTCGGGTGTGGCATACACTACCTGTACGGATATCGACTTACTCGCTGTGCTCATGGTTATAAATTTGGTCCGCGCGACGACAAAAGCTGTCTACAAGTGAGGCTGCAATTTCATTGAACACCTTGCCCATTGTTATAGCGACAAGCTTATTCGAGAATTCAAACTCCAGGTCCAGCGACACCTTGCAGGCGGTATCATCGAGCGCTTTGAATCGCCAGAAACCCTGAAGATTCTTAAACGGCCCACTAACAAGACGCATTTCCATCGACTTACCCTTTTGCAAATAGTTCCGTGTCGTGAAGCTTTTGTTGATGCCCTTGTAAGCGATATCAATTCTCGCTTCGACCTGCTCATCGCTGCGATTGAGAATATGGGTGGATGCACACCATGTCAGAAATTCAGGATACAATTCAATATCGGCTACCAGTTGATACATCTCCGCTGCAGCATGTTTCACGATCGCGTGCCGACAAATGCTTGTCATTGATGCAAACCCGGCAATGTAATGGCAACGATGAGTAATAGCACCGGAATCACCACGCGCACCGTACGCAACCACAACGGAAAGACCAACCGCCCTGATAGTCCGAGCTCGTCTTTTGTTAGCGTGCGATTAAGAACCCAACCGGCCAGCAGTGCGGCCAATATAGCACCGGCAGGCAATAAAAAATTGGCTGTCAACATCTGCGTTACATCAAAAAAGCCGAGCTTTTTTTCCAGGCCAAAAAGTGTGAAGGAGAAAGACCAGTAACTAAACGACAAAATAAACACGACCCCCATCATCCAGCCAGCGAGGCCGGTATACAAAGCCGCTTGCTGACGAGTAATACCGTGTTGTTCACGCAACCAGCCGACTGCCGGCTCGATGAGGGCAACAGCGGAGAGTAGCGCCGCCAGCGCCAATACAAAATAAAACGCGGTGCCGAAAATCATGCCGCCGGGTATACGGGCAAGTGAATACGGGATCCCCTGGAACAGGAGCAAGGGCCCGGACACCGGCTCCTGGCCGGTAACGTATAACACTGACAGCACAAAAATAGCGGCGACAATACCCACACCGCTATCAACCAGTACCACCACAACAGAGGCGCGGCCAATGGAGACCTCTGTTTTGGCATAGGCGCTATACGCCATCACCGCACCCACCCCCAGGCCGAGGCTGAACAGGACATGGCCCATGGCAATGAGAACACCCTTGATCGTTAAGCGCTCGTAGTCAAACTGGAACAGGGTAGCTATCGCCTGCTGGAATTCGCCGGCAATAGCAGCGTAAAAAGTCGCGATACACAAAAGCCCAATGACAAGCGGCAACCCCCACCGAACCAAGGGCTCAACCCCTTCACTGATTCCACGATAAACAAAAAAGATGGCGGTGGCCACGAAACCGGCGTGCCAAAAAAGCTGTTTCTCCGGATCGCCCGCCAGGGTAAAGAAAAGCCCGACTACGCCATCCATACTGAGATCGGCAAATGCGCCCACCGCCGCACGCAATGCGTAAGCCAGCATCCAGCTTCCGACCACACTCAAATAGGTAAATACCAGAAACCCGGTGATCGTTACCATCCAACCAAGTATCTTCCAGGGCGCACGACCGGCATCTTCCACCACCAGCCGGTTAACCGCACTAATGGGCGAATACTCACCGCGTCTGCCAATCATCATTTCCGTCATCAACAGCGGAACACCGATCAGCAGCAAAGTGACAGAGTAAACTAACAGAAAAGCGCTGCCTCCATTCTGCGCAACAAGATAGGGAAACAGCCAGACATTGTTGAAACCGATTGCAGCGCCACTGATGGCCATCACAAACACGGCCTCGCTTGACCAGCTTTCATCCCTAAGTCGGTCCTTGTGTTTTCGATAGTGGCGCATTCAGTTCTCGTTTTTATCCGGTCAGTCAATCTGCCCGATTTTTCTGGCTATTTTGTTTATTTTACTACATTCCGGCCGGTTCATTAGTTGACTGAATTTGACCTGTGAACCCCGGATTTGCAATTGTCGCCTCCCATAAAAGTATGTTTGAATGCGGTCGCAGACGTCGCGAGGTGAAATAATGGGTCAGAAAAAGAAAAAATCATCTCCAGCGAGAATTGCACAAAATCGCAAGGCATTTCACGATTATTTCATCGAGGACCGTTTCGAGGCCGGCATGGTGCTCGAAGGCTGGGAAGTGAAAAGCCTGCGGGATGGTCGCGCGCAGCTGAAAGAGAGCTACGTCATCGTCAGAAATGGTGAGATATTTCTGTTTGGCGCCCATATCGCCCCGCTCACCTCGGCCTCCACCCACGTTAACCCGGACCCGACCCGGACCCGAAAATTGCTGTTACACAGCAAGGAAATCAGCAAGCTGATTGGCGCCGTGGATCGTAAGGGCTATACCCTGGTGCCGCTCAGTCTCTACTGGAAACGCGGTCGGGCCAAGCTGGAGATCGGTCTGGCCAAGGGCAAGGCCAAGGCCGATAAACGCGCCACCCTTAAAGATCGCGAACGCGCCCGCGAGGCTGAGCGCGCACTCAAATCGGCAAAGCGGTAGGCCACAAAACTTGTGACAGCAGGGGCCGGTGCCTATATTATGGAATGTCTGGGGGCGACATGGCTTCGACGTGGGTCGCGAAACCTTCGGGGCATGCCGAGGTGCAGATTTCCTCGTTAAACTCGCTGCAAAATGATAGTTGCCAACGACGACAACTACGCTCTAGCGGCCTAATACCCGTTAGACCTCCTTCCTGGCTTGTCTGTGGGTTAGGTATCTGGGGGTCAAAGCACGCAGAACCGCATTGCGCTGTGCCTGTTAGTGTAATGTTAAATTCAAGCGGGCTAAGCCGGTTGCTGTTCCTGTCTGTCGGAGCACAGCAGGTTAAATCGTAGACAGACTATGCATGTAGAACCGGATGGCAGAGTGCTTGCGGACGCGGGTTCGATTCCCGCCGCCTCCACCAGACAAGAAAAGGCACCCCTTGCGGGTGTCTTTTTTTGTCTGGGCGAAGTTGGTGGAATCAAAGAGCCCGCGCAGCGGGTTGCCCTGACGCTGAAAGCGTAGGGTACTCACAATGAACCCTGAAAGGGTTCTGTGAGCAGATTCCAAAATAAGCGACTCAGATTCCCATTGTGTTTCTATTTAGCCTTCAGTGAACTCTAACCACATAAATGCCGGTGGTTGACCGGCAACAAGTTACTTTCTCTTGCTTGTCCAAGAGAAAG
>JAZFSZ010000031.1:0-10912 GCA_036446455.1 Acidiferrobacterales bacterium
GATGGGATCCCCTGCGATCTTTCCATTCTTCCGCTCAATCGTCAGGATATCGGTAAGCTGGAGGTTGTTGAGCGCCTTGACGAACGACATACCGTATGTATCGGAAATGGTCGAAACGATTCCTTGATGCTCGAAAAAGCAGTCCTCGGCATTGCCGTGATTTTAGGGGAGCGCTCCGCCACTTATTCAATGACTCGCGCCCCGACCAGCCGGGGCGGTGGTCGGGTAAAATTCCCCCCATCTAACAAATTTTTTACATTAGATTTTCCGTCCGTTGCATTGTTGCTACCTGAACAGCACATCAATCGTTTATGTATATCGGCGTAATCATGACAACCCGTGTAAAATTCTCAGTCGGCCAGTTGGTGAATCACCTGAAGTTTAATTACCGTGGTGTCGTGGTCGATGTGGACGCAAATTATCAGGGTAGCGAAGAGTGGTATGAACAGGTGGCGCGTAGCCGCCCCCCCAAAGACAAGCCCTGGTACCATGTCCTGGTCAACGATACGGACCGCTCAACCTATGTCGCCGAACGCCATCTGGAAGCGGATGACAGCGGTCAACCCATTAAACACCCGGCCATGGATAATTATTTTAATGAATTCCGGAACGGGGTCTATCGTAGTCGCCGCAGTATTAATTGAGGGACAAAGCAGTATCGATCGTGTGTTGAAAACGTTTTTGGTTGCTCATACACGCGCCTGGATTAATGAATTTCCGGTCATTATATTTTATAAATTATTTAGTGCAATTTGGGAAAAGCGACTGCGATTTGTTTGATGTAGTCTTCGTCAAACACCAGGTCGATGGAAAATTCCCCATCCACCTCATTGAATTTCACTTGTTTCAGATCAGGAACGCGACTTGCAAGCCAGCTGCACATGGCTGCCGCCGTGGACTCATCATTCGCCTTGATGGCGTGCGCCAGGTTGGCGGCCACAAATTGGGTGCGCTGGCCCATGTCCGGATTCGAGATCGATTCTTCGCCCAATAGAATACCCGCATCCATTTTACTGTCCATTTTGTCCAGATAGGCGCCCTGATGGTCCGGAAGGGGTTTGCTGCGGTCGAATTCCAATTGTGCGATGCCGTTAAGCAGCACGCCAAATAAATTGCTCATTTCTGTTACCTGAATATCTCCATTGTGTGGGCCAATAATACCCTGACAATGGCAAGCGTGCTTGGCCCGTTGGGCGAGCAGCAAGGCCACATCATTTTGCTTATTTGCAATATTCATTGGCGTCATCGTCTGACTTGGGTAAAATGCGGCCCATGCTGACAGCCATTCGAGAAAAAACCCAGGGCATATTTGCCTTTGTTATCGTTGGATTGATCATTATCCCGTTCGCTTTTTGGGGGGTAAATGAGTATTTCGACGATACAAGCAACACCATCATTGCCAAAGTCAATGGCATTGAAATTGACGATAACGCCTATCGAAACGCGATTGATGGTTACCGTGGTCGTATCGACCCACGCATGCTGGACAATCCGCTATTCAAACGCCAGGTTGCCGAAAGTCTGGTGCAGCAGGCACTGTTAAGAGATGCCCTTGATTCAGGCGGATACGCCGTCAGTGATCAGCAGCTGGGGGTATTGATCCGCAATTTACCGCAGTTCCAGGTGGACGGAAAATTCAGCGATGATCGTTACCGCGCCGGGTTACGTGCGCGAGGCCAGACAGTGAGTCAGTTTGAATTCGCTGTACGGCGGGACAAAATGCTTGATCAGATCGTCGGTAGCTTTAAAGACAGTGCGATTGTCACCGCCGATGAATGGAACCGGGTGTTAGCGCTACGCTCGCAAACCCGCTATACCGAAACCATTGCAATTCAGCCGCGCAAGTTTTTTTCCAGTATCAGCATTACTGAGTCAGATATACTGCAACTATACGAACAGCAACAGGACCGCTACCAGGAGCCGGAGCAGTTGCGCATTGCCTACATTCGACTTAATGCCAAGGATTTGATGCGGTCGTTCAAACCGAATGAAGAAGATCTGAAAGCACTATATGAAGAAGAGAAGGGTCGTTATACCAAACCCGGTTCACGCCGTGTCAGCCATATTCTGATTGAGTTGAGCTCGGATGCAGATGACGCCACGCAGAGGAAAGCACTGAAGCTGGCAAAAGAAATAGCAACCAAAGCAAAAAGCGGCAAGTCTTTTTCTGCTCTGGCGCGAAAACATTCCAATGATCCGGCGTCAGCCCTACAGGGAGGCGATCTCGGTGAGGTCACCCCTGGTTTACTACCGGCCGAACTGGAAGCCGTAGTTAATAAACTGCGCAACGGCGGGATCAGCGAACCGGTAAGGACGGAATTTGGTTACCACATTGCCAAGCTGACCAGGTTGAAAGCGCCAGTAACAAAATCATTTATAGAAGTGCGTGGCAAACTGGTCACGTTACTGAAAGCGCGCAAAACAGAAGAGCATTTCTACGATATGGCCGAACGTTTTAATAACCTTGTCTATGAACAACCCGACAGTCTGGAACCGGCTGCCAATGAACTGGATCTGCGTATTGAAAAGAGTGGCTGGTTTTCACGTGCCGGCGGATCAGGTATTACGGCGAATCCCAAGGTGCTGGAGGTGGCGTTCTCGTCTGATGTGAAGACAGAAAAAAGAAACAGCGAATCGATCGAATTGAGTAATGACAGCCTGCTGGCGCTGAGAATTTTTGACATCAAGCCAGCGCGGCAGAAACCCATCGCAGAAGTTCGCCGCGAAATTAAAACTGCACTGAAACAACAGCGTGCCGAAGCGCGCACAAGAAAACTGGGAAGGGATATAGTGCTCGCGGCCCGCAAGGGTTTGTCGTTGACGACTCTCGCCAAAAAGCATGGCCTCAAGCGAACACCTGGCAGATCGCTGAAACGAGACGCAAAGGGCATCAACAAGACATTACTCGATATCGTATTCGCTGCATCGCGGCCAAAAGGCGGGAAAAAGGTGATTGACGGTGTCGATCTGGGCGCCAATGGTTTCGCCGTGTTTGCCTTGTCACGTGTAACGGACGGTATTCCGCAGTCGGTAGCCAGTAAGGACCGCGTTGCTGTTCAAGAGCAAATTCTCAAACGCAAAGGCACGGGCTACTACTACAATTATCTAGCGGGTCTTCGTCTCAGCGGCAAGGTGAAAATATTCTACGATCAGCTGTAGATTTAACTTCTGCCGCGGAGGCGCAGAGGCGCAGAGAAAAATAAATAGCGGCCATTCAGGCCGTATTAATTGGAAATATCTCTTAAGAAAGGGCCGGCTATCAAAGCTGGCCCTTTAAAATAAATACAATTTCTTCAGCGGTCTTCCAGACCGCTCACAAGGTGTTCTCTGCGCCTCTGCGGCAAGAGTTCTTTCTTTTGCGTCAAACATTATTATTAAAATCAAAAAAGCGGCTTGAAACCTATTTGGTTTCCGGCAAATTCCCCATGGCAACAACATTGAATCCGGCGTCCACGTAAGTAATCTCCCCCGTAATCCCGGAGGCGAGGTCAGAGCACAGGAATGCGGCCGTATTGCCGACCTCGTCGGTGGTGACGCCGCGACCCAGCGGCGCCATGTTTTCATAAAAAGACATCATCTTGCGGAAGTTGCCAATGCCGGCCGCGGCCAGCGTTTTAATCGGGCCAGCGGATATACCGTTGACACGAATACCTTCCGGGCCAAGTGCGGCAGCCATATAGCGCACATTAGCTTCCAGACTTGCTTTAGCAACGCCCATGACGTTGTAATTCGGCAGGGCACGGACCGCGCCAATATAAGTCAGGGTCAACATGGCAGCATTACGGCCTTGCATCATCGAGCGTCCGGCCTTGCCAAGTGCAGCAAAACTGTAGGCACTGATATCGTGAGCAATACGGAAACCTTCGCGAGTGACGCTATCCAGATAAGAGCCTTCCAGTAGTTCGCGCGGGGCGAAGGCAACCGAGTGAATAATAATGTCGAGGCCGTCCCAGTGTTTGCCAAGTTCGGAAAACACGCTGTCGATCTGTTCGTCACTGGAGACGTCCAGTTCGAGAACGACTTGTGCATTGGTCTGGCTTGCCATTTTATCAACGCGAGATTTCAGTCTTTCTGTCTGGTAGGTGTAAGCCAGCTCCGCACCTTCCCGATGCATGGCCCTGGCGATACCCCAGGCAATTGAACGCTCACTGGCGGCGCCAACTATTAATGCGCGCTTGCCCTGAAGAAAACCCATTTTCTACTCCTTCTTATCTGTCATAATGTAGCGCGACAGGCAACTTATGGCCGTCGTCGCCGGGCGGCAGGGCCGAATAATAACCCAGCTAAGAGAGCATTTCAGGCCTGTTGTCGATGGAGGATGTGGTTGGTACTGGATAGAAAAAGGTTAGCGCGAGCAATTTTCGTGCTGCTGATATTCTCAAGCACACTTGCGGGTCACCTGGCCCACGGCGCGTCATCCGTGGCGCTTGGTTATACACCGAAATACCGACCCGGATTCAGCCATTTTGACTATGTGAACCCATTCGCGCCCAGAGGTGGCACGCTGGTACTGCACGGTGACGGTAACTTTGATTCGTTCAATCCCTACGTACTCAAAGGCGTTACGGCTGAGGGTCTGCCAGGCGCTGTGTTTGAACCACTGATGGTCAGTAGTCTCGATGAGCCCTACAGCCTCTACGGCCATCTGGCCAGCGACATCCAGATTGCCAGTGATAAAAAATCCGTGATCTTTCGTATTGACTCGCGCGCGCGATTTTCAGATGGCGCGACGGTGACGGCGCAGGATGTCAAATTCACCTTTGACATCATCAAGAAAAAAGGCCACCCGTTTTATCGATTCCTCTGGGCCGACATTAAGCGGGCGCAGGTACTCGGCAGATATACAATTAAATTCAGTTTTTCCCGTGTCTATCCTGAGCTGCCCTTGATTGCAGCACAGATTCCCGTGTTCTCGAAGAAATGGGTGGGGGATACCCCGTTCGAGAAACTGAGTCGAACCTTGCCCATTGGCACCGGCCCTTATGTGGTTGAGAAATATCGTCTGGGGAAGCAAATCACCTATAAACGTAATTCGGATTATTGGGCGGCGAACAAAAACACACGGCGCGGCATGTTCAACTTCGACAAGATTATTTACAAGTATTACAAAGATGAAACCATCAGGTTGGAGGCCCTGAAGGCAGGCGAGTTTCATTTTCTGCACGAGAACTATTCAAAATTGTGGGCGCGGGAGCATGTCGGGTCGAAATACGATAGTGGCAAAATAAAAAAAATACTGTTTTCGCACGGCAATAACGCCGGCATTCAGGGGTTCGTTTTTAATACGCGAAAGTCATTGTTCAAAGACCGACGCGTGCGCAAAGCCATTGGCCTGGCCTATGATTTTTCCTGGGCCAACCGCAATCTTTTTTACAATCAGTACATACGTAGCGACAGTTATTTCAGTAATAGCGAACTGGCCGCAACAGCATTGCCAAAAGGCGCAGAGCTGCGATTACTACGACGCTACCAGAAAAAATATCCGCGGCATGTGCCGCGAAATATTTTTACTGAAGTCTGGCGTCCTTCGCAGATGGGCGATGCGCAAAGCCGGCGTGATCATCTGAAACGCGCCAAGGCTCTGCTCGAACAGGCGGGGTGGCATGTGCACGACGGCGTACTGCAAAACGGCCAGGGGCAGCGTATGGAGTTTGCGGTCATGCTGGCAGGCCGTGGTTTTGAACGCATACTGGATGCCTTTGCGCATAATCTCAAAAAGTTGGGAATAACCATTCGCTATCGAACAATAGATATTTCGTTGTACTTGCGGCGGGCGCGGACATTTGATTTTGATATGCTGGTGTCTAGTTATCCTCAAAGCCAGCTTCCGGGCAAAGAGCTGGTAAATTACTGGCACTCGTCAACCGCCGATCAGGAAGGGTCGCGTAACTATGCCGGCATCAAGAACCCGGTGGTGGACGCGTTGATTGAAGATATTGTCAGCACTTCGAGTCGTTCGCATCGTGTGATTGTTGCCCGGGCACTGGATCGCATATTGTTGCATGGGGAGTACCTGGTCCCTAACTGGTACATCGCCTCTTTTCGCGTGGCTTATTGGGATCGTTTTAAATATCCGGAGCGGCCACCATTATTTTATGATCCCACTCGCTGGGCCGTCAGCACCTGGTGGAACAAGAAATCGTATCGCCAGCAATTGACCAACTACACACCGTAAGCGAAAACGAGCATGTTTGCCTATATTCTGAAACGATTATTGTTGATGATCCCGACGTTGTTCGGCGTATTGCTGGTGACGTTTCTGGTAATGCAGTTTGTGCCCGGCGGCCCGGTAGAACAGTTAATTAGCCAGATTCAGGGCCATGGTGCGGCTGGTGAAGCGGCGGGATCGTCGACGCCACTGTACCGAGGTGATTCCGGGCTGGACAAGGAACAGCTGGAGCAACTGAAGGCGTTATACGGTTTCGACAAACCAGCGCACATTCGATTCTTTACCATGCTGAAAAATTTTGCTGTGTTTGATCTCGGCGACAGTTATATATATCAGCAATCGGTGACCGAGTTGATTGTTTCCAAGCTACCGGTCTCGATCAGTCTCGGGTTGTGGACATTCTTTTTTACTTATTCAATCTGTATCCCGCTGGGTGTCGCCAAGGCGGTGCGCGATGGCAGCACCTTTGATGTTGTCTCCAGCACCATCATATTGATCGGCTTCGCCATTCCAGGATTCGTATTAGGTATTTCCCTGCTGGTGCTGTTTGGCGGTGGTAGTTTCTTCGACATATTTCCGCTACGGGATATTGTGTCGGACAACTGGGATTCACTCTCCTGGCCGGCAAAGATTACTGATTATCTCTGGCACATGACATTGCCGTTGATCTCGATGGTGATTGGCAGTCTGGCCATTATGACCATGCTCACCAAGAACAGTTTTATCGAAGAGATACGCAAGCAATATGTACTGACTGCACGCGCCAAGGGGCTAACGGAAAACAGCGTTCTCTACAAACATGTGTTCCGTAACGCCATGATTCCGCTGGTCACCAGTTTCCCCGGTGCCTTTATCGGCGCTTTTTTTGCCGGCAGCCTGCTGATCGAAACCATTTTCTCACTCGATGGGTTGGGCCTGCTCGGCTACGAATCAATCATCAAGCGCGACTACCCGGTGGTGCTGGGAACATTATATCTCTATACCTTGCTGGGTTTATTCGCAAAATTGCTGACCGACATTTCCTACGTGCTGGTGGACCCGCGTATTCAGTTTGAGGCCGCTAAATAATGGCATCAACTACTACGCCGGCAACAAATGTTAATGCGACGAACGCAAAAGACGGCAAACATCAGTACAGTCGTCAATCTCCGTTTAATCGCAGTTGGCAACGATTCCGCAGAAATCGCCGTGGTTATATCAGCCTGTGGATTTTTTCCATATTATTTTTCTTGAGTATTTTTGCAGAATTTCTAAGCAACGATAAACCATTGGTCGTGTCTTATAACAACGGCATTTACTTCCCGGTATTCAAGACGTATTCGGAAACATTTTTTGGTGGAGATTTTGATACAGAAGCGGACTATAACGACCCCTATATGCGCGAGCTGCTCTCACGGGGCAGTAACTGGGCAATTTACCCGCTCAACCCTTATTATTACGACAGCATAAATTATTATACCCGCGCCCCTAATCCAGCGGCGCCGTCAAAAGACAATTTGCTCGGTACTGACGACCATGGTCGTGATGTGCTTGCGCGACTAATTTACGGTTTCAGATTGTCGGTGCTGTTTGCTCTGTCACTGACAATAATAGGCACCACTCTTGGCGTTCTTGCCGGTGCGATACAAGGGTACTTCGGCGGGCGGCTTGACCTCTTTAGTCAGCGCCTGCTGGAAGTATGGGCGTCGATGCCGGAATTGTATTTGTTGATTATATTTGCTTCCATTTTCGAGCCCAGTATCCTGATGTTGGTAATCCTGTTGTCACTGTTTGGCTGGATGGGTCTGGCAGATTATGTGCGTGCCGAATTTCTGCGTGGCCGCAATATGGTTTATGTGACTTCAGCACGCGCTTTGGGTGTGTCAAATCGCGCCATCATGTTTCGACATTTACTGCCAAACAGTATGACGCCAGTTGTTACCTTCCTGCCATTCCGCGTATCCGGCGCCATTTTGGCGTTGACCAGTCTTGATTTTCTGGGTCTGGGGGTGCCGCCACCGACACCCAGTCTGGGCGATCTGCTGGCCCAGGGTAAAGACAATATCTCGGCGTGGTGGCTGTCACTAACAACCTTTGGCGTGTTGGTGGGTACCTTGGTGCTGTTGATATTTATTGGTGAGGCCTTGCGTGAGGCCTGGGACCCGCGGCGAGAGTGAGCGCAGACATGGCATCCAGTAAAAAAATTCTCGCGGTAGAGAACCTGTCCGTTGCCTTTGGTCGTGACCGGGCACTTGCTACGCAGGTGGTTCACAATATCAGTTTTGATATACACGAGGGCGAGCGCTTGGCGCTGGTCGGCGAGTCGGGCTCGGGTAAATCCGTCACGGCATTATCTATCCTGAATTTGCATGATTCCGGCAATACACACTACCCCAATGGGCGTATCCATTATGCCGGCGAGGATTTATTGACGCTGGAAGAAGATTCGTTGCGGCAGATTCGTGGTGCTGACATTGCGATGATATTCCAGGAGCCGATGACGGCGCTGAACCCGGTGTACCCGATTGGCAAGCAGCTTGTCGAACCTCTGATGGTGCACCATGGCATGGAACGAAACAAAGCCCGCCAGCGCATGATCGAGTTGCTGGATCGCGCCGGCATCAAAGAACCGCAAAAGCGTTTCGACTCCTTTCCGCACATGCTTTCCGGGGGGCAGCGACAACGCATCATGATTGCCATGGCACTGGCGTGTAATCCCAAACTGTTGATAGCCGACGAACCGACCACGGCGCTGGATGTCACCATTCAGGTGCAAATTATCGAATTGCTGGAGGAGTTGCAAAAAGAATTCGGTATGGCGGTGTTAATGATTACCCACGATCTCAATATGGTGCGACGTTTTGCTGAAAATATTGTCGTAATGAAGGATGGTCGTATTGTCGAATCAGCCACAGTGGAGAAATTGTTTGATCAGCCCGAGCATGAATACACACAGCAATTGTTGAGTAGCCAGCCCCGGCGCATGGTTGAAGATTTAACGCCACAGCAACTGGACAGTCGGCCGGATATTATTGCGGCACACCAACTGCGTTGCCATTTTCCGATCAAGGGTGGTTTCTTTCGCCGCAAGATTGGCGAGGTCAAGGCAGTCGATGACGTTAGTTTCAGGATTCGTCAGGGCGAAACGCTGGGCATCGTCGGTGAATCCGGGTCTGGCAAGACCACGCTGGGTATGTGTTTGTTGCGGCTGCAAGAGTGTGATGGCGAGATTCATTTTGACGGCAATCCAATACACGACATCAGTTCACGACAGATGCGACCCTTGCGCCGACATATACAAGTGGTCTTCCAGGATCCGTTCTCGTCTCTGTCGCCACGCATGACTGTAGAACAAATTATTGGTGAAGGTTTGCGCATCCACTTTCCGCAACTCGATGCCAATGCGCGAGACGCTAAAATAATTTCCGTGATGGAAGAGGTGGGCCTTGAAAAAGACATGCTGTGGCGTTACCCGCATCAGTTTTCCGGTGGCCAGAGACAACGCATCGCCATTGCCCGCGTGGTGGTACTGGAACCACGATTAATACTGCTGGACGAACCCACCAGCGCGCTCGATGTGTCGGTACAGAAACAGGTATTGGAACTGCTGGCCAATTTACAAGAGCGACACGGCATCAGTTATTTGTTTATTACCCATGACCTCAGCGTCATCCGCGCCATGGCGCATCGGATCATAGTGATGAAGGATGGCAAGGTGGTGGAGCAGGGTGAAACAGAACAACTGTTTAACGCTCCCCAAGAGGAGTACACACGCACACTCTTGAATGCATCGTTATTTACTCAACAAACTGCCTAGATTAGTTAAAGTGGGATATCTCGGAGAGGCCTGCTGACGGAATGAAAGCGGACAAAAATACGAAATATTGAATAATTATTCTGGAGTGACTGCTATCGGCCAGAAGCGGACATTTATTAACATAGCTTTTGCCTTGGCTTAGAATTCCCAGACAAACCATTATGATAATCGGTACGGTGCGCTTAAACCTTTTTTCTCCCAAATTTTATTTTCTTCCCGAACCGAGCGCTCATCCGGAACCACACTGAACCATTTGAATGCCAAACGCGCTTTAATTACGGCTGCACCATCGTATGTTGAATGCACGAGCTCTCGAATACGATCAATTGGTAACTCACATAGAGGCCCTAAAATTACTTCCCTCAATTTAATGTTTTCTGTGAAAGGATAAAAGTAGGATCCATTTTCTAAGGTCCCGTGATCGAGCTTCACAAACACCCGAACCTCCTCTTCGTAGGACCAGTGCTCATATTTCGTACGCAAAAGGTCGAGGACGAAATCTTCGTCCTCGACCTTTTTCTGGGCTATTATCCTAAAATCTGAGGTCTAGACGATCTTTCGTGTAACGAATGTTCTCGAGAAGTGGGTCTGCAATGTCGAATCCTAAGCACATACCTCGATGTTTCGAGGCGTAATGACTCCATAATACTGGGCTCTCCCACTTTTTACTAAAGCACAGAAGACCATTACTCCGATTAAATTGCTCTGCCCAACTACGCATCTCTTTCCGGAACAATTTATCATCTGCACGAACGGCCAATAGTTCGAATGGATCGTTTAAATCACGAAAACGCGAAATACGAATGCGACGAAGTGTGATATCGCTCAGCCCATTTTCAGCTGTTAGGAAATGGTAGATACGCATTGATATCGCCTAGTAGAAAAAATATTGATAAGGATTCAGAAAGGCCTTAGTAAGGTTAACCAATGATTAACGACTTTATTAA
>JAZFSZ010000032.1:0-5238 GCA_036446455.1 Acidiferrobacterales bacterium
GCTGAAAGACACGTCGAACGCCTTCATGATCACGCAGATATCTTCGAAGCGGGAATAAAGGAAGCTCTCATCATGATGTGATAGACACCACTTGGCCATTATCGAGCCACCGCGTGACACGATGCCGGTGAGGCGTTCTGCGGTCAGCGGTACATATTGCAGGCGCACACCGGCATGGATGGTGAAGTAATCCACGCCCTGTTCCGCCTGCTCAATCAGCGTATCGCGGTAAATTTCCCAAGTGAGGTCTTCGGGCTCGCCATCGACTTTTTCCAGCGCCTGGTAAATCGGCACCGTTCCGACGGGTACGGGAGAGTTGCGCAGAATCCATTCGCGGGTTTCGTGAATATTCTTACCGGTGGAGAGATCCATCAAGGTATCGCCACCCCACCGTGCGGACCACACCATTTTTTCCACTTCCTCTTCAATAGAAGAACTGACCACCGAATTACCGATATTGGTGTTTATCTTGACCAGAAAGTTGCGACCGATAATCACCGGCTCAAGCTCGGGGTGATTGATGTTGGCCGGGATAATGGCACGACCGCGCGCAATTTCGTCACGCACGAACTCGGATGTGATTTCCTGCGGAATACTTGCACCCCAGGAATTTCCCGGGTGTTGCTTCAGGAGTTTTTCATATTCTGGTTTGTCGCGCAGTTCCTGTAGTTGCAGGTTTTCGCGAATGGCAACAAACTCCATTTCCGGAGTGATAATGCTGGCACGGGCGTAAGCCATCTGGCTGACATTTTTTCCTTTTTTTGCCACGCGTGGCTTGCGGATGTGTTCAAAACGTAAATGGGCAAGACTGGCATCGTCCTGGCGCGCACGGCCAAACTCGGAGCTGGGGCCGTCCAGCTGTTCGGTATCATCGCGTTGGAGAACCCAGTTTTCGCGTAACGGCGCCAGCCCCTTAAGTAAGTCAATGCTCACTGCAGGGTCGGTATAGGGTCCGGAGGTATCGTACACCGTTATCGGCGGGTTCTTCTCAGGTCCCGATGAGGTCTGGATGTCTTGCTGGGTAATCTCGCGCATGGGTACTCGAATATCAAATTGCGATCCCTGGATATAAATCTTTCTCGAACCCGGGAAGGCCGCCGTCACTGCTTTCGAGAGTTGGGCAGTCTTTTTCAGAAATTCTTCTGGAATCGTGCTCATAACAGTTTCCTTGCCAATCGTTTGGGCAGTCTTGGGGCGCGGGAAAGGTGGCGGGCAGCTTCCCTACGCCGGTATTAGCCGGATCAGGTTCAATAAGGGTTTTTCTCAGCCCCTTGCTATCACAACGGGGCACCCCTAGCTGATTTTTAAAACGTTGAAGCTAAAGTATTAGCGAAAATAATGCAAACTGATTCTATCTTCTACAAATTTCGGGTAAATCTGGCGATTTATCAGGTTATTCCTCTTAAGTGGACTTGAACCAAACGGCTAAAGCTCTTAATCTAAGCGGCCCGGTTTTTACCGTATACGAATTTCGACAAGTCGATATGAGAGACATGGAAATCAAAACCGCCCGCTTCAATATGGTTGAGCAGCAGATTCGTCCGTGGGAAGTGTTCGACAAGCGTGTTCTGGAAATGATGGGTGAGGCGCCGCGCCATGAGTACGTGCCTGTAGCCTATCGCAATCTGGCATTTGCGGATATGCATATTCCGCTGCCCAAAGACCGTGAAATGATGTCACCCAAAGTGGAGGCGCGATTGTTGCAGGCTCTGGAAATTCAGCCTACCGAAAAAATCCTTGAAGTCGGCACCGGTTGTGGTTATCTGACCTCTCTGCTGGCGGAACTGGGCGGGCATGTGCACAGCGTTGATACCGATGCGGAGATGAGCGAGCTGGCCAACACCAACCTTGTGGCGCACGCTGTGGATAATGTCTCTCTTAAGGTCGGCAATGCCGCCAAGGGATGGGACGCACACCAGCCCTATGATGTCATCCTGGTTAATGGCGCCTTGCCCACACTGCCCCAATCCTTATGTGACAACCTGACCGTTGGTGGCCGGTTGATCGCTATTGTCGGCAAACCTCCGGTAATGGAGGCGCTGTTAATTCAGCGTGTCGGCGAAAGCAACTGGAGCGATATCGCCTTGTTTGAGACGGATCTGCGACTGCTGCCTGGCACCGAAGAACCCGACCAGTTCGTTTTCTAGCCATTCGCGCTGTGAGCGCGGCCCAAAATGATCAAACAAATATCTGTGAGCGAGCTCAAAGAGCGCTTGGATTCACATGGCCTTGATTTTGTATTGCTGGATGTACGCGAGCCCTGGGAACTGCAGATATGCTCTTTGCCCAACAGTGTTGAAATTCCCATGGGTCAGGTTCCTGCTCGAGTGGATGAAATTGATCCGGAGCAGGACGTTGTTATTATTTGTCACCATGGAGTGCGCAGCCAGCAAATTGCCTATTACCTGCAAAGTGCCGGGTACGAAAATCTGTACAACTTGAGAGGTGGTATTAGTGCCTGGTCACATAAAATTGATCCCTCCGTTCCGACTTATTGATGCGTTTCGCTCGGTATGTCGAATCCGCCTTTTCTTTCCATTAACCATTCTATTATTTCCTGCTTCTGCTTACGCCCTTGATCTGATCGAGGCTTTGTCGCTGGCGAAAAAAAACGATCCGGTTTACCTCGCTGCAGCGGCAAATTATCAGGCCGACCGCCAGTTGCTGGGTCAGGCGCGGGCGGACCTGCTGCCCAATGTATCGGCTACGGGCAACCGGGCACAAAACGACAAGACGGTAGACGGATCGCCACAGAACTTCGGCAGCTCCGGTTACACCCTGAGCCTGCGCCAACCCCTGATTAACTGGGCACGTTTTGAAGAATTCAGGCAAGCAAAAGCAGAAGTCCGCAAAGCAGAAGCGGATTACAGCGCCGCCCGCCAGGAACTGATAAAGCGCCTCACTACGCTTTACTTTGATGTGCTCAGTGCAAGTGACACATTGAAACTGGCGCAATCGGAACAAGAGGCGATTTCCGAACAGCTGGAATTGGCAAAAGCTCGACTTGAAGTCGGGCTGGGAACCATTACCGAAGTACACGATGCCAATGCACGCTATAAGCTGGCAATCGCGCAATCTGTAGATGCTGAAAATTTATTGCAGGACAAGCGCCAGGCCCTGAACGAAGTAATTGGCTCATCGCCACCGAAGCTCAAGGCGCTAAAGAAAATAATTCCACTATTGCTACCTGACCCGCCAAACGCAAAGGACTGGACGGATAAGGCGCAACAGCAAAATCTGAGCTTGCTCGCCGCCACCGCAGAAACTGAAATTGCGCGACGCGAACTTTCGGTAAAGCGCGCCGGCCACTTACCAACGCTGGATGTAGTGGGATCTCACACTGTTTCAGATACGGTGGTCACATTCGGAACTAAATCACGTCAGCAAACCACTAACAATTCCGTCAGACTGGAACTCACCGTTCCGATATTCAGTGGCGGCAAAACTTATGCGCTGTCGAAAGAAGCCAAGTATCGTCATCAAGCCGCTATTCAGAACATGGAAGCGGTGCGACGCAACGTATTCAGGAGCACGCGAAACGCATTTCTTGGTATCAAGGGCGACGTCAGCCGGGTAAAGGCACTGGACCAGGCGGTGGTGGCGGGTGAAAGTGCGCTGGAAGCCAAAAAGAGTGGTTTTGAGGCCGGCATCAGCAGCAATATCGATGTGTTGAATGCGCAGCGTGACCTGTTCCTGTCAAAACGGGACTATGCGCAGTCGCGTTATAGTTATCTGTTAAACTTGCTGAAGCTGAAAGAAGCGGCGGGTATTTTAAGCATTAAAGATCTGGAAAAAATTAACGGTTGGCTGGAATGAGTAGCATAAAATTTGATTCACCAATGAAAGCGGAAGCTTTTTTCTATCGAGCGCTGGAACAGCGTAATCTTGACGATATTATGCGTGCCTGGGCGGAAGATGACGAAATCGTTTGCATCCATCCTATGGGGCCGGCACTGGAAGGCACTGAATCAATCCGTGAATCCTGGGGTGTCATTTGTGACAGCAACCAGGAGCTGAGTTTTGAGATTGATAGTATTCGCTACAGCGAATCTGGCGAGCTGGCTGTTCATATACTGCGAGAGAACATTGCCATGGCGGGCGATCCACCAAAATTGGCGTCAATGCTGGTGACGAATGTCTATCGTCAGACCGAAATTGGCTGGCGCATGGTTTTGCACCACGCAGCTCCTGCTCCTTCTGCAGAGAGTGAGAACAAAGAATTTGTGACTCTCCACTAAAAAATCCGGTAAAACTGGCAAACAAGGAGAAATTGTGGCAAATCGACAACGCATGGGCGCCAGACTTCCATCAAACTATGTTGTCTATGGCGGTCGCCTGGTACTGCGCTCACGACTAAACGAAAAAGAGCTTGTGCAGATTCTGCTCCAACAACAAGCTGATATCCTGATAGAACGTGAAATCGTTGTTTAAATTCAAACGGCTAGCTAATTAGCCCACAGGTAACAACCGGGTAATAAGCTCAATATTTCTGGCCAGCGCTCCCTTGTTTTCATTTACCAGTCTTTCGCCGGCTTCTCCCGCTTTTGCCCGTAACTCGGGATGATCAATCAACCCAGCAATCGCGTTGCTTAACATATCCGCCTTATCAATTTTAATCGTATGGCCGCGCTCTACGGCCAGGCGAGTAATTTCCTTGAAATTAAAAGTATGCGGGCCGACGACAACCGGCGTGCCAACGGCTGCGGCTTCCAGCAAGTTGTGGCCCCCTGTCGGTACCAGGCTTCCCCCAACAAAGGCAATATCCACAGCGGCAAAGAAAAGCTGAAGCTCACCCATGGTATCGCCGATAAGCACATCTATCTCGGGACTGATATCGTATAATTGTTCGCTGCGTAGAAGCACTTTAAATCCTCTACGCTTTGCCAATCGCTCGACAGCACCAAATCGTTCCGGATGTCTGGGCACGAGAATCAGGAGCAGATCGGGATAATCCTGTTTAAGCTTTTTGTGAGCGGCCAGCACCAGTTCATCTTCTCCCTCGTGGGTACTGGCGGCAATCCAGATGCTGCGATTTTGTCCCCACTCCCGTCTCAATACCTCGGCAGACTCGCGCTGACTGGCAGGAATATCGATTTCGAATTTGATGCTGCCGGTAACATTTATTTTATTTTCGTCGGCGCCTATTTTTATCAGTCGCTCGGCGTCCTCTTGCGCTTGTACAGCAAATTGACTTACCTGCACCAGTGTGGAGCGGGTAAGCCTGGGTATGCGCAGGTA
>JAZFSZ010000033.1:0-7924 GCA_036446455.1 Acidiferrobacterales bacterium
GCGAGTTGATGTTCTCGTCGTCTTTGACGAAATCGAGGCCACCTTTCAGTGCTTCATAGACGACACGGCCGTAGTTACGGCCGGACAGACCCAGTTTCGGCTTGGTGGTCGCGCCCAGCAGCGGGCGGCCAAACTTGTCGAGACGCTCGCGCTCAACCACGATACCCGTGCCCGGACCCGCAAAGGTCTTCAGGTAGGCCACTGGAAACCGCATGTCTTCCAGACGCAGGGCCTTCACAGCCTTAAAGCCGAACACGTTGCCGATGATGGATGCAGTGAGGTTGGCGATCGAGCCGGGCTCGAACAGGTCCATGTCATAAGCAATGTATGCGAAATACTGAGCCTCGGTGTCGGTGCCCGGACCCGTGTTAGGGACGAGTTCGCTCTTGTATGCTTTGGCGCGATACAGTTCGCAGGCCGTCAGGCGGTCAGTCCAGACCACGGTCCAGGTCGCAGTAGACGACTCACCTGCAATCGCAGCGGCGCACTCATCGTGATCAACACCCGGCTGCGGTGTGATACGAAACATAGCAATAATGTCGGTATCAATGGGTTCATAATCGGGCTGCCAGTAGCCCATTTTCTTGTATGAGATAACGCCAGATTGGTAGCGTTCCTTCCCTTTAAGTTCTTTAACATCAGCCATCTTATTGTTCTCCGCAGTAGTTAAGATTTAGCTTCGCCCGTCTTTTCGAAAAATCCCGCCGGTGAATCAATCACACACTGGCCAAAAAACGCGTTAATACGGTCGATCGTTAGGCGGGAGCCGATTGTACTCTCGGCTCGTCCCCGGTGACATAGCGTGGTTTAGCGTTTTTCACGCAGTCGCCTCTTTTTCGTTTCGGGGCATTAGCCGCGAAACGGATGCTCGATTATAGAGATGCGGACTATAATTAACACTCAATATTTCTGATCAATACCATAAGTATTTACTTATGGTAAAATTATTGATATGAAAGTTACCCTGCGCCAACTGAAGGTGTTCGAATCGGTCGCCAGCCACAGCAGCTACACCCGGGCGGCCGAGGAACTCCATCTCACACAGCCGGCTGTTTCCATGCAAATCAAACAGTTAGAGGGAAACATCGGCCTGCCCCTGTTCGAGCGCCTGGGCAAAAAGATTTACCTTACAGAGGCGGGCAAAGAACTGTATGGCTACTCCAGCTCCATTTCCCGCCAACTGAATGAAATCGAGGAAATCCTCGAAAACATGAAGGGCCTCGCGCGCGGGCGCTTGAGGGTATCGGTCGCTAGCACCGCCAATTATTTTACGACTCGTCTGCTGGCCGGATTCTCCAAGCTACACACGGGTGTCACCGTGGTGCTGGACGTCACCAATCGCGCCGGATTGCTGACACAGCTGGCAAACAACGAGACGGATCTGGTCATTATGGGGCAACCGCCTCAGGAGCTGGATTTGGTAACAACTGCCTTTATGGAAAACCCTCTGGTGGTGATCGCTCCACTCAATCATCCACTTGCCACTGAGAACCAAATTCCTTTTGTACGACTGCAGGACGAAACCTTCGTGGTTCGGGAACCAGGCTCTGGCACCCGAATTGCCATGGAGCGCTATTTTTCTGAGCGCGGGGCCAGACTCACTACCGGCATGGAGATGACCAGTAACGAAGCTATTAAACAGGCAGTCGAGGCCGGATTGGGCCTGGGAATAGTGTCCATTCACACGCTCGAACTGGAACTGGAAACGGGTCGTTTGACCGTGCTTGATGCCCGCGCCTTCCCGATCTTGCGCCACTGGTATATCGTCCATCGTCAAGGCAAACGCTTATCGCCAATAGCACAGGCATTCAAGATCTTCGTATTGGAGGAGGCGACCTCGATGGCGTCCAAGACATTAAACTAGGCCTGTTCAAAAATCAGAGATGCGTTTGATTGAGCATCCCGTGCTGCGAACGGAATCAGAATGGAACAGCTGCAACGAAAACTTACAACGCTCAAGGATAAATCGTACAAGGCCTATAAAGATCTGAAAGGCGAATACGATTTTGAGTCGTTCCGGCTCAGCATCGATCACGTTCAGGGTGATCCCTTTGCCCAGCCTTCCCGTATCAGCCTGCAACTCTCCCACACCGAATCCGGCGTGCCCGTCCATCTCTGGTCCAATCCAGCCCGCCAGACAGCGTGCGAGGATTTTCTGGCGCGATGTATACGTCGGGCAATTGCTGAAACAGTCTCACCTGCCCATGGCAGCGGCCGCAGTGGCGAAGTGTCAATCTCTGCCAACGGGCAGCAGGTGCTGAAACGCAATTGTGTCCTGATCACAGCAGATGGTATTGAAGCACGCATTACTGTTGGCCTACCGGCCGACGGTCGAAGGGTACTGACCGATGACGCAAGGCGAATTCTGATTGATGAGTTGCCACGGGTGGTCCGAGCAGCGCTCATCTACAAGAACCTGCCAGCAGAAGATTTCGCGACACACATTAATAGTATTGAGGATCAATCAACTGTGCGCGAATCACTTGGCGATCTCGGCCTGATCGCCTTTCTTGCCGATGGCTCCCTATTGCCGCGCCAATCTGGCATTAACGATGAACCCATGACCAGCGACGTCATCCCATTGCGCGCACCGGATTCACTGGCGATCGAGGTCAGCCTGCCAAACCGGGACCCCATCCGCGGTCTCGGCATTAAAAAAGGTGTGACGTTAATCGTCGGTGGTGGTTTTCATGGTAAATCGACCCTGCTGCATGCGCTGGAGCGGGGGGTATACAACCATATACCGGGTGATGGTCGCGAGCTATCCGTCACCATTTCCAGCGCGACCAAAATTCGATCGGAAGACGGGCGTTGTATCACGCGGCTGGATATCAGCGCCTTCATTAACAATTTACCCATGGGTCAAAGTACGTCGGATTTTTCCACTGAAAATGCCAGCGGCAGTACCTCCCAGGCCGCCAATATCGTCGAAGCCTTGCACGGCGGCAGCCATGCCCTTCTTATCGATGAAGACACCAGTGCTACCAACTTTATGATTCGCGATGCGCGCATGCAGAAACTGGTCCCGGACGATAAAGAACCCATCACCCCCTTCCTGCATCGGGTGCGTGAACTCTATGACAAGCATGGTGTATCCAGCGTCATTGTCATGGGAGGTTCAGGTGACTATCTGTCAATTGCCGACACGGTAATTATGATGGATTGCTATGAAGTCAAAGACGTTACCAAAAAGGCCAGATTACTGGCTGGCACACCGCGAGTCCGGAAGTTATTCCCACCCTTGTCATTCTCATCATGTCGCAACCCGACAAACCTGAACTGGAATCGCAATGGGAAAACACGAATTTCTGCTCGTGGCACGAAGGAAATAATTTTTGGACAACAAGAAGTCGATACCAGCAAACTGGAACAGCTGGTTGACACCGGGCAGGTGGAAGCCATTGGCTGGATGATGAAATACTTCGCAACGAATATAGCGGCCGATTGTGATGGCCTGGTGCCGGGAATCAGAAAGATTTTGCAGATTCTTGATGAAGACGGTCTTGATGCGTTCACACCCTACAAAAACATGGGAAATTTTGCGGTGCCACGGAAGCAAGAACTGCTAGGCGCGATAAATCGCATTCGGGGTTTCAAGTGGAAGCTGTCAATAAACAGCTAACATAAACATAAGGCCGCCCTTGGGCGGCCTTATTCCCTGCCCTCGAAGAAAGGGCGACAACCGATAAGTTTCGACGATAAATCAATGATTACTTCACAACTGAATCCAGCTTACCGGCAGCATAATCCATGACCATTCTGCCTAGAGAATGAACCTTGATCTTGTCCGCCTGACCGGCGCTACCGAAAGCTTCGTAACGGGCCTTGCAGATCTCCATCATCCCCTCGGTGGATTCTTTCAGAAATTTGCGAGGATCGAAGTTCGACGGATTATTATGCAGATGCTTACGAACCGATCCAGTCGAAGCCATGCGCAAATCAGTATCGATATTCACCTTGCGAACACCGTGTTTGATGCCTTCAGTGATTTCTTCCACGGGCACACCGTAGGTCTGGCCCATGTCACCGCCGTAATCGTTAATGATCTTGAGCCATTCCTGTGGCACCGAAGACGAGCCATGCATTACCAGATGGGTATTTGGAATACGTGCATGAATATCCTTGATACGACCAATCGCCAGAGTGTCGCCAGTCGGGGGGCTCGTAAATTTGTAAGCACCATGAGATGTTCCAATGGCAATTGCCAGTGCATCAACACCGGTCATCTTAACAAATTCTGCCGCTTCTTCCGGGTCGGTGAGTAGCTGGTCCATGGATAGTTTTCCTTCTGCACCATGACCGTCTTCTTCGCCCATCATGCCAGTTTCGAGAGAACCAAGACAACCAAGTTCACCCTCCACAGAAACACCACCAGCATGCGCGACCTCAACAACCGTTTTGGTGACTTCAACATTGTATTCGAAATCAGAAGGCGTTTTCATATCAGACATCAGGGACCCGTCCATCATCACCGAAGTAAACCCGCTTTGGATGGAACGCAGGCAAACCGCAGGCTCGGAACCGTGATCCTGATGCATAACAATCGGAATATGCGGATACATTTCCACGGCAGCAAGAATCAGGTGGCGCAGAAAAGGTTCCCCGGCATAGGAACGGGCACCGGCAGAACCCTGCATAATCACCGGGCTGTTGGTGGCATCGGCAGCTTGCATGATGGCGTGCACCTGCTCCATATTATTGACATTAAACGCTGGCAAGCCATAACTGTTTTCCGCGGCATGGTCCAGCAACTGGCGCATTGATACTAAAGGCATAGTGAACTCCTGACTCTAATGATATGTTTTCAGTAATCTGATTTAGTGATTGCACACGACGATAACGCAGTGTGCGCGTTTAATCTTCAATCAGATCGCCTACGCGGACGATCTTCATGGTATTGGTACCACCTGGTTTCGATAGTGGTTCACCGATGGTGAGCACCACTATATCGCCGTCACGTACTGCTGAACGCCGGCGCAGTTCATCTACTGCTTCGCGCAGTATTTCCACCGGATCATCTGATGGCAACGTGAAATTCACAGGATAAACACCCCGATATAGCGTGACTTTGCGGCGCGTTGATACCAAAGAGGTTAATGCATAAATGGGCACGCCGGAGCTGATTCGAGACATCCATAATGGTGTCGCACCGGATTCGGTTAGCGAGGCAATAGCCTTTACGGGTAAATGATTGGCCGAATACATGGTGGCCATGGCAATGGCTTCATCAACTCGCTCAAACGGTTGGTCCATACGGTGCTCCGAGTGTGTCACTTCACGCGATTGCTCAGCCACCCTGCAGACACGGTCCATCGCCACAACCGCAGCAACAGGATATTTTCCGGTGGCCGTTTCCGCTGAAAGCATGACTGCATCGGTGCCATCAATAACCGCATTGGCCACATCAGAAACTTCGGCACGCGTCGGTATGGCATTTTCGATCATGGATTCCATCATCTGCGTCGCCGTGATCGCGATTTTGTTCATGGCCCGCGCCATCTTGATTATTTTCTTCTGAATCGGCGGGACCGCGGCATCACCAATTTCAACACCAAGGTCGCCGCGTGCGACCATAACGGCATCGGCTGCCTCAATGATTTCCTCGATATTCTCTACCGCCTCGGCACGTTCGATCTTGGCAATAATACCGCCGTGGCCGCCCGCCGCGCGCAATAGTGCGCGTGCTTCGTGAATATCCTCCGCGTTTCGGGGAAAGGATACGGCAACATAATCGGCCTCGATTTCAGCTGCGATTTTAATATCCGATTTGTCTTTTTCAGTCAGCGCCTTAGCAGTCAGGCCACCTCCCTGGCGGTTGATGCCTTTCTTGTCGGAAAGTCGACCACCGACTACGACACGACACTTTATCTCCGGGCCTTCAACCTGCTCCACCCATAGCACAATACGTCCATCGTCCAGCAACAAGGTCACACCACGATCGACATCTTGCGGCAAATCCTTGTAGGTAAGGCCAACACGCTCCTGATGGCCCGTTTCCAGTGGATGATTGGTATCAAGCATAAACGTGTCACCCTCTATCAGCGTGATCGCTCCGTTTACGAAGCTACCGATGCGAATTTTGGGCCCTTGCAAATCAGCAATAACACCAATCGGGTGACCGTGCGCGGACGCGCGTTCGCGTGCAGCCTCGGCGCGCTGGCGATGCATTTTCTGTGTATCATGCGAGAAATTGAGACGTACCACATCGACCTGCGCCTCAATCAGCTTGTCCAGTACCTTGGGATCGTCTGTGGCCGGACCCAGGGTCGCCACTATTTTTGTTCTTCTCAACATAATAATTTAATCATCCGTAGCTTGGGTTATTTGGCGCGCTCTTCGAGAATCTCGACTGCTGGCAACTTCTTGCCTTCGAGGAATTCCAGAAACGCCCCACCCCCGGTTGAGATGTAGGATATCTTGTCAGCAATACCGTATTTATCGACCGCCGCCAGGGTATCGCCACCACCGGCGATGGAAAAGGCATCACTGTCGGCAATCGCCATGCCCAGCGTTTTGGTGCCATCGCCAAACTGGTCGAATTCGAACACACCCACCGGCCCGTTCCATACAATTGTACCGGCCGATTTAATAACATTGGCCAGTACTTTGGCGCTTTCCGGACCAATATCAAAGATCATGTCATCATCTTCTACTTCTTCTACCTTTTTCAAAACTGCCTCAGTTGTTTCCGAGAATTCCTTGCCACAAACAACATCCGTCGGCACCGGAATATCACCGCCACGTGCCTGTGCTGTGGCTCTGAGTTTCCTGGCGGTGTCGACCAGACTTTCTTCATAGAGGGAATTACCAACATTATGACCCTCGGCGGCAATAAAGGTATTGGCGATACCGCCACCGACGATAAGTTGGTCAACCACCTTTGACAGCGATTCCAGTACGGTCAATTTGGTTGACACCTTGGAGCCACCGACGATAGCCACCATGGGGCGTTTGGGGTTATCCAACGCTTTGCCCAGCGCCTCAAGTTCGCCTGCCAGCAACGGGCCGGCGCATGCTACCGGCGCATATTTCGCCACTCCGTGGGTAGAGGCTTGGGCGCGATGGGCAGTGCCAAAGGCATCCATCACATAGATATCACACAAGGCAGCCATTTTCTTCGACAACCCGTCATCATTCTTTTTCTCACCAACGTTGAAGCGTACGTTTTCGCAAAGCACAACATCACCGTCAGCCATATCGCCAACCCCGTCCAGCCAGTCACGCACAACGGTAATTTTCTTATCGAGCAGCGACGACAGCCGTGTGGCCACCGGCTTCAGAGAAAATTCTTCAGCATATTCACCTTCAGTGGGGCGTCCCAGATGGGACATGATCATGACCTTGGCACCGACCTTGATGCAGTGCTCAATAGTGGGAACAGACGCGCGAATTCGCTTGTCGCTGGTGACTTCTCCATCCTTGACCGGGACATTCAAATCCTGACGGATCAGCACGCGTTTTCCGGCCAAATCGAGATCGGTCATCTTGATGGCTGACATGAAGTAGCTCTCCCATATACTTGGTGAGGAGTTTGGAGAAAGAGGCTTCGCCAAATGCCTCTCGATAAAGTAGCAAGTTTCGAGTAGCGAGTAGCGAGGAAAAACAAAGACCTCATTACTCGCCACTCGCTACTCGCTACTCGCCACTAGTTACTAGTTACTTACCTGGAAATGTGCTCGACTATACGTAACATATTGCATGTATACCCGTACTCATTGTCATACCACGAAACGACCTTAACAAAGGTGCTGTCCAACGCAATGCCAGCTCCGGCATCGAAGGTAGACGGGGTGCTGTTACCGCGGAAGTCAGTGGATACCACCTTTTCTTCCGTGTAACCCAGTACGCCCTTCATGTCACCTTCAGAAGCGGCCTTCATGGCAGCACAAATGTCGTCGTAGCTGGCTTCCTTGTTTAGCTCAAC
>JAZFSZ010000034.1:0-6089 GCA_036446455.1 Acidiferrobacterales bacterium
ATCATCGTGTTGCTGGCGCTGGTAGTGGCGACGACAGCCACCGATGCACTGGTACTTCTGGGGGGTTTGGCGGTGGCCTACGGCTTCCAGATGTGGCCGTCATTGATCGCCGTCTGCTGGTGGCCGTGGCTTACCCGTCAAGGGGTGACCCTGGGTCTGGCCGCCGGACTGGTAGCGGTTACCTTAACCGAGAGTATCGGCGTGGCGTGGTTCGGTGTGGAGGCCTGGGGACGCTGGCCGTTGACCCTGCACTCGGCCTTCTGGGGCATCTTGTTTAACCTTGGTATCGCGCTCGCGGTATCAGCCATGACACAGAACAAGGCCGACACAGCTCATCGCATGACGTTTCATAATTTCCTGCGTGAGCACAGCTCACTGTCGGCAGAAAAAAAGAAACTGGTGCCGTTGGCCTGGATCATTACCCTGGTCTGGTTCTTCTTTGGTGTTGGCCCGGGTGCCATCATTGGCAATACCATCTTTGGCAACCCCAATGATTACGCCAGTTGGGTATTCGGCATGCCCTCTATCTGGGCCTGGCAATTGATCTGGTGGGCACTGGGCGTAGGCATGATGTGGTTCCTGGCCTACAAGATGGGATTGTCGACCGTACCCGACAAGGAAATTGAAGTATTGCATGAGGATATCGGTGACGTTCATCTCGATACGACTAAATAATAACGATTTAACTCTTATCCAACCTGCAGGGGAGGCGGCGCCTCCCCTGTTTTATTATCGGTTAGAATAGGACCTATGACCTATTTCATTGCTTCGGTACTGGTACTGGCATTGTTCCTGTGGTTCCCCGTAAGCAAGTTAATCTGGACAGTCAGTGTGCGCCGGCTAACTAAAAAACTGGCCCGCGAACTGTCCCCATCCGAAATAACGGGCCAGTATAAGCGCGCCCGGTTTATCACCGTATTTGTTTCACTGGTATTTTCGTTTTTATTCAATGCGCAGTTACTGGGTATTCCCGGCAATGGATAACCCGCTGCATCGGTTTTTGACCTTTACCGCAGTTTCGTTGACGGTTGCCTGGATCGGCTGGACGACGTACGACAGTTTTTTTTCGCCGCGTAACCCCGGCGATGAACCCTACCTGGCAGCGGAAAAATTTTTTGAAGACAACTACTATGAAAAGGCGTTGATTTCCTATGAGGAAGCACTCAAGGAATCGCCCCGTCACATATACGCCATGCGGGGCAAGGCGCGCAGCCTGATGCAACTTGGGCGTTCGCATGATGCGTTAAATTTGTATGACGAGGCCATCGCGTATGAGCCGGATTTCGCCCCCAGCTATGCCAATCGCGGTATTTTGTATGATCGGTTGGGACAGTACCAGAAAGCGCTGAAAGACTACGAGCAGGCGCTGCGGCTCGATCCCGAACTGGCTGAGGGACCAGGACTCATCACACGTTTTTTCAGGCTGCAGCCGGAAAAACCGCCAACGATTGATGCGCGTGTCGCTTATTTGCGGCAGGAGCTGGCCAAACCAGCGCATCAACGTTTGTTGCGCAAGCCTGAGGTGGACGACAAGCAGCGACCTTACAAGAAGTAGTTTGTGCTGTGCTAGACCAGCTTGAAGATATCTACAAACAAAACGCGTATGCAGAAAAGCAGGGCGATGGCGCCAAACAGGAGGTGGACAGATTCGGTTTCACCGTCCTCGGTACGGTAGGTGATGCCATGATAGGCAATGGCTGCGGTGACAATCACAAAGGCATAGTCCAGCAAGTCGTTGGCCTCTCGTACAATTCGACGGTGACCCGACGAGATTAGTAACAAGGGGGAAAATAACACTCTTGCGTGACAGAAGACAAGGTACCTGTGTTTTCAGCGAGGATCAGCATGAATGCCAATACGCCTGCCACCACCAGCAGGAAGCGCACACCCTTGGCAATAGCGGCAGGATCTGAGATCGGCTGGCGCAAGTCATCCACTGTTACACCCTGGGTATGGGAACGTTGAATGGTGCGGCGAGTAAACTGGCGAACCCAGGGCGGTACGTTGTCTTTAAACATATAGGCGATATAAAAGGGTTCAATTTGTGTGTCATTCGCAATAAGACCGTACCAATTACGGTACGCTAGCTCGAACACCCGGAATTCAGTTGTATCGAGCAATGCAGCGGTTTTCAGTACCGCGGCGACATCGGCAGGAAGTTGTGATTCAAAAACAGAACTCATGGGGCTCTCCCGGGAATGGAGCAAATAGGGACGCCTGAACAAACTGGTATGTAATTTAGTCCAGATGAAGAGGAATAAGTTCCCGAGATCATGCGGCGATGACATTGGTCGATACGATTATTGAAACCTTGGCGCGTTCTGCAACCTTCCGGTCGCTAGAACACGATGTGATCGTGGCTATTGTTGCAGCCGGTAAGCCCATCGAAATAAGTACAGGTGACGTGGTATTTTATGCTGGCGATCCCTACCAGCAGTCGCTGTTTGTAATTGTTTCTGGTGAGTTCGATTTCACACGCGCTGACGGCAGCACCGAGCGCTACGGAACGGGCAATATCCTGGGCCTGTCTAATTACCTTGATGGCGAACCTTACCGCTCTTCTGTGCGAGCAGCGTGTGACAGCTGTATTCTTAAGTTGTCCGAGGCCGCCGTACATCAGTTTGAGCAGGACCACTCAGTTTTTGCAGATCTGCTTAATCACGTTATCGCCGAACGCATCCGTGCACGCAGAAATTCTGCCACCATCAGCGGAGCGCTGACGCAGCCCGTGCGTACCGTGATGAAGTCGCCATTGTCTGTTTGTGATGCTGACCTCAGTTTGCGCGAGGCATTCCAGATGATGAAAGAGCGGAAGATCGGTAGCCTGGGAGTGCTCGCGGATGCCGGTAAACTGGTCGGTGTGCTGACTTATGCCGGGTTAAGTGCGGCATTGCTCGAGAAAGGTGCTTCGCCCGGCGACAGCATTATGGAAGCGGCCTGCGAAGTGCCTCGTGTGATCGAGCAGGAAGCACCGCTATGGCAGGCGGACGAGAAGCTTCAGGATTTCACACTGAAATATCTGGTGGTAACAGAAGCAGGTAAGCCGGTGGGAATGATCTCGCAAAGCGATATCCTCAATTTGCACAGGGCGCAACAACCGTGGTTACTGCAACACATTCGCGCCACGATGGATTTCGATGCCTTGCAAAACTGTTATACATCGTTGGTAAACGTGGCGCGTGAAGCTCGCGATAGCAATCGCCTTGCCAGCATTGCTGTACGTATTCTGAGTGACTCTCACCTTAGCATCCAGCGCCGCTGCGTCGAGCTCACTCTGGAGGAAATGGAGCAGGCCGGTCACGGTGCAGCACCGCGGCCTTATGCAGTGCTTATCATGGGTTCCGGTGGACGGCGCGAGATGTTGCTTACTCCCGATCAGGACAACGGATTGATTATCGACGATGTGGCAGGGCCGCTGAACAATACCGAGTCAGCCTGGTTCGAGCGCCTCAGTGAGCAGCTTAACCTTAACCTGGACAAGGCCGGCTATATTTTATGCCCGGGGGACATCATGGCGCGGAACCCCATGTTCCGGAAAACGCTGACTGAATGGAAGCAGCAGATCGACCATCTTGTCCGTCAACCGAATCAAAAGGCGGCGCGGTGGTCCAATATCGTATTCGATTTCGATACTTTATACGGCGACGACCGGTTGACCCACGCACTACGCACTCATTTGCTCAGTGAGTTGCAGCAACATCGGGCGTTACTCGGATACATGGTTGAGGACGATGCCGAGGGGCGTCCACCTTTGGGTCTGTTTAATCGCCTGATCACAACGGATGTTGGCGAGCATAAAGGCAAAATCGATATCAAACGCAACGGCTTGCGTATTATCGCCGACGCGGCCCGCATTTATGCGTTGAGTATGCGCATTGCCAGCCACAGCACCCTTGAACGCCTGCAGGCGCTTGTTCGGCACAGCGTGGTGAGTGCAGACCTGGTTGATTCGGTGCTTGCTGCATTCGAAGAATTGCTCGATTTGCTGTTGGCGCACCAGATTGAGCAGCGCGAGGCCGGTGTAGAGCTGGATAAGCTGGTCGAACCAGACGGGCTTTCTTCACTCCGCCGCAGTACGTTGCGTAGTGCCATGCGTGCAGTAAAACGGTTTCAGGACCAGTTGCAGGGCGATTTCGGTCGCGCTGCTTTTTAAAAAAGTTGGGATGATGGTAATGGCGGCTATATTTTCCTGGTTTGGTTTATCGCGATCAAATGCAGCAAAAGAGGAGCGCCTGAAAAATGAACCACGTTTACGCATTGTTCGGCAACGCTGCCAGGGAGCCGATCCGGAAATAAGATTAACGCAAGCGGTCAAAGATACCCGCTTCGTTGTAATCGATACCGAAACCACCGGATATCACGCTTATGCCAACGACCGCATCGTCTCCATCGCATTGCTGGAAATGCAAGGCCTTGCGTTAACAGAAAACCGCTACGTGAGTCTGGTTAATCCTGGGCGCGCGATACCACCAGCATCAACAGCAATCCATCATATTACTGATGCCGACGTAGCTGGCGCTCCCTTGCTGGAGAATCTCATGATCGAGATCTCCGAATTTATGGGTGACAGTGTATTAGTCGGTCACCATCTCGATTTCGATCTGCGCTTTATTAACCGGGAACTAAAGCGATTGGTGAACTGTCAATTACAGAATCCCGGGATTGACACCATGCTATTGTACCTGGGGTATACTGGCCAGATGGGGCATTATCTACTGGAAGAAGTGGCGCGGGCATGTGAGGTAACGATCACCGATCGTCATACAGCAAAGGGTGATGCCATTGCCGCCGCCAATATATTCAGTTACCTGTCGAAACATATGGTGAAGGAAAGTGATTCAGTGCAGGAGTTGATCAAACAACAGGGAATGCCCGGGGGATTTTAACCGCAGCATTGGGCAAATTGATAGAGGTATATACGAGATGTTGCAGAAATTACAGAGCCATCCCATTGTAAAACGGCTGTTGTGGTTACTGTTTGCCGTTTTGTTTTATCAGTCTGGGCTGGCATTTACAGTATGGTTTCTGGAACCGGCCTCATTCTCAGGTGGCCTGCAATGGCTCTGGTTAATGTTGTTCCCGGTATTTCTGCCAGCATTCTTTGTTGTGAATCGATATCTGGGATGCGCCAGTGGATGTGCCAGTGGTGCCAATCCCAATCGCCAGCGTGAGACACATATAGACAACAACCCGTTAGCGATATATCAGCAACCACCAGGTTAATGATATTTCTAGACGGTATTCAAAGCGTTAATCCGCCCCTTGCTCAAGGGTCAGAGAATCTAACAGAGGGAGGCTACGATGTCTGAAGAAAGAATCTATCCCGTCTCAAAGGAGTTCGCAGCCAAGGCACATATTACCAACAAGCAATACCAGCAGATGTACCAGCAATCAGTGGATGACCCGGAAACGTTTTGGGGCGAACAAGCTGAGCAATTTATTGACTGGTTCCAGTCCTGGGACAAGGTAATGGATTGTAGTTTCTCCGGTGACGTAAGCATAAAATGGTTTCAGGGCGCCAAGCTCAATGTGGCTTATAATTGTATCGATCGTCATCTCGAATCCCGCGGGGATCAAATCGCAATCATCTGGGAGGGCGATGACCCGTCTGTCGACAAGAATATTACCTACCGCGAATTACACGAGCAAGTCAGCAAACTCGGTAATGTGTTAAAAGCTCGCGGTGTTAAAAAGGGTGACCGGGTTTGTATTTACATGCCCATGATTCCTGAAGCAGCCTACGCCATGCTCGCCTGTGCCCGAATAGGCGCCGTACATTCGGTGGTATTTGGTGGCTTTTCACCGGAATCGCTGAAGGACCGTATTCTCGACTCCGATTGCCAGATAGTCATTACCGCCGACGAAGGTGTGCGCGGCGGCAAGCCGGTGCCCCTGAAGGCCAATACCGACAAGGCGCTCGAACAATGTCCCAATGTGCATACGGTGCTCACGGTGAAACACACTGGCGGCGACATCAACTGGAACGACAGTCGTGATCTCTGGTATCACGAGGCCATGGCGGCGGCATCGGGCGATTGTCCACCGGAGCAGATGGATGCGGAAGATCCATTGTTTATTCTTTATACCTC
>JAZFSZ010000035.1:0-2701 GCA_036446455.1 Acidiferrobacterales bacterium
ACAGCCACCCCGCCACCAGCACTGCCATGGCGATCAGCAGCTTGGGCAAAAAGAGTGCGAGTTGACTCGTGAAATACTTGACGGGTGCCAGAACAATCTCGACCTGATCCATGATCTCCTCCTCCGCATTCCTGCCGTCACACAGGATTTATGTTCGATTCCAGGCCGGATCATACACGTCCGGGACAGCCGCTGTCTTTAGTCAAAATAGAGAAGTATTAAGCCCAGTCCCGCCAGATCGGTATACAACCATCCGGAAACATCGGCAGGCGCCCGAGTTCGCGCCAGCGTTGCTCGGGGCCATGAAAATCCGAGCCACAGGAAGCGAGTAAACCGAAGTCATCCGCCAGACGCGTGAATCGCTCCGCCTCATTTTGATTATAGTTACCGCAAATCACCTCAATACCGTCACCATCACCATCACGAAATTCACCCAGCAATCGCCGCAGGGTGCCGCTGCCCATGGCATAACGACCGGGGTGCGCAATAACTGCCTGGCCGCCGGCACCATGGATCCAGCCGAGACATTCTTCGAGGCCAACCCACTCGCAACGTACGAAACCTGCCTTGCCACATGATAGATATTTCTTGAACGCCTTGCCGATGTCGCCGGCATAACCGGCTTCAACCAGATAGCGTGCAAAATGAGTGCGGCTCAGTATCTCACCATGGGACCAGGCTCGGGCACCGGCGTAGGCATTTTCCACACCGGCACGTTCGAGGCGTTCGCCAATCTCGCGTCCGCGCTGGTTCCGCGTCTGGCGTTGACCGGCCAGGCCAACGGCCAGCGCATCATCATCGTGACGAATTCCAAGACCGATAATATGAATGGTGCGGCCCTGCCAGGTCACCGACACCTCCACGCCTGGCACCAGTTGCAGCCCCACCCTGGCCGCTACCGCCTGCGCCTCTGGAATACCGTCGGTGACATCGTGATCCGTCAGCGCCAGCACCTGCACACCCGCACTGGCGGCGCGTTCAACCAGTTCGGTCGGCGTTAAAGTACCATCGGACTTCAGGGTGTGGGTGTGGAGGTCGTAAACGATGCGCATATTTCCTGTCTACCATGCTAGCGGGAGGAGAATATCATGCCCACGCCTGAACCGGGGCGCCAGTCCCCCTGTCGGGAATGAGGACACACTACGGAGTAATCACGTTGCCCTGCGTGACGGGGAATGCCAGAATAGCCCGCCCAGCAATACCGGAACTCTTACATATAAATGACACTGCTTTACGATTTTTTCCCACTGGTGCTTTTTTTTGGCGCATTCAAATTTTACGATATTTATGTCGCCACTGCCGTCGCCATTGCCGCTTCCTTCGTCCAGGTAGTCGGTTACCGTCTGGTCAAGGGCAAGTTTGAAACCATGCACCTCATCACATTTGGAGTGATCGGTGTGTTTGGCGGGCTCACCCTGTTATTGCACGATGACACCTTTATTAAATGGAAACCCACCATTGTTTACTGGCTACTTGGCTGTACCACGCTTGGCAGCCATTTTATTGGCAAGAAAACGGCGATAGAACACCTGATTGGAAAACAGATCTCGCTACCGAACCATATCTGGGTGAGACAGAATCTGGCCTGGGGGTTTTTCTTTCTGGTGTTGGGTGCGCTCAACGTCTATGTCGCATTTTATTACGCACCGGAACTGGACGTCGCCCGTCGCCAGGAAATCTGGGTAAACTTCAAGGTCTTCGGCCTAATGGCCATTACTATAGTATTTATCATCATTCAGGCAATATTCATGGCGCGATACATAGACTCCGGCGACAATAAAAAGAAAGATGATGACGATGTTATACGTGATTAATAGTACCGATGTCGCCGATAGCCTGAAAAAACGCCAGAGCGCAAGACCCGACCACATTGCCCGGCTGGAACAACTTAAAAATGAAGGCCGGCTCATTCTCGCCGGCCCCTGCCCCGCCATCGACAGCAACGATCCCGGCCCTGCCGGATTCAGCGGCAGCATTATTGTTGCCGAGTTTGAATCGTTGCAAGCCGCGCAAAGCTGGGCCGATGCCGACCCTTATGTCAGTGCCGGTGTCTACGAATCCGTCAGCGTCAAACCTTTCAAAAAAGTACTGCCATGAGCAAACGCACAAACAAAATCGAAAAGCTGCTGACCGAGGCACTGGCACCGGAGTCATTACAAGTTACCGATGATAGCCATAAACACGTGGGCCATGGTGGTTATCATGAAGGTGGCAGCCATTTCAGTGTGACTCTGGCATCAAAGTCATTCCACAGTCTGGACACCCTGTCCCGCCATCGCCTGATTTATGATGCCCTTGGCGATATGATGCAGAAGGAAATTCATGCACTGACAATCATTGCCTGCACACCCGACGAAATCTGATACCAGACACTTACTGTTAATTCCAAGGAACCTAATTATGCGCAAACACGGTGCATTTATCTTTCTATCCCTCTTTTCCCTGCTGTTACTCGGTGCCTGCGATAAAACCCCGAAGGGCGAGCAGGTGGCCACCGTTAATGGAAAATCAATAACCGTTATTGAATATCAGAATATTCTGCAAGCCCAGTTTGGCACCAGGGTGGCGCGCAACAAATCCGAACGTAAAAATGCTATCGACTGGCTGATCAAGAGAAAACTGCTGATACAGGAGGCACGGAAACAGAAACTGGATAGCCGCGAAGATGTTGCGACAGCCATCAAATTCAGCCAGGAACAAA
>JAZFSZ010000036.1:0-2717 GCA_036446455.1 Acidiferrobacterales bacterium
CGCGCACCGGCATCGATTACGGCCTCTAGCACGCGACAAAGAAAATCCGGCTCCGAACGCCCGGCGTCCTCCGGTGAGAATTCAACATCATCGGTAAACTGGCGCGCATACGTAACGGCCCAGACAGCCTGCTCCAGCACCTGATCCGGCTCCATGCGCAACTTCTCGCGCATATGTATGGGGGACGTGGCAATAAAGGTATGGATGCGTCCACCGTTAGCCGGTTTGATAGCCTCGGCTGCACGATCGATATCGCCCTGCACTGCGCGCGCCAGTGCACAGACAATGGAATCCTTGACGGTTTCAGCAACAGCCTTAACAGATTCAAAATCACCGCGGCTGGCAATGGGAAAACCGGCCTCGATGATGTCCACCCGCATTTTTTCCAGCACCCGGGCGATACGAACCTTTTCGTCACGGGTCATGGAGGCGCCGGGGCTCTGTTCGCCGTCGCGCAATGTGGTGTCAAAAATTATTAACTTGTCGTTCATGATGTCCTCTGCTCAATAGACTCGTTTAGCAGCACCAGCTGGCCTGCCGTTTAATTGACTATTTTTCCTGGGTGTCCTCGCGGGACTTGTGTATGGATGTCGGCGCCTAGCGGCGCAGCAGCAGGAGGGCATTCGCGGACAAAGCAGAGCCATCACCGCGAAGGATCACGGTGGTGGAGGGAAACAATAATGTGTCGTTACTTTTATTCATATTCAACATTCTGCTCGTTCTTTAAATATAACTGCCGACGCAGCAAATTTCAAAGAATTAAAGCAACTATTTGCTCTCGGGTTTTTCGGCAGCATCGTTACGCTTGCCGATCGCCCGCCACAGGGCCTGCACGGGGCCGGAAAGGGTATAAATAAACGCCGCACCAAACAACACTTGCGGTGGATAGAGGAAAACGGCAACAAAAATCAACGGCACCACCAGAATGGTGACGAATGGCACCCTGCCCTTGAGGTCCAGGTCCTTGAAGCTGCGATAGCGAATGTTGCTGACCATCAGCACACCGGCGGCAAGAGTTAATACCAGACCAAAGACGCTTATCTCCTTACCGGGTAGACCCGAGGCGTCCATAAGCCAGATAAATCCGGCGACCAAAGCGGCCGCGGGCGGGCTGGGCAGACCAATGAAATAACGCTTGTCGACGACATCAACCTGAATATTGAATCGCGCCAGACGCAGTCCTGCGCCAGCGGAGTAGATAAAAGCGGTGACCCAACCAAGATTACCCAGGCCGGATAACGCCCAGATATACATCACCAGCGCCGGCGCCAGCCCAAAGGCAACCATGTCCACGAGGCTGTCGTATTGCGCGCCGAAATCACTCTCGGTATGCGTCAGGCGGGCGACACGGCCATCGAGGCCGTCCATCACCATGGCAATAAACACAGCAATCGCCGCACTCTCGAAATTGCCACCAATAGCCTGAATGATGGCGTAGAAACCGGCAAACAGGCCAGCAGTGGTAAACAGGCTGGGAAGAATATAGATTCCGGGACGACGGCCACGGGGACGCAATTCGGTCACTTTACCGGTCGGTTCCGAGTTGGTTTCTTGCTGTGTCATCACCTGTCTCCCCTCAAAAATCCGAACCGCATTACTGTTAAACAAATGGAATCCGACTAGTGTCTTAAGGTTGCAAGCACATCGGTTCCGGCGGTCACCTTGTCACCCAGAATCACCTTGATGTCGGTTTTCGGCGGAAGATAGACATCAACGCGCGAACCATAGCGAATAAATCCAAAACGCTCACCCTGACCAATACGATCTCCGGGTTGCTTGTAACAAATTATACGCCTTGCAATCAGTCCTGCCACCTGTACCACGACTACGTCATCACCCTCATCGGTCTGGATCCATAGGGCATTGCGCTCGTTTTCCTTTGACGCCTTGTCAAGCGAAGCATTAAAGAATCGACCGCGGTTGTACCAGCGCTCTTTGACCGTGCCCTCGGTGGGGCTACGGTTGGAATGTACGTTGAACACGTTCATGAAAATGCTGACACGGCGCGACGGGCGATCCAGATAGGGATCATGGACATCACCCACGTGCACCACGCGGCCATCGGCGGGACAAATGATTCCCATGGGTTCGGCGGGTATCTTTCGGGCTGGGTCGCGGAAAAACTGGGTAACAAAAACCAGTAACACCCAGATCGGTGCCGCCCAGAACGGGCCAGCATAATAGTGAACGGCGCTGCCAACGGCAGCCAGTATAATAATATCGATCCAGCCTTCCTTGGCCAGAATCGGGTGTCGATGAACTGCCATACGGATATAAGTTTCTAGTTTTTAGATTTATCCACCAGTGCGTTGGCACTGATCCACGGCATCATACTGCGCAGGCTTGCACCGACTTTCTCGACCCCATGCGCCGCAATAAGTCGGCGATGTGCTGTCATCTCGGGATAGTTGGACTGTCCCTCAAGGATGAAGCGTTTGGCATATTCACCATTCTGAATATTGCGCAACGCCTCGCGCATGGCCTTACGGCTCTCTTCGTTAATTATCTTGGGGCCGGTGACATATTCTCCATACTCCGCATTATTGGATATGGAGTAGTTCATATTGGCGATACCCCCCTCATACATCAGGTCAACAATGAGTTTGAGCTCATGCAGGCATTCGAAGTAAGCCATCTCCGGGGCATAACCGGCCTCCACCAGGGTCTCAAAACCGGCTTTCACCAGCTCCACGGCGCCGCCGCAAAGCACGGCCTGC
>JAZFSZ010000037.1:0-6910 GCA_036446455.1 Acidiferrobacterales bacterium
TTCTCGGTGAACAGCAGCTCGGCATTGCCCTGACCGTACAGATACATGGTCTGCAGACTGCGGTGATGGCTTATCACGCCCCACTGATCAGCGGCGGCATCCGGGTTCAGTGTGATCTCCGGGCGTGACAGCTCATCACCATTTTCATCCCGATCACCCCAGGCCCAGTCGTTACGAAACCACAGTTGCGGTAACAGCCATAACTCAGCGGGCTGGTCGCCACGATTGGTTGCACTGATACGCAGACGAATCAGACCGGGGGATTGCCTGGCGTATTCCATGCGTACATCCCAATAACGGTTGTGCTCAAACACGCCAGTATCGATGAGATTGTACGGTGGGTCGGTGCGCGAACGACGCTGGTTTTCCTCAACCAGTTCGGCATAAGGATAGGCAGCCTGCGGGTAGCAGTAGCGATAATCCAGATAACTGTGTGTCGGCGTGGCGTCGGCGTAGAAATAGACTTCTTTGACATCTTCACCGTGGTTGCCTTCATTGCCGGTCAGACCGAATGCTCGTTCCTTCAGAATCGAATCACGACCATTCCACAGTGCCAGCGCCAGGCACAGGCGCTGCTCGCGGTCGCAGATGCCGCCGAGTCCGTCTTCGCTCCAGCGATAGGCGCGTGAGCGTGCATGGTCGTGCGGGAAATACTCCCAGGCCGTGCCATGTTCACTGTAATCCTCTCGCACCGTGCCCCAGGCGCGTTCGGCTAGATAGGGTCCCCATTGCTTCCAGTCCTGGCCGTCGTTTAGACGTTGGCGTTCAGCGCCAGGACTGGATTTGGATTTTGAGTTTTTAATCATGGTTGTTGCCTGTGATTGCTTGTCTTTACGCATGAATCAGCAGCCAGGCTTCCAGCACCGTAGCAACGGACCAGGCCTGCGACGGGGCGCCGCGTGGCTGGTGTGGTGGATCGCCATCGAAAATTTCGCTGATGCTGCCGAGCCCGGCATCAAACAGGTGATCACCCATCGGCTCGAGCAGTGCGAGCGCTGCTGGTGCATCATGATGCAGACGGAAATGTGCCATGGCGTGATGGCCAAGCAGCCAACCCCATACCGGGCCATTGTGATAAGCAGCGTCACGTTCCACAACGCCGCCCTGATAAATGCCGCGATAGGCCGGGTCTTGTGGGGTCAGCGATCTGAGTCCATAGGAGGTATATAAATGGCTATGTACCTCGTCCAGCACAGTGATTGCTACGTCTTTGTCGAGCAATGACCAGGGCAGGCTGAGTGCAAAAATCTGATTCGGGCGAATGCTGGCATCGTTACCATCTGGCGTATCGAGTACATCGTATAGTCCCCCGTCAGGGCGCAAATATTGTTGGAAACCAAGCCGGGCATGTTCCGCCAGGGCTGCATAGTTGCTGCCGTTACGGCCCAGTTGTTCATAGAAGACCTGCATCGCACACAGGGCGTTGTACCACAGGGCATTAATTTCTACCGGCTTGCCGATACGTGGCGTCATGGCGATGCCATTGACCCGTGCGTCCATCCAGGTCAGTTGGGTGCCCGGTTCACCGGTATGCAGCAGGCCACTGTTTTCGTCCAGATGGATCTGGTAGCGGGTGCCGTGATGATAGGCGCTGATGATCTGTTCAAGTACCGGTAGCACGTTGCGCAGTGCGGTCTTTTCACCGCCTGCCTCCATATAGGCATGCCAGGCGAGAATGAACCAGAGTGAGGCATCCACGCTGTTGTATTCGGGTGGGGTGATGGGTGTGGCTGATTCCGGGAAGCGGTTCGGGATCATGCCCTGATCCACATAGTCAGCCCAGGTTTCAAGTATGCGCCGGGCAAGTGGGAGTTGGCCGGTACTCAGCGTCAGGCCGGGCAGGGCGATCATGGTATCGCGGCCCCAGTCCCCAAACCAGGGATAGCCAGCGATAATCGACTCGCCGAGTCCACCCTCTCTGAGCGGCCGGCGGAACAGAAAACGTTCAGTGGTGGCGATGAGTGGTTCTATCCAGTCCGGCGTTACTGATTTGATCGTTGCGTGTGCCCTGGCCAGATAATCAGACTGGAGTCGCTGCTCGTGCTGCAGTGCGGCAGCCGGGTCTGGTGAACGACAGGGGCGTAGCCCGGCACGCAGCCCATGCCAGCTGTCGTCGTTCAACGTCAATCTGGCCTCGGCAATAGCCAGATGATTGTCTCGATCCGGCAGGCCACGTTCACGTTCGTGCGGCAACAGCAAGTCATTTATCCAGTTGTGTTCGACCTGTAGTTCACCAGAGTTGAGCTGGATGTGTAGCCTGGAGGTGTCGGCATAGCTTACCTGCAGTGAACGTTTATCCAGTATCCGTGTATCAGGGGTGATACCACCACTGGACATTTGACTGTGATGGTCACGCTGGTTAACCCACAGGCGCAGCTGCAGGTTAATCGGCGTATCAGCCGGCGCATCCATTAATCGAAAAGCGACCCATACCGTTGCTTCTCCTTGTTCCATGAAGATGCGCTGTTCCAGGCGTACGCCCCTGACCGCATAAACCCAAACGGGTAACTGGCCGTCGAGCTGGAAAGATTCGATATGTATATGGCCGCGTGGCGCAATGGCACCTGACTGCCAGTGATTGCAGCTCAGGGGATAATGCTGACCGTCGATCACCAGCGTTGGTTCAGCTTTGGCAAATAGCAGGTGACGATCCAGCGCGCCATTAAGCGGTGTGATTAACAGGCCGTGATAGCGGCGTGTGAGGGAACCGGCAATGGTGCCAGCAGCATAACCACCCAGTCCGTTGGACAGCCACCACTCGCGGCGTTCAGCCTGCGCCAGATCACCGCAGATCGCACGCCCGAAGCGGATCATCCTCCTTCCCGGAAACCGGGGTACAGGGTCATACCGCCGTCTACAAATAGACTGGTCCCGGTGATGTAGTCGGAGTCATCCGAGGCCAGCCAGACAGCAGCGCGGGCGATGTCTTTTGGCTTGCCAATGCGTTGGTAGGGGATCAGCTTAAGCAGTTCGGCTTCCGCTTTCGGCGTATTCCACGCGCTCGTGTTGATGGGTGTAGCAATGGCTCCCGGCGAGATGCTGTTGACGCGAATCTTCTTTACAGCCATTTCCTGTGCGATGCTTTGCATCATCATGTTCACACCGCCTTTGGAGGTGGCGTAATTGACATGGCCCGCCCAGGGGATCACCTCATGTACTGATGACATACAGATGATTTTGCCAGCGGAGCAAGACAACGCCGGGTCAATGCCGCGGCGGATGAATTCGCATGCCGCCTCACGACAACACAGAAATTGGCCGGTCAGATTTACGTCGATAACGAATTGCCACTGTTCCAGCGTCATTTCGGTGAAATCTGCGTCACGTTGAACACCGGCGTTTGCGACCAGGATATCAATACTGCCCCAGGCGTCGATCATCTGTTTGAACATCACCTGGACCTGATCTTCCTTACTTACGTCGGCACGGATTGCCATCGCATCGCTGCCGTTCGATTTAATTGTTTCCACTACCTTATTCGCGTGTTCTTCGCTGCTGATGTAGTTCACTACCACTTTTGCGCCGGCCTTGCCGAGTGCAATCGCGACTGCTTCACCAATACCTGAATTCGCGCCAGTGACGAGTGCTCGTTGACCTGCCAAAACCCCTTGGGACATTGATTTTCTCCTTATGTGTGATGGTCTAAGACCTGCCTTAGGGTGAGCTTATTTCCTGAGTGGTAAAGTATGCACTGCAGCAAAGGCAGACGACTGGATTTACAGCTACCTTGAGAAAGTGGCTGTCTAATAGAGCCAATAATGATGCATTTTTTGGGTTGTGTGTCCCGAAAACTCATAGCCTTTGAAATTCTTGACCTTTTCTTCAGTAGTTGTCAGTGTGGCATCGTTTGTTGTCATCGTCGGCAATTGGGTGAAAAGCTATGAAATCCGTTCTTCGTGCGCTGCTCGACTTTGTGTTCAGCACGTTCCGTTCACGAATGGAGTTATGATCGAAAGTGGTGTTTGAGTAGTTGAAAAAAAGCGGCGTATCTGGTTGATTTATTGTTGCGAAACAGACAAACAATCTGAGGAGATACGCCACTATGAGCAAGAGTAACGTTTATGGACTCTTATGGACATAAAGTGCAACGGGCGGCTCAAAGTTTGCCTTTTTAAATCAACAAGTTAAAAGAAAATGTGCTAACTACGAACCAGGCGGTCGGGAGTTCGACTCTCGACCGGCGCGCCAAATTCCTTCAGTAGTTTCAACCGGTTAAGTATTTAGCCCTGACCGGCTTTTCTTCTCAACAAAGTCACTGCATGGTTTTGCATTGGCCTTGTTACTAGCCTCCAAAAGTTCATGCAATTCCGGCGCACTGTAATGGGTGGTGATGTCCCCATTGCGATGGCCCAGTAACACTTTTACGTTAACTTATAGGTAGACAGACCGTGACTATAATGATGCTAATACCGTATTCACCGAATCGGATGCATACAAGCGGTGGATCTTTCTACCATTGCGTTTGTCTTCATGTATCCGCAGTAACCCTTTGTCTACCAGGAGTCGCTGATCCTTGTAGGTACGACTGTAATCTCGTCTATGCTTGCGTGAAAGCTCGTAGGTGGTAATACCCGGGTGCGCGATGACCTCGCGCAAGAATGCGCGCCGCTTGGCTCCCAGTTCGGCTACTGCCGGGGATACCGGATACTGGGAATCGCCGGTTGTGAGCAAGGCCCAAAGGGTGTCCCAAATCTGTAGCCGACTCTTTTCCATCGCCACAGCGGGATCAAACAGCGTGCGTAGCTCGGGCCATTTGCGAATGAATCGCTGGGGCTTGAATTCATTCAGCAACCAGTCAACCGGGAGGTACTGAAACGAAGATTTTAAGGTTGCGCCGTGACTGCTGAAATCTCGCGCACGGATAATGGCAGCCCACTTGCGGTACGGGAACGTGCCGCTCCAGAAGGCCTTGCGCAATTGCGATTGTTTATCCGCTGTTTTCATGTAAGCCGCTCAGGCGCACGAGTGCTTGGTCAAAATGACGCTTTGCTTCAAAAGCCGTGATGCGTTCGAAAGGTTTGATGACCTCCAATTGCGCAAACTCATCGAGCATGTCTTGCCAGGGCATCGCGGCAAATCCCTGATAGAGCGCCTCCACTGGAAAATTCGCACCATGCTGATTGATAGCACGCACAAATTCATCAATCGGCTGAACGGTCTTTTCCAACACATACAGATCGAACAAATCCCGCGCCTTTTGCCGCGCACCCTGTCCCAACACATGGCCGGACGCCGAGCGAATTTCTCCAGTACCGGTAATCGTGCGCAGCTTGCGATGATACAAGCCATCGATCACTTCAGTACGGGTCACTCCACACTGCGTGGTATCGAACATACCGGCGAAGATATCTTCGACAAAACTGATTCTGATAATCTCTCCGTCCAGGTTCACTGACCCATGCAGTTGGGTGGCGAATGCCCCACCGGCCTCCTGTGACGGGTCTTCCAGAGCAATACCCGCATCCCGCAACCGGCGCAACAATACAGCCGGGTCGAATGACCCATCGGCAAAGAAATCCAGGTCCCACGAAATACGATGATGCAGGTGGAATCTTGCCAACGCTGTGCCACCGGCAAGGATCAGAGTGGAGCCGGGCAGTAGGGTACTTTCTGCCGCAAAAACCTGTTGCAGCAGGGTGTCTTGGGATTGGTGTAGTGAGTCATTTGCCATATATGACATTTATAGTCTATTTTACAGCAAAACACAAATTATCGATGGCGAATTGCAAATCCACCCCGCGTAGCCGAACACCTGATTTCCTACCATGCAGTCGGAAAAATCGCTGGAAAAAACAGTAAAAGAAACAGCCTGTGCGACTTGACTGCCCGGATTTTACCCATCCTGTTATGCGCTGTAGTACTCTGTAGTGATGGTAGGCGCAACGGATGCCTCCACAAAGGTTTATAAAACAATCACATACAAATCATATTTCTACCCAACAGTAGGCGCCCTCAGGCGACAGTAGGCGTTTTACGCGACGTAGGCGTGCGCGGGAATGACGACTGAAGAATGAATCAGAGTCGCCTTAAATTTTTTCCCCGAAAGTTTGTAGTTCAAAATTTCCCGATTCGTACCGCAATACGCTGCCTTGCCGGTACCAGTCGCCTAATACAATGCGCTGTGCCGGCACTTCATCAATCGTTAAGGCATGGATTCCCGGCCGGTGGGTGTGGCCGTGAATCATGCGGTGTACCTGGTGGTCACGAAACGCGTCTTCTACCGCGTCAGGATTGACGTCCATGATTGCCAACGGTTTGTCCTGTATTGCTGCGCGACTGGTTCGCCGCAGTCCATCGGCGATGTGCCTGCGTTCTTCCACGGATTTGGATAAAAAATTGCGCTGCCATTCCAAATCTCGCACCTGGAAGCGGAACTCCTGATAATCCTTGTCGCCGGTGCATAAGGTATCCCCGTGCATTAGAAGGCTAGGTTCACCTTCTAGATCAATCACCGTAGGGTCCGGTAATAAGCGGCAACCAGTATGACTCATAAATCCATCGCCCAATAGAAAATCCCGGTTGCCATGCATGATAAAAATGGGTATTCCACTTTCGGTGCAACGTCGAAGGGCGTCCAAGACCACGCCATATTCCGATTTCCCGTTATCGTCTCCAATCCAGATATCAAACAAGTCGCCTAAGATATACAGAGCGCCACTGTGTCGGGCGGGTTCCTGCAATAACTGCAGAAATAGGCGCACCATTGCGGGCCGCGCCTTATCCAGGTGCAGGTCGGAAATAAACAGGGCAGTTGACATGGTGGCCGGGGCAGCGCGCTATGGGTACTCGCCGATGGGTTTTCCATCGTGCTAGTCAGTAGATCGACAGGCTAACAGCGGTATCGTGCCGGGTTCAATTTGGTGATTATATAAACTTCATTGACAAGCAATCTAAGTTTCTCCATCAAGGG
>JAZFSZ010000038.1:0-7406 GCA_036446455.1 Acidiferrobacterales bacterium
GGTCGATAACACATAGCGCCCATCCGGTGTAATCGCCTGATGATGGGTCCACCCGGTGACTGGAATGGTCAACATGACATGGCCGTGTGCCGGATGAATGAAAAACAGTTTGCTGGTCTTTGCTTTCGAGTCCGGTTTGAGTGGTGGTGTTTCCTTCAGGCTGCCAGCAATGAGGTACTCTCCGTCCGGGGTGGCAACGAGTCCATGTGGATTATCAACACCCGTATACGTAGCTGTGATTTTGTCGGTGGCGGCATCCACGGCGATCACCTGGTTACCTGATCCGAGCGGGATATATACAATCGTCCTGGCGAACAGACTTGTTGTTAGCCCGAAAAGCGTTGCAAGTAACAGAATGCGACAAGCGTTCATTTGATTAACCATGGTATATCCGGCCTGGGTTATCTTTCATTGCCTTTTCCGAACAAGTACTTCAATAATGCGGCGATCGCCAGCACAAGTACGAGCAGGAAAAGCAACCCCATGCCGCCCATGACCCAACTCATGAAACCTGTGCCGTCATGCCCCATAACGTTCTCCTGTTGCCGGCATCATTCTGCCCGTTTGTTGAAGCCACATTTGCGGCAGAGGCCGCATCGACGAGGAAATGCTACAACCTGTTTGCTGCATACACGTCAAGCACCTTGCGCCACAACCGTGGCCTGTTCGATGAGATGGCATACCGAGTCGGCATCACGCGTCTGATCCGGCATTTCGTTCCATAGCGCTAGCGCCTGTTCCATACGCTGCTGTTTGTCGAGCAGTTCTTCGATGTGCTGACGATTTTCGTCTATACGCCGGGTCAGGGTCCGTCTTACCATGGGGCACGGTGCAACACCGTTATCGCCCTGCCGCAAGATCTCCTGTATTTCTTCCAGCGTAAATCCGAGACTCTGGGCCTGACGAATAAAACGCAGGCGCACCACGTCGTCCTGTTTAAAAAGTTTGTATCCGTTTTCCGGATTTCGAACCGGGGTCAGCAAGCCAATACGCGCGTAATAACGCACCACGTGCGAGGGGATGCCACATCGCATTGCTAGTTCACTTACAATCATACTCATTTCTCCATTTTTATTAGCAGCAATTACAACTGCCCACTATTTCAAAATACAACATGGAAGAAGCGCTCGCCGCGTCGCCTGACAAAAAACAGCAGAATCATTATCAGATCAGAAGAGACGCGCGACTTACACCAGCGGGTGAGCGATCAATAATCGATGGAACAGTAGATATAGCGGAGGTGAGACAGGCGGAGGTTCGTTGTGTGGTGACACAATGTCCTCGACCTGCGTAGAGGAAATAGTTAAGCCGTCATAACTCGCCAGGATAATCCTTTCATTCGGGTCCGGTGTTTTTATCGCCAGGTATTTTGATAACGCGGGATCCAATAGCGTTTTGTCGACACAGTGATCACTGCCAGCAGATGTTAACCGGGCAATCTGGACGTTAGACACTGAACGGGTGCAATCAGGATCATCATATTGTGCGATGCCTTTGTGTGCATTAGCAATACTTTGGAATTGGGCTTCGTACGTCGGTGATGCAAACAGTTCGCAGCAGACAGTGAGTGTACCCACGAGCAAAAAAACAGCCCAGAACGCGAACACACTGCTCACCAGCCATATGCGTGGCCGGTCTACAAACGGAAATGCAGATGAAGTTACTATCATGTTCTGTTCAACGACCAGGTTGTATCTCCCGGAAACGCCATATAACCTGAGTTAGAATGTAACGATCATAAAGTCTTTAGCCGAAAGGTATTTGACCTTGATCAATATTTCATGTCGACGGAAGAGGCCTTGCGAGTGTATCCACCGCCCTGCTCCTGCGTGGCGTGCAACACAGGTTCAGTACACTCCAGCCAATTCATGGTTCCATTACATGCAAGACATGTGTTTAGGCCCCTGACAATCCAGCTCACGCTTCCCCCAAAAGCTCTTGATATAGGCCACCAAATCGATGGCCTGTTTGCGTGTAATGACACCTTTCATTGCGGGCATTCGCTTCGTGCGTGGCGATCCTTGCAGAATCGTTTTGAGCAAAGCCTCGTCGGTATGGTGCCAGGCGTGCATGGATCGATCCAGGGCCGGCGCTTCGTAGTAGCCCGGATCACGGATGTAAGGTGAAATCGGTTTTTCTCCAGCTCCTTTAACCCCATGACAACGAATGCAATAGCTGCGATACAAACCTTCTCCTCTCGCTACCGCATTCACATCAGGTTTTTTACCCGTTTCGGCCATGCTTGAATCAATGGCAACAGACAGTGCAAGAACGATCAGGAGTTTCAGACCAGGGAATTGTCGGTACCGCATTGAAGTGCGCATATTATTGATTATAAGTTAAGCAAATATAATGTGATCTGTACCATACACCTTCTCACCTTATTCAGAGAATAAGCGCACACGTTGAGGAGAGAGTAAAAATAGTATGTATTAACAGAGATGATCTTGGTTAAGTGATTCGCATTGCGATTTGCCCAAATTACGCTTGCGGCGCCAGTCCAACCAGTCGGTCAACGCATTGAATACAGTTATGGGCAGTGCCAAGCCATCTATTTCATCCAGGCGATCCGGACCGATAGTTAGAGGTTCTGTCAGACGGTGCGCTTATCCGGATTGGCTTCCGGGAGGATGCCACTTGTTGTATGGATGCCGACGACCGGTTGAGCCGTAAGGAATTCAGCACCACGATCACACTAGAGCCAGCCATCAAGCCAGCGGCGATCACTGGCTGAAGCAATCCCGCGGCCGCCAGGGTCAACGCCACCAGGTTATAGCTGAAGACCCAGACTAGATTGCTGAAAATGATGCGGCGCACATCGCGCGTTGCCCCTGAGACAATGATTGGAACATCATATTGTTTTGTTAGGCCTTCCAGCCGCGATGCGAGATTGACGCCATCGCCAATAACGGTGTAATTCAACCTGGTTTGGGAGCCCATGTTGCCGGCCACGACTACCGCGGTATTAATTCCGATGCCTATGGCCAGGGTAGGCCTGCCATCTTTAGTAAATTCTTCTATGAACTCTAAAGACCCTGTCAGTGCACAGGGCTACCGGTCTTTGATTTTGTCGCGCGTCAAATATCGGTTCTACGTCCGGGAATCATCCCTGCCCCGGGTGACTATCTCGCGTACCATTTCCAGTAGTTGCTCACGGCTGATACCTTTTTGCAATATCCGCTGCACTTCACCATTTAGACGCTGATGATCATCCGGTGAAAGATCATGCGACGTCAGCACTGCGATCGGGATATCCCGGTAGGCAGGTTGCGCGCGCAGTTCGCTTACAAACTCGATCCCGTCCATTTCCGGCATCAGAATGTCGAGTATAATGCAGGCGGGTCGACGTGCACGCACCGCATCAATTGCCGCACGACCATTGTGTGCGGCCACAACTTCCCAGCCTTCATTCTCCAGAATTCGGCGCAACAATTCCCGTTGATTCTGGTCGTCATCCACGATTAAAACGGGGGAGATTGGACCATCCCTGACCGAGCGACGCAGAACGGTTAACAATTGTTGCTTGTCTGCCGGTTTGGTCAGGTATTCAGTGGCGCCCATAGCATATCCCCGCGTACGGTCGTCCAGCATGCTGAGCATGATGACGGGGATATCTGACAATTCACTGTCGCTTTTCAATTTTGCCAGAACTGACCATCCGTCCATACCAGGCATCAGCACGTCAAGTATGATGGCGCCGGGTTTGATATCCCGAGCACGATCAAGCCCCTCCTCACCATTGGTAGCCGTGTACACGTCGAATCCTTCCTTGGTGAGCATGCGTCTCAGCATATCGTGCACCATTGTGTCATCATCAATTATCAGTACACTGCTGATTTGCTTTCTTCTTTCTTCTGTTGCGCTTGATAACGATGACTCGAATCGTGACTTTTCGGCAGTCGCAACCGGCGTTTGCGTAATTGGGGCAGATTCCTCATCCGCACGAACCACGCCTGATACGGTTGGCTCAGCGGGCAACAATAATTTGAACGTCGACCCCTTACCCAGTTCGCTGCGTGCGTTGATTTCACCACCCATCAATTCGCTAAAGCTGTTGCACAGGGTGAGCCCTAATCCTGTGCCGCCGTATTTCTTGGTAATGGACGCATCCGCCTGGGAAAATGCATCAAACAGGCGCTCCATATGTTCTGGCGTTATTCCGATTCCCGTATCCGAAACGGCAAACTCGATCCAGGCCACGTTGCCTCTTTCAAACCGTTTAACAGTCAGAGTGATTGTGCCTTTCTCGGTAAATTTGCAGGCATTGCTCAGCAAATTGAACAACACCTGTCGAACCTTGGTCACATCCATGCGCATGGATCCAATGTCCGGATCGAAATCCAGCACCAGTTCATTGCTGTTATTCGCTACCATAGGTCGAATAGTGGAGGCAGTGTATTTAATTACTGTCTCGATGTCGGCTGTCTCCAGGTAAAGCGTCATTTTGCCCGCTTCAACTTTCGACAGATCAAGAATGTCGTTGATCAAAGACAGCAAGTGCTTGCCAGCGGAGTTCACTTTCTGAATATCCGGAATGTAGTTTTTGTCACCTGCCTCCTCTGCCTCTTCCTCCAGCATTTCACTGTATCCAATAATTGCGTTTAGAGGCGTTCTGAGTTCATGACTCATATTGGCAAGAAACCGGCTTTTTGATTGATTGGCTTCCTGTGCCCGTGAGCGTTGCACATCGAGTTCGGCGTTTTTTTTCTCAAGCTCAATCAGCGTACTACGCAGTTCCGCAGTAGCATGGGCAACTTCATCCTGCAAATTATCCCGCGCGCGCTGCAGTACTGTTGCCATAGAGTTAATACCCATCTCAAGCGTCAGCAGTTCAGCACTAGCATTGGTATCCGCGCGCGTTGACAGATTACCCTTCCCAAGCTCCTCGACTGTCTCGGTGAGTTTTACAATAGGTTCGGTTACTGACCGCCCCATGCGGATCGCGACGACAAAACTGACAAGCAGCCCAAACAAGGCGATCAGGCTACTTTGAATAATAGTCGTCATTTGCTGATTGAGCGTGGCCTCCCTGGAGAGCTCCACCGCCACCCAGCCAATCGTGACGGATGCATTACTGGCAAAGGAATCGCCGCTGGTATCCATCTCCGGAAAATCGCTGATCTCCATTTCTGTCTGCAAAACGGGAAATCGAAACAAAATGGCATCTCCATCTTCGCTTGGTAAAATGATGACAGGCTGCTTGCTTGCTTTCTGCTGACCTGAGGGCAGAAAGTCTGGTCCGCTGCTCGCAAGGACTCTATCGTCTGCGTAGCTGATTCGAACCGAACGCACATTGGCTTCTTTGAGTGTCGCAGTCGTCAATTGACTCAACAATTTTTTATTACCTGAAAAGACTCCGAATTCACTTGCCGAAGCAAGGTGGCGCACAATAGCAGTACCCTGGTCTTCCAGTTGCTGATGCAACCCGACCAGTTGCTTGCTAATAAAGTACACCGCCAATACTATCGCTATGGCGGCGGCAGGTACCAGGGCCACCAACAAAACCTTGCGCCTGATACCGCCGATCATGATTCTTCCCCGTTTGCGGCGAGCAAGCTACGCTCGATGTCTTTTTTCGGCGGAACGTTGATCCCCAGTGAACGCGCAACATCGCGGTTTACATCAACGGAAAAATACTTGGGATAAAGCAATGCCGGCAATGACCAGCTGTTGCTTCTCACCAGTTCGCCAACCAGTTCTCCAGCCTGTCTGCCAATTTGTTCAGGCGTGGAATAGACTGCAGCAAGAGCACCCGCCCGGACGTAGGCACGTGAATAGCCGATGACAGGTACTTTCTGGCGATATGTCATTAGTAACAGGCTTTGTACTGTTTGGCGATTCGAGACGACACTGTCGGGAACAGCAATGAAGGCATCGGAACCCTCCAATGCGCGATTGAGGGGCCCGATCAATCGCTGGGCGTAACCCATGGTTTCTATGTGAATGTGCATGCCTTCGTTTCCGGCCGCTAATTTCAATTCTTTTGTAAGAAAACGGGTATTGGGGCCCAGCACGACACTCACTGTTTTTTTATTTGGCAAGATCCTATGGACTAAGCCCATGTGTCTTGATATTGGCTGATCGAGGTGTATCGCAGACCTGGAATATAACCTGCCTTGCTGCCTAGCCTTTTGCTCGAGAATGCGATAACTGTTGCGCGGTACCAGTGTACTTAGCACCGGCACGGTTTTGTTGAGCTCAAAGACTTTCTGTGTTGCGACAGTGCCAACCGATACAATGAGTCGAGCGTTCTTGTTATCGAATAATGATGCGTCGATAAAATCGGATTCGACAATTGTAACCGCTGCCGTATTTCCGCCGCTGGCGGCATAAGAATCCTGAAATGCCTTAATAAATTTCTGATAGGCGCCACCCAATTTAGTCGGTACAACAATAATCGTGTGCGTTACTTTTGCGTGGGCAGCAGTGGTGGTTACAAATGTATAAAAAAACGCCTGTGCTGTAACTACCGCGACAACGACAATTTGGCGCACCAAGGCGCGCCTCTGAAAATACATTGAGGTATTGATACCGAATAAAAGATGCCAGATTGTATTGTGCAAGGAGTTCCTTCCCCAGATTTACTTGTCCTGTTTCGCCTGCATACGCAGTCTGATATAAAACCTTCTATCCAGCATGGCCGCTGGATTGTGGTCAAAGTACTGGCCAGCAAGATTCTGACCAATAAATTCAATAGTGCCGTTTGCGGAAGCGGTTTTGAATTTCTGCGCGATACGTAAATCGACTTTTGTATAATCCCGATTTACTGATCCGGCATCAATCCACAACATTGCACCCACATAGTAAATTCCCAGGTTCACTTCCACCCGGTTCGTAAACTTGTAACTCCCGAGAAATCCTACCGTCTGCGAGGGCGTGGCCTGTGATATCGTGATATTTGTTGGAGTAGTATTGTATTGGTAGTTCAGATCCGTATTAGACCGCGCATAGGCATAGGTAAAGGAAAACCGGCTATTTTCAGAGGTGCGTGCCTGTAGATCAACTTCGAATCCGCCGATGGATGCCGTGCCATTGTTTATAAACAGATTGAACGGCTCGGATGATCCAGCCGCCGAGCCGTCCATATTTTCAGGATAGGCGATCAAGTCAGAGATATAATCCTGATAGAGACGAAAATCGGCACTGAGTCCGCGTGCCGGAAACTCGAATAAGTAACCAATTTCATAAGAGGTAATACTCTCCGGTCTAAGATTGCCGGCGGAGCCGTAGTACCAGATAGGTATAGGTGTGCCGGGAAGACTCGTCAGATTACCAGCATAGACAAAAGAGTTTGCGTATTCTTCCAGCAGGGCAGGTGTACGCATACCTTTTGACACACTGCCGCGCAGGGTTCGTCCCGGTGTTATGTGATAATTCAGGGCGACGCGTGGTGAGATACCGACGCC
>JAZFSZ010000039.1:0-5250 GCA_036446455.1 Acidiferrobacterales bacterium
AACGGATCTGCAATCGTGGGTCTCGCCGCGCCGATCAAATCGAGTACACCGCGCTTGATTTGGCTGACCATTTCATCCGGCGATGTAAAACGACCCACACCCACCACGGGTTTGGAGGTTAATGGCTTGACGAAACTGTTAAAAGGTTCTTGTTCGCCCTGTTCACTAAAACGGGCCGAGATAGTTTCCACGGTCCAATCCGACGACTTCACATCCCACAGGTCCGGGACATCTGCCAACATCGAAATGATTTCATGGGCTTCGGACTGTAGTATCTCACCTGGCAGTTTAAGCAGTTCGTCGGAGCTGAACCTCACGGCGATAGCACAATCCTGGCCGATGGCCTCTTTCATGTCCTCGATGATCTCACGTGTTAGCCGAACTCGATTCTGCAGGCTGCCGCCATACTCGTCGCTACGTTTGTTCATCCACGGCAGCAGGAACTGATAGGGCCCATAACCCATACCGGCATAAAGGTATACAATGTCAAAGCCCGCCGATCTCGCACGCTTGGCCGCGTCGACATACCAGCCTCGAAACTCACGGATATCATTTCGGTCCATGGACCTGGGTTGTGTCAGGCTCATCCAGTTCGGGTAAGACGCACTATAGGAAATTCCCGAAACCGTCATTGGTGTTATCCGCGTTAAACGATTGGCGGTTCCATTTCCACCGTGCCATAGTTCAACGCCCGCCAGGGCACCATGACGATGTACCGCGTCGACCATCAATGCATGAACCTTTATGTCTTTATCATCCCACAAACGACAATATGGCAAAGGCGCATCATCGCTACTTGGGTGAATTGAACAATAGCCAGTATTGACGACTCCCCAGCCACCTTCGGCGCGGACTTCGCGCATTGCTGCACGCGTGTGAGGCATTTGATTGCCGGTCCCAAGCGCATGAGGTGTCGAGTAAAAGCGATTCGGCGCGGTCACAGGACCTATTCTGACCGGTTCGAAAAGAACATCGTAGCGGGGGTTTCTGCTCATGTTGGCTACATCTCTGTTGTTGATTTCTAATACATATTCCGACACTATCGGCCATCTGGTTTTACACGAAATTCAGCCACTAAATTATATCTACTACTGTCAATCGTCACGTGACAGATGTGTTTAGACAATATCTATCTACAATGTAGAACACATCTGAGTATTTCTCAAACATGGTTTTATTGATAAAGTGCATGATAATCAATTATCACCAGAACTATGTGTTAGTTTTTAGCAGATTTTTTCACCCTATTAAAATGACGAATCTAAATAATGTTGTATATTGTATAGTGTTTTGGGTGAGTGTATCATCTTTCATTCTGAACCGGTACAAGCTTGCCTGGAAATAATTTAAATGGGTAACAGAAAGAACCTTTCAGCGGAAACGATCAACGCTCAGGCACTGCACCAGATTGATGCGATGACGGGAGGGATCACGCCCGCAATTCATCCGTCATCGACCTTCCTGCGTGATGAGAACTATCAACTGATCAATGCCCGACACAGTTACGGACGCGACGAGAATCCCGGGTATGTTGTTGCCGAAAGAGTTCTGGCTGAACTTGAAGGGGCGCCTGCGGCGTTGTTGTTCAGCTCCGGCATGGCTGCGGCGATGGCCGTTGTGCAGTCTTTGCAGCCGGGCGATCATATCGTTGCACCCAAGGTTATGTACTGGGGTTTGCGTAATTGGCTGATCAAGTTCTGTGACCATTGGGGATTGGGCCTCGATCTGTTCGATCCTGCTGATCCGGATGGACTCGCAAACACCATCAAGAAGGACAAAACCAAGCTTGTCTGGATTGAAACGCCCTGTAACCCGACCTGGGATGTGATCGACATCGCAGCTGCCTCGGAAATCGCACATAATGTTGGCGCATGTCTTGCCGTGGATTCCACGGTACCGACGCCGGTGCTTACACAACCGATAAAACATGGCGCCGACATCGTCATTCATTCGGCAACCAAATACCTGAATGGTCATTGCGATATCATCGCCGGCGCAGTGGTGACAGCCAAACAAGACGAACTCTGGGAATCTGTCTGTGAGGTTCGCGCCCAGGCAGGCGCAATACTGGGTTCCTTCGAGGCCTGGCTGCTGCAGCGGGGCATGCGCACCCTGTTTCTGCGTGTCCATAAAGCAAGCGACTCCGCGTTGGCACTTGCAAAACACTTCGAGGGACACGCCAATGTCGAAGCCGTCATTTATCCGGGCTTACCCAGCCATCCGGGCCACCAGATTGCCAAGCGACAAATGGATGGTGGGTTCGGCGGCATGTTGTCGATTCAGGTCAAAGGCGGAGCACAACACGCACTGAACGTTGTCAAGCGATGCAAGTTGTTTGCCCGTGCAACATCATTAGGCGGTGTCGAAAGCCTGATCGAACATCGTTACACGATTGAGGGAGAACGTAGTCCGATTCCCAAAGACTGGCTACGGCTATCCATTGGCATCGAATACGTTGACGACCTGATTGCGGATCTCGAGCAGGCTCTGGAGTGAATTAGAATGGATCACGGCAATCGCGATATGGGCATCGATCGCATCAGAACACGTAAAAGACACCCCTGCTATGGGATGGGCCTTGGAATTATCGTCCTCGATGATCCTTACCCCGGTTTTCCCGGAGATGTTCGCAATGCCAGCGCCTTTCCTTACCCCATTCAATACGAAATAGCTGAGGGCGTTGACAACGACACGTTAGTTTGGAAAGAGGACAAAAGTCCGTGTCTTGAGCCCATAAAAAGGGCAGCCAAAAGATTGGAAAGCATCGGTTGTCGCGCCATTGCCGCTGAATGTGGCTATTTCGCCTGGTTTCAAAGAGAAATTGTTGCTTACGTGGATATTCCAGTGTTTATGTCAAGCTTGCTACAGGTACCGCTTATTCAGCAGCTTATCAGCCCCCAGAAAACAGTTGGAATTGTATGCGCGCAAAAGCGGTTTCTGACCCCCACCCATCTGCAAAACGTGGGTATCGACCCGGACAGCAATATTCTTATTGCTGGTGCCCAGGACGAATATGGTTGCCCTGAATTTGACAAGCTGTGGGATCCTGAAAAACGACCCGAGTGCCCGGAATCCAATTACGATAAAGCTGAAAAAGATATGCTCCGGGTTTGTTCAGAGTTTTGCAGCGACCATCCAGATATCGGCGCGCTGATGTTGGAATGTACCGGTATGCAGCCCTTTGCACGGGCAATACAGCGGGTGGTTGATTTGCCGGTTTTCAGCTGGGGCACCCTGCTGGATTATGCCTATTCGGTGGTTGTCCATCGAGACTACTACGGCCATGTCTAATCCTCATCGTACACCAGTCGGCCACCCCGAAGCGGTAGCCGAATCGGTTCAGGATGCATTGGATGCGGGAGTGGCACCGGACGAGATTTTAAAAGAAGCGCTGCTCGGTGGCATGGACAATGAGTTGCGGGTTTAGCACACCGACCTGTTATTGCCGGATGGAGCAGCCCTGTGACCACAGGAGTAAATATCTTGCGACTTGAGCAAGGCATTCAACGCGGCGCAGCATTCGAGATTAGTATTGACGGTGAACCCGTCGTGGCTTATCCAGGCGAGACGCTCGCAACAGTACTGCTCTCCACGAGTCAACACAGATTTTATTGTGGCATGGGCATGTGTTTCGAATGTCTTGTCACCCTCAATGGGCACCCGAATGTTCGTGCCTGTGTTACGCCCGCCCAGCCCGGTGCCTGGGTTGAAAGACAATCGTGAAGCCTGAAATAAAGCCTACCCCCTTAACGGTAGTTGGTGCCGGCCCTGCCGGCATCATGGCCGCACGTGCCGCCGCCAACGCGGGTGTTGTGGTCACGGTTATTGACGAAAACCCACGGCCTGGCGGGCAATACTATCGTCAGTCACCAGCGGAATTCGAGTTATCGGACCCGGTTGCGGCCCATTCGGGTCATCCGGAGGCTGCCGGATTATATGCCAGCCTGGATCACCCAAATATCCATGTTATTCAACAAATGGAAGTGTGGGGTGTTTTCGATCAACGGACACTAGCGCTGACGGATCATAAACAGACCTTCCTGCTGGAAACGGACCGGCTTGTGCTGGCGACCGGCGCATACGATCGCCCGCTTGCCTTCCCCGGCTGGACACTGCCCGGTGTATTCGGAGCGGGTGCAGCCTTGCGCATGCTCAAAACACAATGGATGTCACCCGGTAAACGTGTGCTGCTCGCCGGCCTGGGCCCGTTGCAGCTTTCACTGGCGGACCTGTTGTTAAAATCAGGCGTGGAGGTCGTCTGCGTGGCAGAAGCAGTCAATCTGTTTTCGGCCTGGCGATACCTGCCAGGCTTGTGGGGACATTGGAACCGCTTAAGTGAGGCTTACGGCTACCACCGGACACTTCGCAAACATCGCGTTCCGTTGTTATTTAATCATGCCATTATCTCGGCTGAAGGCTCAGGACAGGTCGAAAAGGCCACTATCGCACGCCTTGATAAGGATGGTGCAGCGATTCCTGGCACGATGAAGACGTTTGAGGTTGACACAGTATGCATGGGTTACGGTCTTCTACCTTCGTATCAATTACCTACAGCGGTTGGTTGTGAGCTGCGCTATGACAGCAAGCTGCGCTGGTTTGTACCCCGGCATGATGACAACATGGAAACGAGCGAAGCGGGTGTCTTTGTCGCCGGTGACGTGACAGACATGGGTGGCGCATACGTGGCCGCGGCTGAAGGCCGGGTGGCCGGGTTAATTGCAGCACGTCAATTGGGCAAACTGACAAGCGGCGCGTTGCAACCGGCGCGGGCTGAGTTGCGAAGACTCAATCGTCTTGCCAGTGCCTTACAAGGCATATATGCCATGCGTCCCGGTCTGGCCCACTTAAGCCATGACGATACGTTTATTTGCCGCTGCGAAGAAATTACCGCCGGGGAGATTAAAAACAGCCTGTCCAACGGAGCCATTGATCTGCACCAGGTCAAGTTGCAAACCCGATGCGGCATGGGGTATTGCCAGGGCCGGATGTGCAACGTGCTCACTGCGCCGATCATCGCCGGTCAGACCGGCAGACCACTGAGTGCAATGAAACCCTACACTGCCCGTCCGCCAGTTCAGCCAATTTCGCTCGGCGAGCTTGCCGCAGGCAATGGTGTGACATGAAAACAGAAGTCGCCATCATAGGTAGTGGAATCACCGGTTGCTCAGCCGCGTATTACCTGGCGAAACAGGGCAGAAAGGTCGTCATGCTGGAGAAAGACAACGGCGTCGGTCTGCAGGCATCGGCCCG
>JAZFSZ010000040.1:0-11249 GCA_036446455.1 Acidiferrobacterales bacterium
CCACACAGGAATCGCAGCAGATACATGCGGTTTACCGACTGGATATCAATTAATTACGTGGTGCGCGTTCCGTTCAGTTAATAATTGTGAACATGGTACCGCCCACGGAACCTTTGGAAGCAAACGAACTTGCACCGAAAAATAACGAGTTACAAGAAATTGTTTAGATGAAAGGCCTACAAGATTTTATTGGCAATACGCCACTGGTACTGCTGCAACGTCTGGGCGGTAAATCCAGCAATACGCTGCTGGTGAAACTGGAAGGCGATAATCCCGCCGGTTCGGTCAAGGATCGGCCGGCGCTGTATATGATAGAGGGCGCCGAGCAGCGCGGAGAAATCAAACCCGGCGATACTTTGATTGAAGCCACCAGCGGTAATACCGGTATTGCGCTGGCGATGGTGGCGGCAATGAAAGGTTACAACATGGTGCTGATCATGCCCGAGCATATGAGCATCGAGCGTCGCGCGTTGATGAAGGCCTTCGGTGCCGATATTATTCTGGTATCAAAAAAAGAAAGCATGGAAGGCGCACGCGACCTTGCCGATGAGATGGAGCGCGAGGGCAAGGGCAGGGTGCTCAACCAGTTTTCCAACCCGGACAATCCGCGCGCGCATTACGAAGGCACTGGTCCGGAATTGTGGCGTGATACGGAAGGCAAGCTCACGCACTTTGTCAGTTCCATGGGTACCACGGGTACGATTATGGGTGTCTCCCGTTTTCTGAAGGAACAGGACGCGTCAGTGCAGATTGTTGGCGTCCAGCCAACGGAGGGTGCATCCATCCCCGGTATCCGTCGCTGGCCCGAGGCCTACCTGCCAACAATCTATGACGCTTCCCGTGTGGATAAAATAATCGATATTTCGCAGACAGAAGCCGAAGAAGTCACGCGTCGTCTGGCGCGGGAGGAGGGGATTTTCTGTGGCGTCTCATCCGGTGGCGCCACCGCCGCGGCGTTGCAACTGTCACGGGAGGTGGAGAACGCCGTGATTGCTGTGATCATTTGCGATCGCGGTGACCGCTATCTTTCGACTGGCATTTTTCCATCGAAATAGGTCTGTAATATGAACGTACTCGTATTTGATATTGAAACCATACCGGACGTTGAGTCTGGCAGGAAGATTTACGACCTGGGTGACCTGGAAGATGGCGATGTCGCCCGCGTGATGTTCAACAAGCGCCGCGAGCAGACAGGTGAGTCGGAGTTTCTACGGCATCACATGCACAAGGTATGCGCCATCTCGGTACTCCTGCGCCAGGGTAATATCGTCAAGCTCTGGTCTATTGGCGAGCTGGATTCTGACGAAGCAGAAATTATCAAACGATTCTACGATGGTATCGATAAATACACGCCGACCCTGGTGTCATGGAATGGCGGTGGTTTCGATTTTCCGGTGTTGCACTATCGTGCGCTCAAGCATGGTGTGGCAGCACCACGTTACTGGGAAACTGGCGGCGACGACCAGTCGTTCCGCTGGAACAATTATTTGAGTCGTTACCATTCCCGCCATACAGACTTGATGGACGTGCTGGCGGGGTATCAACCGCGTGCCAATGCGCCGCTGGACGAGATTGCCATCATGCTGGGTTACCCCGGCAAGATGGGGATGAGTGGCGCCAAGGTATGGGACGAGTTCCAGGCCGGCAATCTGGAAGGCATACGCAATTATTGCGAAACAGACGTACTCAATACCTATCTCGTTTATCTGCGTTTTGAGCTGATTCGCGGCAACCTTACCGAAGACGCGTGGCGTAAAGAACAAGACATGTTGCGCGAAACTTTAAAGGCCGAAAACAAAGATTATATCGATGCATTTCTCCGCGCCTGGGAATAACCGCACTTAACGGTATGTCGGATACATCAGTAACAGCACAAAAGCCGGTGTTACGTATGCGGCCCGGCATGCATTTCAAGGGCGAATCCGAAGCCCGCATTGAATCCATGAGCCATGATCTCAGTGGTGTCGCACACGTTGATGGCAAGGCGGTGTTTATCGAAGGTGCGCTTCCCGGCGAGCGCGTGCGCTACGGCATTACCCGTCGCAAACCCTCTTTTGACAAAGGTATCGCGCTGGAAATACTGGAGGTCTCGGCGGAACGCGTGCTCGAGCCCCCGTGCGAGTATTTTGGCATCTGTGGCGGCTGTGCACTGCAGCATCTGAAGGATGATGCCCAGCTAAAATACAAACAAACTATCGTTGAAGACAACTTCAACAAAATTGGTAATGTTTCGCCCGGGCAGTGGTTACCAGCCATTCAGGGTCCGGCGTGGGCGTATCGGCGTAAGGCCAGGCTGGGTGTGCGCCTTGTACCCAAGAAAGGTGGTGTTTTGGTCGGATTCCGCGAAAAAAACAATTCTTACATTACCAATTTGAAACACTGCCATGTGCTCGATGAGCGAATCGCCGGATTGCTGCCGGCACTACGAAAACTGATTAGCGGGTTGTCCTGCCCGGACCGAATTCCCCAGGTTGAAGTGGCCGCGGGCGACACTGACGTTGCCTTTGTATTTCGTCATCTGGTGGCGTTGACCGCAGAAGACAGGGAAGCGCTTCGCCAGTTTGAGCAGCAGCACAACATTCAGGTGCTGTTGCAACCCGGCGGGCCAGAATCGATACAGGCCCTGGAGGGTCCGGCCGATTTGCTGGAATACAGACTTCCCGAGTTCGAAATCGATATCGCGTTTCGGGCCACCGACTTCACGCAGGTCAATATCGATATCAACCGACAAATGGTCCATCGTGCCGTCGAATTGCTGGATCTAAATGCAAACGACCGTGTACTGGATCTGTTCTCAGGCCTGGGAAACTTTACCCTGCCGATTGCCAGAAGATGCTCCGAAGTACTGGGGATTGAAGGCGATACATTGTTGATAGAAGGCGCTGAGGGCAACGCGGCGCGCAATGGCGTGGAGAATGCGCATTTCAAGAGAGGTGATCTCTACCAGCAAAGTGACACTGCAGCCTGGAACGATTATGCGTTTAATAAATTAATGATTGATCCGCCACGAAACGGAGCCATTGAAGTGCTCAATCATCTCACGACTGATTCGGCGCCCGAAAAAATTGTTTATGTTTCCTGTTATCCATCAACACTGGCCCGGGATTCTGGCCACCTGGTGCATAATCTGGGATATCGACTCGAGAGTGCCTGTGTTATGGATATGTTTCCGCAGACCAGCCATGTGGAATCGATGGCGCTGTTCACCCGGGAATAAACCGCTGATGGCCAATTATGAAATAGAGATAGATGTGCCGACCCAGTCACTGATATTGCGGGACAAAACCACCGGCAAAAATATTATCGAGGTGGGAGTATCGACCGCCGCCAATGGCGTGGGAGAGGAAAATGGCAGTGAAACTACCCCGCGGGGCAAGCATACCATCTGTGCCCGGATTGGTGATGGCCAACCGGTCAACGCAGTATTTGTGGGCCGTCGGCCAACCGGTGAACGTTACACCGAAGGGATGCGCAAGCTGCATCCGCAGCGCGACTGGATCTTGACGCGCATCCTCTGGCTCAAGGGCTGCGAAAAAGGTAAAAACAGAATGGGTGCTGTCGATACCATGCGTCGATATATTTATATCCATGGCGCACCTGACGATGTGGCAATGGGTGTGCCCGGTTCGCATGGCTGCATCCGCATGCGCAATGAAGACATTGTGCGTCTGTTTGACCTGGTGGAAGTTGGCACACCGGTCAACATCACAGGAGAGCCATAAATGTCGCTGGGCCCGGTGATGCTGGATATTGAAGGGCGTCAACTGAATGCCGTTGAGCGCGATCGTTTGCGCCATCCTATGGTGGGTGGTGTCATACTGTTTAGCCGCAATTACGAATCGCCCGAACAGGTTAAATCGCTTATTAGCGACATTCATGCGTTGCGAGGCGAAGATCAACCAAAACTGCTGGTAGCGGTGGACCAGGAAGGTGGGCGCGTGCAGCGCTTTCACGAAGGTTTTACTGACTTGCCCCCAGTCCGACTTCTGGGCCATCTCTATGATGAAAACCGCAAACGGGCCAAACGCCTGGCCGAGTCCTCTGGCTGGCTAATGGCAACCGAGATGCGATCCGTGGGTATCGATATCAGCTTTGCACCGGTGCTGGACATTGATCTGGGTGTCAGTGAGATTATCGGCGACCGTGCATTTCATTCCGATCCGCAAGTGGTCTCAGACCTGGCACATTCCTACATGATCGGCATGAGCCGCGCTGGCATGGCAGCCACGGGCAAACATTTTCCCGGCCATGGCAGCATCGCACCGGATTCCCATCTTGAGTTGCCGGTGGATGAGCGCGAGTACGAAGATGTCCATTTACTCGATATGGTGCCGTTTGAGCGCATGATTCATTTCAACCTGCCAGCGGTGATGGCGGCACATATCCTCTTTCCCGGTATTGACCGCAATGCCGTAGGTTTTTCGTCCTTCTGGTTACAAGAGGTGTTACGCAATCGACTTCATTTTCAGGGCGCCATATTCAGCGATGATTTGTCGATGAAGGGCGCCGCGGCTGCTGGCACCCTGCCCGAAAGAGCCCGTGCCGCACTGGATGCCGGTTGTGACATGATTCTGTTATGCAATGATCCGGATGCGGCAGATCGGGTACTGGAAAGCCTGGACAGTCAGGATGACCCCGTATCCCATTTACGTCTTGCGCGCATGCACGGCCGTCACCCGGTCGATCGCGATCGCTTGCAGCTGAGCGATGAATACCGACAAGCCTTACATATGGTATTAAACACCACCTAGCAGTATAGAATCGCCCACCATTCTGGTAATACGATGTGTCTGCTCGGAGTCGGTATATGATAAAACCTTTAGCCAAGCTGAAGCTTGAGAGCTTTAACAACCTCACCAAGACGCTGAGCTTCAATATTTACGATATTTGTTTTGCCTATAGCGCAGAAGCACAAAAAAACTATATCGAATATATTGATGAAGCATATAACTCCGAGCGCCTGACCCACATCCTGACTGATGTTGCTGACATCCTTGGTGCCAATATTCTGAACATCGCGCGACAGGATTACGAACCAGAAGGGGCCAGTGTTACCATGCTGATTGCGGAGTTGCCGTTAAAGTTGCCAACGGATATATCAGAACGCCCCGGACCCTTGCCCGATGCCGTGGTGGCGCACCTCGATAAAAGTCATCTGACAGTGCACACCTATCCCGAGCGCCACCCGGTTAGTGGCATCAGTACCTTTCGCGCCGATATTGACGTCTCCACCTGTGGCACCATTTCGCCGCTCAAGGCATTAAATTATCTGATACACAGCTTTGAATCCGATGTTGTTACTGTGGATTATCGCGTTCGCGGATTCACGCGAGACATCAAAGGCAAGAAGCACTACATCGACCACAAAATAAGTTCAATTCAGAACTTCATGGACAAGGAAACGCTTGAACACTACCAGGCAGTCGATGTAAATGTGTACCAGGAAAACATCTTTCACACCAAGATGATGGTGCGGAATTTCCAACTTGATGATTACTTGTTTGATGTTGAAGAAAGGAATCTGTCGAACAAGGAGAAAAGTGCTATTATCAGACGTCTGCAGCGCGAAATAACCGAGATCTTTTATGGCCGAAATATTCAATAGGCCATGTGCACGGTTTTCCTTGCTTGGCCCGGCTACCAGCCCGGTGATGCAATTACACTGATATCAACTTCCCGGCCTAGCCGATAGTTTACCTTTATCCTGCAACATATTAATTTATATGCGTTTTATCCAGTGACTTGCTTCACTTGCCAACTGTACAGTGCAATTTCAGAGGGCTACTATAAAAGGTAGGTTGGGGAGCATTTTCTGGCAATTAAGAGCAATTCTCAGTTACCATTACTACAGGTAAGGTGCATACCTATACGGAAAAGATACATAACAAGGGTGAGCAGTGATGCAGCAGGTCGGTAGGGATACAAAGGGTGATACGCCGGGTGGTAAAAAGAAAATCCATTCCATGGATATCCAAAAGGGGATGTATGTCTCGCAACTAGATCGCCCCTGGATTGAAACGCCATTCATGTTTCAAGGCTTTATAGTGCAGACCGATGAACAGATTTCGGAACTGCAAAAACACTGTCAGTGGGTTTTTATCGACATCGAGAAAGGTGCGGATTTTGATCCCAGCATGGGGCATGCGGCCGAATTCCAGCAGCGTATTGAAACACTCGCAGACGAAGAAATAGAAATCCAGCAGAAGGTTCAGGCACTTGCCGAGACGGAACTGGCAGATACCAGCAAACGCAAACCCTATCCCGATAATGTTCAGTTTGAAGATGAGCTGACGCGCGCAAAAGAGATTGAGCAGCAATCGCGAGAGATCATGCGTGAGACAATCGATAATGTCTCCAAGGGCAAGAATATCGATCTTGAAGTCGCAGAACAGGCCGTTAGCAATATGGTCGACAGCATTGTTCGCAATCCCGATGCCCTGGTTTGTCTTAGCCAACTCAAAGATGTAAACGAATACACTGCCCTGCACAGCATCCGCACTGCCATTATCACACTCGCTTTCGGACGCCATCTTGCATTAAGTCGCGATGAACTGGTTGTGCTGGGTGTTGGCGCGCTGTTGCATGATGTGGGAATGGCCAAGTTGCCAAAAGAAATTCTGGAGAAACCCGGTGGCTTGACGGTGGAAGAATTCAATATTATGTCAAAGCACGTACCTTGGGGAATCGAGATTTTGCAGGCCTCCGGCGGTGTCGCCCAGGGTGCGATCGAGATGGTGGAGCAACACCACGAGCGCGGCGATGGTGGCGGATACCCTGGTCGTCGCACCGCCAAGATGATTACACCGGCGGGTGCCATTGCCGGAATTGTGGATGTCTATGACGCCGTTACCAGCGACCGCCATTACAGCGGTGGCCTGTCGGCAGAGGATGCACTCAAACGCATGTACGAGTGGCGCAAGAAGGACTTTAAACCACTAATGGTGGAGGAGTTCATTAAATGCATGGGCATATTCCCCATTGGCAGCCTGGTGGAGCTTAGTACCGGTGCCATCGGTGTCGTCATTACCATTAATCGGGCGCGCCGCCTGAAGCCAAAGGTGGCATTGGTGCTGACTGCCAGTGGTACGCCGTTTAGCCATCGCTTTATCGCAGATTTGGCCGATGAGCGTTATACCGGGCCGGAAGAACTGAAAATCAAGCGCGTATTGCCGTCCGGCACCCATGATATCAACCCCATGGACTATATCGTTCAGCTTTAATCATACTTGCCGGCTTGCGCGCGGCTCAGGCGCGTTCAACGTACTCACCGGTATCTGTATTCACTTTCACTTTGTCGCCGATACTAATGAAAGTCGGCACAGTGACCACCAGTCCCGTTTCAAGCGTTGCCGGCTTTCCACCACCGGCGGCGGTTTGTCCCTTGATGGCGGCATCGGTTTCCGTTACCTCCAGCACGACATTGGCGGGCAAATCCAGGCCGATGGGCAATTCATTGTGGATCGCGACCTGCACGTCGGTATTGGGGAGCAGGTACTTCACCTGTCCTTCGAGGTCTTCTGCCGGGATGTGAATCTGTTCGTAGGATTCACTGTCCATGAAGACGTAGTTCTCGCCGTCCTTATATAAATATTGCATGGCGCGCATATCAACATGGGGTTTCTCGACCTTGTCTTCGGAGCGGAAACGCTCGTTGAGCTTGGTTCCGGCACTCAGTTCTTTCATTTCCAGCTGAACAAAGGCGCCGCCCTTGCCGGGTTTGACGTGTTGTTTCTTTAGCACGCGCCACAGTTTGCCGTTATATTCCAGCAGACTGCCAACACGGACTTCAAATGCAGATATTTTCATAAAAGATTAAGTTGGTATTGTGTCGTTAAAGAGCGCGCATTCTATGTCGCACTGTCGATTTTGCAAAATGTGTTGCAGGGATTTGCTGGCGTGCGCCGATGGACTGATTCACTGCCACCAGCAGGGGCTTAAGATATCGTTCTATGCTGTTCCGATATTTATGAATAAAAACAATAACTAAATAGACTATCTTACTGTAGAATCTAGATAATATAAGCGCTCATGGCAGCATTGATGCCGTGATACTCTTGAAATTTAGCGGTTCACCAATGGTTCATGACAACTGGCAACACAACATTTGATCTGCAGTGTACCCGGTGCCCACGCCTGGCACAGTTCCTGGGCGAGGTACGCCTGCAATATCCCGCGTATCACGCCAAACCGGTACCTGCGTTCGGTGACAAAAACGCACGCCTTCTTGTCGTCGGTCTGGCGCCCGGCAAACATGGCGCCAATGCAACGGGCCGACCATTTACCGGCGATTTTGCGGGTATCTTGCTCTATGAAACCCTGTATAAATTTGGTTTCGCCAGCGCACCCCAGTCGGTCGGTGTTAACGATGGCCTGCGGTTGATTAATTGCCGAATTACCAATGCAGTGAAATGCCTGCCGCCAGAAAACAAACCGGTCGGCGCCGAGATCAAGACCTGTAATTCGTATCTTACGGAGGAACTGAAAACGTTGCCGGGCAACAGTATTGTGATCGCCCTGGGTACGATTGCGCATAATGCCGTATTGCGCGCGTTGGACACCAAACTGAGCGCTTTCAAGTTTGGGCACAATGTTGTCCACCAACCGGGGGAGGGGATTACGTTGATTGATTCCTATCATTGCAGTCGCTACAACACCCAGACCCGAAGATTGACCCCGAAAATGTTTGACCAGGTCTTTCAGAGAGCAACGGAATTGCTTGCCTGACCATGCTAACGGACGGTAACAACAAGACCTTCGTTAAATCTCTGCCGCATCGCCCCGGGATATATAAAATGATGGGTGAAAACAGTGAGGTGCTTTATGTTGGCAAGGCACGTGATCTGCACAAGCGTGTCGCCAGTTATTTTCGTAACTCCGGTCTGTCGACGAAGAATCAGGCGATGATGCAATTGGTGCGGGATATTCAAATTACCGTGACCCATACCGAAAACGAAGCGCTATTACTTGAGAACAATATCATCAAGGCCGAAAAACCGCGGTTTAATATCCTGCTGCGGGATGACAAGAGCTACCCCTATCTCTACCTCTCGACTGATAATGAATTTCCCCGACTTGATTTGCATCGCGGGGCGAGAAAAAAACCCGGCCGTTATTTTGGCCCCTATCCTTCAGTAACCGCTGTCCGCGAAAGTCTCAGCTTGTTGCAGAAAACATTTGGTATTCGCCAATGCCGGGACAGTTTCTTCCAGTCGCGTTCCCGGCCTTGTCTGCAGTATCAAATCAAGCGTTGCACCGCTCCCTGTACCGGGATGATCAGCCGGGAAGCGTATGCAGAAGATGTTCGCAGCATCGTCATGTTTCTCGAGGGCAAGAGCAGGGAGCTTGTAGAGGAAATTGTAATAGAAATGGAAGCCGCGTCAGACAAACATGATTTCGAAAAGGCGGCAATATATCGTGATCGTGTTGCGGCGCTGAAACGGGTGCAGGAGAAACAGTACATCAACGGCACGGGCGGTGATATCGATGTCATGGCAGTTTACCTTGACCAGGGAACGGCCTGCGTTCAGGTCACGTTTATCCGTGATGGTCGTCACCTGGGCAGCCGCAGCTATTTTCCCCAACGTACTGCCGGCAACGATGCCGCCGATATCGTCAGTGCCTTTGTGTCGCAATATTACGTGCACAAGGAGGTGCCAGCGCAGGTTTATGTCGATCGCGAACTGGCGGATGTCGAACTTCTGCAAGCGGCACTAAGCCAGCAGGCCGGTCACCGCGTCAGGTTGACAGTACCTTCTCGTGGCGCCCCACGGCGCTGGATGCAAATGGCGGAGATCAACGCACGCGATGCCTTGCGCCGTCAGCAAGTCAGCCGCAGCAGCCTGCGGCAGCGATTTGAAGCGCTCACCGAGGCGTTTGGTTTCGATTCCGTGCCCGAGCGCATCGAATGTTTTGATATCAGCCATACCCAGGGTGAAGCGACAGTGGGCTCGTGCGTGGTTTTTTCCCTGGACGGCCCGCTGAAGAGTGATTACAGGCGATTTAATATCGACAATATTACGCCCGGCGACGATTATGCAGCAATGACGCAGGTGCTGGAGCGGCGTTATCGCCGACTGAAGGAAGGCGAGGGCAAGTGGCCCGACCTGGTGTTAATTGACGGCGGCAAGGGGCAGCTGGGCCGAGCCGAAGCAGTGATGTCGGAGCTTCAGATCAGTGGCGTCAACTTGATGGGTGTGGCCAAAGGTCCGGGACGGAAACCCGGCCTGGAACAGCTATTCTTGTCGGGCCAGAGCCAGCCCACTATACTCCCGGCGGACTCGCCAGCATTGCACTTAATACAGCAAATACGCGATGAGGCGCATCGATTCGCCATCGCCGGACATCGCCATCGGCGCGGCAAGGCGCGACGACTCTCTCAGCTTGAGGAGATTCCGGGTGTGGGCGAAAAACGCCGACAGGGTCTGTTGAAAAGACTGGGTGGATTACAGGAGGTCGCCAGAGCAGGGATAGAAGATCTGGTGAGCGTACCCGGCATCAGCCCGGCGTTGGCTCAACGAATTTACGAATCTTTCCACGAGGACTAGCACTACTTTGTTAAATGCCCCGAATTTAGTCACGCTGGCACGTTTGTTCAGCATCCCACTACTGGTCGTTTTCTATTTCCTGCCCGGTCGCTGGGCGGCCATTATTACAACCGTAGTTTTTGTCATTGCCGCGCTGTCTGATCTGCTTGATGGTTATCTTGCCCGACGTCTACAACAGGTATCACCGCTTGGTGCATTCCTTGATCCGGTGGCAGACAAGCTGGTGGTTGGGGTGGCGCTGGTGCTGTTGGTTTCCGATCCGTTAGTGCGCGCACTGGTTTGGGACCAGCGCCTGTTTATTGTCGTCGTCATGGTCATTATTGGCCGTGAAATCACTGTTTCGGCACTGCGAGAGTGGATGGCCGAGGTCGGAAAACGCGGCAAGGTTGCCGTTTCGGGCCTGGGAAAAATCAAAACGGTGATGCAAATGGTAGCCATTTCGGTGTTGCTTTATCGGGATTCACTATGGGGGATTCCGGTCATGGCCATAGGCGAGATTTTGCTCTATGTGGCCGCCGGGCTGACGCTGTGGTCCATGATCATCTACCTGCGGGCTGCCTGGCCGGCATTAACCGAGGATGATTCCTGATAATTGAGGGTGTTTCGCTGCCCTTGACAGCAAGACGGGCATACATACAATACGACTCCGCGCGGGAATAGCTCAGCTGGTAGAGCACAACCTTGCCAAGGTTGGGGTCGCGAGTT
>JAZFSZ010000041.1:0-4240 GCA_036446455.1 Acidiferrobacterales bacterium
TAAAACTATGCATCTCTTTCTTGAGAACGTTATAAACATTAATTAATGGGTTTTTTTCTATAGAAAATTGTTCCCCAACACCTTCGACCATCTTGTATAGTTTTTCTGGTTCTTTTCCGTCAAGAAATGCTTCAATTTCATTATCTTCTGCGCATTCATAAAAGTATAGACCGCGTATTACCGCCTCATATTGTGGTCTTAATAATGCTGCAGCTGATGCAACCATGCTACTTCTCATAAGTAAAACAATTGATCCAAAATGCTCAAGTGATAAGTGCAAAAACCCGTTGAATACAAGCGATTTAGTTTCTCCATCAAAGGAAAGACCGTCCATTGTGCTATCAATAGACCTCATAAATTTTTCAGCTGCAGCTAGAGGTTCTGAATCATTCATATTAGCCATAACAGTTGATTATGAAGCAACGGCTTCGTTTGTTTGTGCCTTGGCTCGTATAATAGAACATTAAATCTCTGATTTAAAAGCTATATAGCCTTCAATATAAGTGATGACTAATGTGCATATGAAGCCATGGCCTGTCTATTGACAGGTAGGGACCGTACGTAATTGCATAGTGCGTTTGACCCCTATTGATTGGTTTTAATAATCCCCGTGGACGCTGCCGAGGCCTGACGACGAAAACCGAATAGCGAGCCCTTTGTTGAACCCGAGCCAGATGGAGAGATAACGACATCTGGCCGGTGAGTTGCACCCGAGGGCATAAAGGCTCGCGTCGCCGGTTTTCTAGGAAGGGTGAGGGAACCCGCTAGGGCAAGTCGATCGGGGTGCCGTTCTCTTTTGTTACTTTCTCTTGGGCAAGCAAGAGAAAGTAACTTGTTGCCGGTCAACCACCGGCAAATTAGCAGTTAAAACGCGCCGTAGGCGAACCATTAATAAACCGTCAAAATAGGTCATAATCCACCCATCAAAATAAAGCAAACCACCAACGAGGAAATAACGTGTCTGCACTGATTTGTGGCTCTTTTGCCTACGACACCATCATGGTGTTTCACGACCGGTTCAAGAACCACATCCTGCCCGACAAGGTACATATCCTGAACGTGTCGTTCCTGGTGCCCGACTTGCGCCGAGAGTTCGGTGGCTGCGCCGGCAATATTGCCTATAACCTGAAACTGCTGGGCGGCAATCCGGTACCCATGGGTACGGTGGGCACTGACTTTGGACCCTATGCCGAGTGGATGGACCGTTGTGGCATCACGCGGGAACATCTCAAGGTAATTGACACTGCTTATACCGGGCAGGCGTTTATCACTACCGACATGGATGACAACCAGATTACCGCGTTTCATCCCGGCGCTATGAGCCATTCCCATGAGGTGGCAGTAAGTGAGGCCAGTGACATCAGTATCGGCATCGTTTCCCCCGATGGCCGTGACGGCATGATTCAGCATGCGCAGCAGTTTGCCGCAGAAAATATCCCTTTCTTCTTCGACCCCGGTCAAGGCATGCCCATGTTTGATGGGGAAGAATTGATGCAGTTCGTGGATCTGGCCACGTGGGTCACCGTCAATGATTACGAGGCACAGTTGTTACAGGAACGTACCGGCAAATCGCTGGAAGAGCTGGCGGCCCAGGTTGACGCCCTGATCGTGACGCTGGGCGGCGAAGGGTCACGCATCTACCGCGACGGCAAGCACATTGATGTGCCCACAGCCCGGGTGGAGACGATCAATGATCCCACCGGATGTGGCGACGCTTATCGTGCCGGGCTTTTGTACGGCATTGACCAGGGCATGGACTGGGAAACCACGGGACGGATTGCCGCCCTCATGGGCGCTGTCAAGATTGAACAACACGGTACCCAGAACCATGTTTTTGAGGCCGATGAATTTGCCAATCGCTTTAAACAGAATTTTGGTTATATGCCATAGTCGTTTAATTGGCGACGCCAAACCCTGGTATCGGCGGAACAGGAACTTGACTTGCGGGCCGGGGATGACGGGGCGCTGGAACTGGGGATGGACTGACGACTTTAAACACATCTTTTAAGTATGGTTTAGCAGTCTATACCATATTATATATACCCCTCGAGCCGGGCCGATACGACCGTTCGTCGTTTCCCCAATCGATTCACATTTTTTCCACAGTTTATGCACAGACCTGTGCCTTGCGCCGCGTATTAGAAATACTTTTAATGTAACCCTAAAAAAAGCTTGTAAAGCGTTTTTCATTCAGACACACTATTTGGCGGTTTCGACTCGCGACAACCACAACATGTTGTGGTTTGCATCTTTGGGGCTCCTTTAGTCCTGTAACTCCATGGGGGTGGGTCGGGAAGCAATAAAATAATTAATTACCGGCCCGGTTGCCACACCGGGACATAACAAGGAGGAGGTAAGCACCGCAATGAAGGCCGTTGAAATTAAACTAGAACAACAACTCACCCAGGACATCGAGCTCCAGCCCGCCTCTTATGATATCTGGGATAAAAAATATCGTCTGAAAACCAATAAAGGCGAGCCTGTTGACGGCAGCCCCAAAGCCACTTTCCAGCGCGTTGCCCGTGCCCTGTCTGACGTCGAGGACACCAATAAAAAACGTGAACATTGGTACAAACACTTTGTCTGGGCACTCGAAAACGGTGCCATCCCGGCCGGTCGCATTGTCTCCAATGCCGGCGCCTATGAACACAAACCTGCCACCAGCACCATTAATTGCACGGTTTCCGGCACTGTTCCTGACTCCATGCACGGTATTCTCAGCGCGGTACACGAGGCCGGTCTTACCCTGAAGGCTGGCTGTGGTATCGGCTATGAATTTTCCACCCTGCGGCCCAAGGGCGCTTTTGTTAGTGGCGCCGGCGCCTACACATCAGGTCCGCTGTCATTTATGGATATTTTTGACGCCATGTGTTTTACCGTTTCCAGCGCCGGTGGCCGCCGCGGCGCACAAATGGGAACCTTTGATATTTCACACCCGGATGTGGTGGACTTCATTCGCGCCAAGCGCGAAGACGGTCGTCTGCGCCAGTTTAATCTGTCCTGCCTCATTACCGATGAATTCATGCGGGCGGTAAAAAATGATGCTGCCTGGGATCTCGCCTTCCCGGCCAGCCAGACCGAATACGATGAACCGGAGAGCCTGATCGTGTGGCGCGAGTGGCCGCTCACCGAAGGCTACATCACCAACGAACTGGGTCAGGTCGCGTGCAAGATCTACAAGACCATGCCGGCACAACGTCTGTGGAACCTGATCATGGCCTCTACCTATGATTTTGCCGAACCCGGTTTCATTCTCATCGACAAGATCAATGAGATGAACAACAACTGGTTCTGCGAAAATATTCGCGCGACTAACCCCTGCGGAGAACAACCGTTGCCGCCCTACGGTTCCTGCCTGCTGGGCTCGGTCAATCTCACCAAATTCGTTGAAAATCCATTCACCGACGCAGCCAAGTTTGATTGGAAGCGCTTCCGCAACGTTGTGAAGATATTTACTCGCATGCTCGACAACGTGGTGGAAATTAACGGTCTTCCACTGGAGAATCAGGGCAACGAAATCCACAGCAAGCGCCGTCATGGCATGGGTTTTCTGGGGCTGGGCTCCACCGTCACCATGCTGACAATGAGGTACGGCTCAGAAGCCTCACTCGTATTTACTGAACGCGTCGCCCGCGAATTAGCCGAAGCCGGTTGGCAAGTGGGCATTGAACTGGCTGAAGAAAAGGGCCCGGCGCCAATCCTTGATCAGGAGTTCGAAGTCACCGAGTCCATGCTGGCGCAACGCCCGGAAATGAAGGATGACGGTCACAAGGTTGGCGATAAAGTCGCTGGCAAAATACTGCTGGCAAAATACTCACGGTACATGCAGCGGCTCGACAAGGCCATCACTGACCGTATCGCCGAAGTGGGATCACGCTTCACGCATCACACGTCTATTGCGCCAACAGGCACCATTTCGTTGTCTCTCGGCAATAACGCCAGCAATGGTATTGAACCCTCATTTGCGCATCACTACAGCCGTAATGTCATTCGCGAAGGTCGCAAGACCAAAGAAAAAATCGAGGTATATTCGTTTGAGCTACTGGCCTATCGGGAACTGGTCAATGCCCACGCCCATCCTGATGCGGAAGATTTGGAAAACAGACTGCCCGACTACTTTATCAGCGCCGACGATGTCTCTCCGCGGCAACACGTGGACGTGCAGGCAGCGGCACAAAAGTGGGTGGACTCTTCCATCTCCAAGACTGCCAATGTGCCCACTGATTTTCCTTATGAGGAG
>JAZFSZ010000042.1:0-5149 GCA_036446455.1 Acidiferrobacterales bacterium
ACTGCTGCAGCGTCAAAATAAGTTGCTGGAAAGTCAATTAATTCTCTTAAAGTCGTTATTAAACCCGGACCGGGCAGGTGCGCATTATACCCCTTGAGTGCCGTCAAGGGCTAAGACCGGAATGATATTAATAAGCATATCGATCAGTGTTCGGCTCCACCCACTGAAGAATTTTCTCTACCCGCCGTTCAAATGCCTTTGTACGGGTTCGGGGATTGTTCGTGATCGGGCTTGGTAGCGTAGCCGCCAGCTCCGCCGCCTGGGTAATGTTCAACAGACGCGCGGGAATTCCCCAATAGTGACGCGCCGCCGCCTCCACCCCATAGACGCCTCGATCAAACTCGACAATGTTGAGATAGAGTTCGATGATACGTTTTTTAGTCAGATTTTTTTCCATGCCCCAGGTCATTATCAGCTCGTGCCATTTACGCAGCGGATTCCTGGAAGGACTGAGAAAAAGATTTTTTACCGTCTGCTGGGATATGGTGCTGGCACCAAAGGCAAATCGTTTTTCGGTAACGTTGTAATCCATTGCCTCCTTGAAGGCAGTCAGATCAAACCCTTCATGCCAATAAAAGCGGCTGTCCTCCGCCACCACTACCGCGCGCTGCATGTGTTTTGGCATTTCTTCTATGGTAACCGGCGTCCACTGTAACCGCGGCCACTTTTTGCCATGGCGCAGAGACTGGTAACGGGTAATAAAACTGGACCGCGGTGTCGCGCCCACGGAAAGTTTTTTCCAGTCCGGCCAGACGGTGCTCAGGTAATATGAATCAACAATGAGAAATATAAACAGCGCTGTGATACCCCAGCGCACCCACGGGCCGATCGACATCAGGCGTCGCCACAAACTTTTCCGTCGATGTTTTTTATAACGATCTTTTCGCCAAAACATTAATATTTATTAGTTGAATATGAAGAATTTACTAATTTAGGCAACACTAATACAGCCGGTCGGTACGCTTTTTGCGTTGCGATAACCTGTTGATTACATAACTATTTTATGTGTTTTGACGTATCATTCTAACACATCAAATAAACCTGTGTTTTTACCGCCGTTTATATACACATAAAATTATTGGACATGCGCCACGTCGTTGGTTATGGTGCCAACGCGCCTAGGGGCTATGCCCGAATCGCTGTGATAGGAGGAGCCGGTTCAAGGAAGGACCAAAATTATAAACTAAAATAAAAATAAGAAGGGTGAGTTCTGGAATCCAGGGCTCACCCTTTCATTATTTATGGTATCCGGATTTTTTTGCGGCGTGCGCCAACAATTATTTGGTAAAATTCATTCCTTAAACATCGACTCGATCACGATTTCTGAGTACGTTAAAAAAAATAGCTATGACCCAGCAACGTAAAGCAGTGGCCCTGATTTCCGGCGGCCTGGATTCGCTGCTCGCCGCCCGGTTGATGCTCGACCAGGGCATTCATGTCGAGGGTATTAACTTCTTCACCGGCTTTTGTGTCGAGGGCCATACCCACGCGATTCGCAATCAGGACAAAAACAAACCCAAGCGCAATAACGCACTGTGGGTAGCGGAAACCCTTGGCATCAAGTTACATATTGTCGATGTAATCGAACCCTACAAAGAAGTCGTTTTTAATCCCAAACACGGCTACGGCGCCAACCTTAACCCCTGTCTCGACTGTAAATCTTTCATGGTGAAAGAGGCCTACGACTGGATTCAGCAGAATGACTTTGATTTTATTGTTACCGGCGAAGTCATTGGCCAGCGACCCATGTCCCAGCGCAAGGATACGATGCCGGTAGTGGCACGTGAGTCTGGCGCCGGCGATCGCCTGCTGCGACCCCTGTGCGCCAAACTGCTACCCCAAACCCTGCCGGAACGGGAAGGCTGGGTGGATCGGGAGCAACTCCTTAATCTCTCGGGCCGCAATCGCAAGCCGCAAATAGCACTGGCAAAAGAATTTGGTATTGAAGATTATGCCCAACCGGCAGGCGGCTGCTGTTTTCTCACCGACGTCAATTATTCTCGCAAGCTGGTCGATCTCTGGGACAATCGCGGCGAAAAACGCTACGACCTCGATGACATCATGTTGCTTAAAGTCGGGCGCCATTTGCGACCCCGGCCAGAATTCAAACTCATTGTCGGTCGCGATGACGGGGAAAACAATTTTCTCAAAGGCTATCGCAAACGTTTTATTCATTTGCATGCCGTTTCCCACAAGGGTCCGCTGGTACTAATTGATGGCAATCTGGAAGAAGCCGACATGGAACTGGCGGCGCGCTTGACCGCTCGTTTTGGCCAGGGACGAGATGCCGATTCTGTTCGCGTGGCCATCAAAACGCGTGACGGCAGCTCACGTGAACTGGTAATCAAGCCCATGACCGCCGCCGAGATTCCCGAGGCGTGGTACCTGTGAGTAAGCACTTACTCGACGCGCGTAATCTGCTGTGTCCAATGCCGGTGATACGCACCCAGGACAAGATTCAGCAGCTACAGGAAGGGGATACACTTGTGGTCACCAGTACCGACCCTGGTGCCTTGCACGATATTCCGGCCTGGTGCCGCATCAACGGGCATCGGGTAATTGACAGCCGGCAGCAGGACAATGAGATTATTATCAAGATTCAGGTAGGTCCCGGTGAGTGACAGCCGACAAAAAACAATTGAGGAGTTACAGTTCGAAGCAGATCAGAAACGCTATCGCAAAACGGTGCACGTCACCCTGGTGGGCTCAGCGCTGGATCTGGCGCTCGGTATTGCCAAGATGGTTGTCGGTTTTTACTCCCAATCCCAGGCCCTGATTGCTGATGGCATACACTCTTTTTCCGATCTCGCTACCGACGGTCTGGTGTTATATGCCGCCGCCCATGCCGCCCGCGCCGCCGACGAGGAGCACCCTTATGGCCATCGTCGTATCGAGACCGTAGCCACTGTTGGTCTTGGGGTGGCGCTCATCGCAGTGGCGGTAGGTATTGCCATTGATGCGGGACAACGCCTGTTTGAACCGGAACGCCTGTTGAAGCCCGGTGTCGGTGCGCTGATCGTAGCGGCGCTGTCGATTGTCTCCAAAGAGGCCATTTTCCACTACACCATGCGCACTGCGCGCAAGGTGCGCTCGGACATGCTGCGTGCCAATGCCTGGCACAGCCGTTCCGACGCCATTTCCTCTATCATCGTATTCGTAGGCGTCGCCGGCACCATGGCCGGACTCGATTATCTGGATGCTCTGGGCGCCATCGGTGTGGCACTGATGATTTTCAAAATCGGCGGGGATTTGATGTGGAATAGCCTGCGCGAACTGGTTGATACTGGCCTTGAACCGGAACGGATACAGGCAATTTGCAATTCTATTCTGTCGGTAGGCGGGGTCAGTGCACTGCATATGCTGCGCACCCGGCGCATGGGCGGTGATGCCCTGGCAGATGTGCATATTCAGGTAAACCCCTCCATTAGTGTGTCGGAAGGGCACCAGATTTCCGAAGCCGTGCGCGCCACACTCATTAGAGAAATAGACGAGCTCAGCGACGTCACGGTCCATATTGACACCGAAGACGATCAAGCGGCGAAACGTACCGACGCTTTACCGCAGCGTTCTGAGGTAATCAAGCGCGCGCTGCACTGCTTTCGCAATATTGACGCCGTCAACGATATCGAACAATTTGGCCTGCACTACCTCAACGGCAAGATTCAGCTGGAATTGTTGTTGCCTCTGGAACGCGCTCGAGATACCGTAACCGCCCGTAAATTGGTGCAGGAGTTTAATGACGCCATTCGCGACGATGATGTGATCTCGAAAGTAGAGGTTCGATTCAGTAGTTAATAGGATTTTATTTGCGCTATTACAGTGCAGCACATTATTGGTGCGCACCATAATAGTGCTATTATGGTCTGCAACAAATCTAATAACTAATTGATATCAACGAGTTACCATTTATTTGGGTCTGGCACGCTAAGTGCAATTGTCAGGCACAATTTTGCAATATCTTTTTTTAGTTAATCGTTCTCAGGAGGAATCCAGCAATGTCAGGCGCAAGTGATGTCATTAAATTGATGAAAGACAACGAGGTGATTTTTGTCGACCTCAGATTTACCGACACCAAGGGCAAAGAACAGCATGTCACCCTGCCGGCCCATTCCGTCGACGAGTCCTTTTTCGAAGGCGGCAAGATGTTTGATGGTTCATCCATCTCCGGCTGGAAGGGTATTAACGAATCCGACATGATTCTGATGCCGGATGCCAGCACCGCCGTAATGGATCCATTCACGGAAGAGGCACAGATCATAATTCGCTGCGATATTATCGAGCCCGTCACCGGTGAAGGTTACGAGCGTGATCCGCGCACCATTGCCAGACGTGCCGAAGCCTACATGAAGTCCACTGGTATCGCCGATACCGCCTATTTCGGCCCTGAGCCCGAGTTCTTCGTGCTAGACGACGTGCGCTGGGGTGCCGACATGAGCGGTGCCTTCTACAAGGTGGATTCCGAAGAAGCCGGCTGGAACTCCGCAAAAGTATTTGAAGACGGCAATATCGGCCACCGTCCGGGCCCCAAAGGCGGTTACTTCCCGGTGCCGCCGGTTGACTCCCTGGTCGATGTTCGCGCCGCCATGTGTCTCGCCATGGAAGAAATGGGTGTTGTCACCGAGGTACACCACCATGAAGTGGCTACCGCCGGGCAGTGCGAAATCGGCACCCGGTTCGACACCCTGGTTCGTCGTGCTGATATGAACCAGATCCTGAAATATTGCGTCCATAATGTTGCCCATGGCTTCGGTAAGACCGCGACCTTCATGCCCAAGCCACTGGTCGGTGATAACGGCAATGGTATGCACGTTCACCAATCGCTGTTTAAGGACGGCGAAAATCTGTTCAACGGCAACGAATATGGCAGTCTCAGTGAAACTGCACTGTATTATATTGGCGGCATCATTAAACACGCGCGTGCACTAAATGCCTTTACCAATGCTTCCACCAACAGCTACAAGCGTCTGGTTCCGGGCTTCGAGGCACCGACATTGCTGGCCTACTCGGCCCGTAACCGTTCAGCATCTATCCGTATACCGTACGAGGCTAACCCCAAGGCACGTCGTGTCGAGGTGCGCTTTCCGGATGCCGCCGGTAACCCGTACTTCACCTATGCATCAATGCTGCTGGCCGGTCTTGACGGCATCCA
>JAZFSZ010000043.1:0-10485 GCA_036446455.1 Acidiferrobacterales bacterium
TGCTCTAACCAACTGAGCTACGCGCCTGTAGGTCGCGCAAAATACCACAAGTCAGCAGAGCCGAAAAGCGATCTTTCAGGCGCTCACTGCCGCAATCCAGCGTCTTGTGCCTTACGCACCGATGTCAGATATTTCAACCACAAATGGATTGCGTCTTCGTAGGGCACGGTTCCCACCTTGCGCATGATCTCCTTGCCTTCTTCGCTGTGCACAAAATGGGAAAATTTATAAATCTCAGGATTGTCGAGGCTGCGCAAATGGGTCACCAGAAACAACGGTCGATAGAGCAGGTAGGAACCATTCTTGATATTATCGTAACTGGGTTCGAGACCTTCCAGCTTCAGTAGCTTGACTTGGCGCCGTTTGGCACTGCTAATGCCGCTAATCGCAATACCATTAACGGCGTCTTTCTGGATCGCCTTTTCAATTGGGCCAGAAGATCGCTCAATGTGCATGCGAGGACTGTAAAATTCCTTGTTGTAGTCGTAGAAAATCAGCTCGCGAATTGTGCGGCCCACACCTGAAATTTTTCCTTTACGCACATAGAGATGAATCGGGGCATTTTTCCCGCCCAGCTGATTCCAGTTGGTAATGCGGCCGGTGTATACCTTGCGCAACTGATCAAAAGTTATGTTTTCGACCGGATTGCTCTTGTGAACGAGCACCGCCAAGGCATCCCACGCTACCGGATCCATTTGTATCCGGCGCTCTTTCGGGTGCGAAGAAAGCGTACTTGGATTTTCCAGGGTTTGACGACAGGAACCACCAAGATCGATTTCACGCGAGGCCACCATGCGGATACCCTTGGTGGCGCCACCCCCCTGCAATTTGATTTTGACGCCAGTCTTGGCCTCGTAGGCCTTTGCCATCTCGGACATAAAGGCTTTTTTGGAAATACCGCAACCGGCCCAGGTCAGTTCTTTTTTAGCGGCTCCGTTGGCGACCTGCGCAACAAACATTGTTGCCACCATCGCTATCACAGTAAATATTGTTTTTGTCGCATTCGAGCTCGATTTGCTTCCCTCAAACCACTCCATGCCATCCCCCAGCTATTCGCCTATAGAATTAACATCACTAACTATCGGATATAACAGGGCACCGCACAAGCCCTTAACAGTAAAAAGAAAATCGCCGTTCTGTCGAATAAAATCACCGCTTGACGACATCTGAACCACCTTCGCCATTTTGCTCAGGCCTTTTGGCTTAAACGGCAAAAAGGCCTTCCCGTAACGGCGGGCCAGATATTAAGCCCAAGCCATATGTAGGTGCTGTGCCAATTTAGTACAATTTTCCAGCCAGTCACCGTCATACTCGTGCGAGGGGTGAGCAGCCCTTTACCGGTGATCCAGTAGATGATGTCGGTCTCCACCACATGGGACTCCCCGGCTGCGGGTGTAAACAAAATGTCACAGTGTGCACCGGAACCGGCGCCAAGTTTCTTCGCCGGCATGGCTTTCGGCAGCAAACTGCCCTCCAGAATCACCTCGTTGCCGGATGCACTATATCCAGTTAAATATTGTGGCAGGGACTGTATTAATGTTAAGTGACCAGACAGTATTCAATCGGCTGGTTGGTGCGTCGTTTATTGCTATAAAAGTCGTTCTACTGGGTGAGGAACGCCAGGCCGGCACCTGATACATGTGAGTTAAGGAGACTCCTTCGTTTAAAACCGTAGTGTACTGTCGCGATGGGGTCGCGCCAATAAAAAAGATACTGCGGGAACAACGCCGTTCATTCTTTGGCTTCAAGCTAAACCTGACTCGCTTAATTTTCGACTAACCCGAAACGCCGATTCTTGATGGCATCGATTTTGTCGCGCATGGCTGCAGCTTCTTCAAACTCCAGATTTTTCGCATGCTTGAACATTTGCTTTTCCAGCTTGGCAATCACCTTGCCAAGGCTGGCGGCCGGCATGGCCTCATAGTCCGCTGCCTCTTCGGCGACCAGCAATTGCTCCCTCGGGTTTAGCTTGCGCCCACGTACCCCGCGGCCCGGCACAGCCTCGATAATATCGCGCACCGCCTTGACGATGCTCTTTGGCGTAATGTTGTTGGCCTTGTTGTGGGCCATTTGTTTCTCGCGGCGACGCTCGGTTTCACCAATGGCCGTTTTCATGGAATTGGTTTCCTTGGCGGCGTAAAGAATGGCCATGCCATTAATATTGCGCGCGGCACGACCTATGGTCTGAATGAGGGAACGCGCCGAACGCAGAAAGCCTTCTTTGTCTGCATCAAGTATAGCGACCAGCGAGACCTCCGGCATATCCAGACCTTCTCGTAATAGATTGATGCCGACCAACACATCGAATTCACCGGCGCGCAGATCGCGCAATATTTCTACACGTTCTATGGTATCGATATCGGAGTGCAAATAACGCACACGCACATCGTGGTCGTGGTAATACTCGGTCAAATCCTCCGCCATCCGCTTGGTGAGCGTGGTTACCAGCACGCGCTCGTTAGCAGCCACCCGCTTGCGAATCTCCGACAACAGGTCATCAACTTGTGTTACCACCGGTCGTACTTCCAGTGCCGGGTCTATCAGGCCCGTGGGTCGGACCACCTGATCGACAACATCCGGTGCGTGTTCCAGCTCATACGGCCCCGGAGTGGCGGAAACAAATATCGTCTGTGGCATGAGCTGTTCAAACTCATCAAACCGCAATGGGCGATTGTCCAGCGCCGACGGCAGACGGAACCCGTATTCCACCAGGGTTTCCTTACGCGATCGGTCACCTTTATACATCCCTCCGATCTGGGGCACGGTGACGTGACTCTCATCCAGTATCAGCAGAGAATTATCCGACAGATAGTCAATCAGGGTCGGTGGTGGCTCGCCCTGTTCACGGCCAGATAAATAGCGCGAGTAGTTTTCGATACCGGAGCAATACCCCAGCTCCTGCATCATCTCCATATCATAACGCGTACGTTGCTCCAATCGTTGTGCCTCTACCAATTTGTCTGCATCGCGCAGCTGTTGCAGACGCGGGGCTAACTCATCGCGAATCAGTTGCACTGCATGCAATACTTTTTCGCGTGGCGTCACGTAATGCGACTTGGGGTAAATGGTAGCGCGAGTGAGTTTTTCGACCACCTCACCGGTGAGCGGATCAAACTGGCTGATGCCATCGAGTCCATCGCCAAACAGTTCTACCCGAATCGCCAGGCGATCGGAATCTGCCGGATAGATATCAATGACATCGCCATGGACTCGGAACGTTCCGCGATGCAGCTCGACATCGTTTCGCTTGTATTGCAGCTCCGCCAGTCGTTTGAGAATGGCGCGTTGATCCATGATGGCGCCCCGGCGCAGGTGCAGGATCATGCCGTGATAGGATTTGGGGTCGCCGAGACCGTAGATGGCAGACACCGTAGCCACGATTATGGTGTCTCGGCGCTCCAGCAGGGCCTTGGTGGCCGACAGTCGCATTTGTTCAATGTGCTCGTTGATAGCCGCATCTTTTTCGATAAAGGTGTCCGACGCGGGCATATAAGCCTCGGGCTGATAGTAGTCATAATAGGATACAAAGTACTCAACCGCGTTATGCGGAAAGAAATCACGCATCTCGGCATACAGTTGCGCCGCCAACGTCTTGTTGGGCGCCATAATCAGTGCCGGTCGCTGGGTCTGCTGGATGACATTGGCGACAGTGTAGGTTTTGCCCGATCCGGTAACACCGAGCAGGGTCTGAAAGGCCTCGCCCGCTTCGAGACCATTAATCAATTTCTCGATAGCCTGCGGCTGATCACCCGCCGGTGGAAATGGTTGGACTAGTTGAAATTCATTACTCATAACATGTTCGCCATCACCTGAGAGAAAGTATATGATCTCGGCAATATGCATATCGATTTGTGGAATTTACGCCTTTGAACGATATCCGCCTCTCTCGCCGGGTCCAGCGGGTAAAGCCTTCTCCCACTCTCGCCGTTAGCACCCGCGCCCGCGAACTGCGCGCCGCTGGCAAGGATGTCATTGGTCTCGGGGCCGGCGAACCCGATTTTGATACCCCGGACCATATCAAGGAAGCGGCCATCGAAGCCATCCACAACGGCTTTACCAAGTACACCGCTGTCGATGGTACGCCGGAACTCAAACAGGCCATTATCGACAAGTTTCAACGCGACAACAATCTTTCCTATGAAACCGGTCAGATTCTGGTTTCCTGCGGCGGCAAGCAGAGTTTTTATAACATGGCGCAGGCATTGCTGGATACGGATGATGAGGTAATCATTCCTGCGCCTTACTGGGTGTCCTATCCTGACATGGTGTTACTGGCCGATGGTAAACCGGTTATTATTTCTGCCGGCATCGACCGGGGCTTCAAAATCAGCCCGGAACAACTTTCGGCGGTTATCACTGACAAGACACGTTTGTTTGTTATTAACAGTCCGTCCAATCCCACCGGTGCCTGTTATACGCGTAGCGAACTGGAGGCTCTTGGAGACGTATTGCGCGAACACCCACACGTGCTGATTGCCACTGATGACATGTACGAACATATCCTGTGGGCGCCGGAACCATTCTGCAATATCACCATGGCCTGCCCGGACCTTTATGAGCGCACTATTGTCCTGAATGGTGTTTCCAAGGTTTATTCCATGACCGGTTGGCGCATTGGATATGCCGCCGGACCGCAGCCGCTGATCGCGGCGATGAAAAAGATCCAGTCACAGAGCACTTCCAATCCAACATCCATCTCTCAGGTGGCCGCCACCGCGGCGCTCAATGGCGACCAGGGTTGCATCAGACCCATGCTCGATGCCTTTAAAGAACGTCACCACCATGTCGTCGATCGGCTGAATCAGATCAAGGGTGTACGCTGCCGCCCGTCGGAGGGAACCTTTTATGCGTTTCCCACCATGGAAGATGCCATCGCTGAACTTGATGGCATCAGTAATGACGTCGAATTTGCCGAGATGATCTTAGACAACGTCGGTGTAGCCTTGGTACCGGGATCCGCCTTTGGTGCCGAGGGGTATATGCGCCTGTCCTTTGCCACGGATATGAAAACTCTGGATGGCGCGCTGGACCGTTTACAGAAACTGCTGGGCAGCGCATGACACCAGCTTCGCTGCTTGATCAAAGCCGGCTACCCGCATAGACTTCATTCGTTGCACAAACAGCAGCAGGATGCTCGCTGTATTAATCGGAAGAAATTCCGATATGTAATGATAACAGTTGTCAGGGAGGACGACGATGAAACTTCTACGCTTGCCCGTTCCAGGGCAGTTTCCTGCTGGTGCATTTTTTTGTACCTGCCATTGGCAAAAACCAACAGGCTCACTGGTCTCGTCACTGCCGGTAAATCAAAAAGGATTGTCGCTACTTGAGGTTCTGGTCAGTCTCTCCATCGCCAGTATATTGGGCGTTATGGCCACAGGCGCCGGCAGCATGCTCCGTAGTTATACCGCTGCCACTGAGCTCAATGGACTCATGGCTGATATGGCCTATGCCCGCATTGTCGCCATCAAATATCGACAAACCATCACCATTTGCGCCAGCAACGATGGCAGCAACTGTAACAGAGGGTCGGCCTGGGATCGCGGCTGGATAATATTTACCGACGCAGACAGAGACCGTCTGCGTGATCCTGGCGACCGGCTATTGAGAGTGCAGGGACCGCTAAGCAAGGGCACCCGGCTGAACCAGGGCAGCGGCTACTATTACTATATTATGTACAGGCCCACCGGCATGGCATACCCCAATGCCACATTCACATTCTGTCATGAACCCCGCTACCGGCGCGCCATTATCATCTTTCGCAGCGGCAGGGCGAGAGTATCAACCGTATCCAGCTCTGGAAATGCCTTGAATTGCGACGTGTCTTGACCCTGCATGGGCTCGTCAGTACCATACGCGCCCTCTTCCCCGGTAGCTCAGTTGGTAGAGCGGGTGACTGTTAATCACCTTGTCGGCAGTTCGAGTCTGTCCCGGGGAGCCAAACAAATCAGGCGTGCTTGAACCATCAAGTCACGCCTTTTTTCTACTTTCTTTGCTGTATCTCTGTGGGCGCCAAGCTGTCCTGATTATTCAGACCCATAATCTGGTAAACCGACACCGGGTGTTCAATGCCCTTGGCCTCAATGGTTCGGGCCTCTGAAGATTCCACTCCCGGTCCCGCCGCCATCAGCGTAACTTCGGCAGCCAACACCTCGCCGGCACTGGCTTTGGACTGAATTCGCGCAGCCAGATTCACCGGCGAACCGACAATGCCATACTTGCTGCGGGTATGGGCGCCAATGGTTCCAACCACGACGTTGCCTGTATTAATACCGATTCCCATCGCCAGTTCAGGCAACCCGGCCTCACGATTTATTTCATTCACCCGCGACATGTGCTGTTGCATACTGCAGGCACATTCCAGCGATACTCTGGCGTGATCTTCCATTGGCATGGGCGCACCAAAAAAGACGAGGATGCCATCACCGTAAAACTCATTAATTGTGCCCTTGTACTGATCGATAACGTCGGTCATGACGCCAAAATAGTTGTTCAGCATTTCGACAACACTGGTCGGCGGCAAGGACTCTGCAATCGGTGTGAATCCACGTATATCTGAAAACATGATGGTGAGGTTCTTGGTTTCACCGCCAAGGCGCAATGCGTCTGGCGTTGTCAGTAGTTGTTCGACCACATTATCGGAAACATAGCGGCCAAATATTGAGCGGATGAATTCATTGCGTGACTCAAGCTGGCCCACCAGTTCATGGTTCTTGTCGTTGGCCGCCTTGAGTGCAAGCTGTGTCTGCACTCGCGCAAACAATACCGGGAAGTCTATGGGTTTAGTGATGTAATCATTGGCACCAAGCTTGAGTGAATGCACCATGTCTTCACTGGTGTCCTTGGCGGTTGCCATGATAACCGGCAGGCCTTCCATCGTCGATTTGGTACGGATGGTTTCCAGCACCTTGGTACCGCTCATCTCCGGCATCATGATATCGAGCAATACCAGATCAAATGACTGTTCATCCAGCAGTGTGAGTGCTTTCTTGCCCGAGTTCGCACACACCGTTGCATACCCCTTCTTCTGCAATCGACGTGACAGCAGTTCAAGATTGCCTGCATTGTCATCCACAACCAGGATAAGTGGTGCCTTCTGCCGCACTGGATTCCCCCCTTATTTGAGTATTGCTTCCGTACCCGAAAAATCAACGATATCACGGGGCAAGTGGGCAATTAAGCCGTATGCCAGGCTATTTGGTCCTCCCACCAATAAAAATTTCGTCCTTTAGCTGCCAGGCAAGATAGTAATCCGGCAATATGCGCTGTATTTGCCGCTGCGCATGTCGCGCCATTTTGAAATTGCTGTGCTCAACAAATGTCTGCCCTGCACGGAAATACCATTTTGATGCTTCATAAGGGCAGCGACTTACGCCCCAGCCTTTCTCGCGCATCAATCCCATATGCAGTTGTGCTTGTGGCATGCCGGCATCGGCGGCTTGCTGGAACCAAAATGCCGCCTCTTCATTGCTCTTGGCCACCCCTCTTCCCCGTGCATACAAGACAGCGATATTGTACTGGGCAACGATGTGTCCCCGTTTTGCCGCTTTCTGCTGCCAGTAGAACGATTTTACATAGTCACGCTTGACGCCATTGCCGGTGCCATACATTGCGCCAAGCCAGGCCTGAGCCGCGACATCGCCAGACGTCGCCAACCCGAGCAGCATGGTCTCGGCTTCAACAACCTTGCCACTTGCATGCAACCGGGTGGCCCTGCCCATCGATGGGGTAACGCACCCGGATACAAGAGAGATCATAAGACACAGAATAACAATTCCGACGCATTTGTCTGCTCTCAGTTTTGGTTTTCTGTAATTCATTCGCCGACTCGATTGTCCTGATCCAGGATCCTCATTAACACGCTTCACATTTCAGGGAAGTGGAACTGTATTCACCGTTTCAAATCGATACTCTATACAATAGCAAATTTGTTGCAGCCCGGCGGTAAACCTTTACACTGATCCTCAAGTAATTTCTGACCTGTGAGGAGCGCCAATATGATTGGGAAAAAGAATATTGTCTTCGGTTTTCTCTACCTGGTTTTCACAGCGGCATTGGGGCCTTATATGATCGTCACCCAATTCGATGCTATCGGCGAGGCACAAGCCAATCGCGGTCAGAAGTTAAGCATGCTCCAGGAAATATCCAGCAATGGGTTTGTTGATGAAGAGCTGAATGACATGACAGGAAAACAGATTGCGCAAAACAACACCAACGCAATTCTTGCCCTGTCGGCCAGCTTGAACAGTCGTGCGACCATTGACGCCATCAAGGGCGGCCCCCATTCCCATGGCAATCTGGAGGCCTTGCTCAATATCGTCGTCGGTCTTGTGCTTTGTTTTTTAGCGGTGTCTACCCGTTTCAAACAGGTCATTAGCTGGACTTTTATCGCCGGTGCAATATTACACTCGGGCGTACTTTACCTGGCGGTCGCGCTCCGGATTGAACTGGCCGGGGCATTCCTTGCCAGCCCAATCGCGCTCGTGGGTCCGCTGCTGGTGCTCGCCGGCCTTGCCATGACTGGCGTTGCTGCCATTAAAGGGTTTCGCGGTGAAATCGTTCGCGATTGACTTGAACCTTTCTCAAAACTGAATAGTGTTCAGTTAGCCGCGGCGCCCTGGAAACAACGCGAACAGCGCTAAAGACGCAGAGCTAACAAAAAATATCTTTTATTTTGTTGTGCACTTTACGCCTCTGCGGCATCTGCGTTTATTTCAGAACACCAGGATCCAGTGGGTATTTTAAGCAAGCACTAGTCACAACCCAGTGTCACAAAGGCGACAGCGTAGTCTTTTTCATCGGCCAGACTGATATGGACGCTGTTAATCGAGTTGTGATGGAGAAAGTCAGCGGCAACTCCCGAAAACTGTAACTGCGGTTTGCCATTGGTGTCGTGTCCGACGCCAATCTGCCTCAAACTCAGGCCATTGCGAAAACCGGTTCCCATAGCCTTGGCAGTCGCTTCTTTTGCGGCAAATCGTTTTGCCAGAAAGTGTGCCGGGCGCGCGGTTTCCCGGAAATCAGCGAACTCAGCATCGGTCAGAATACGGCGGGCAAATCGTTCGCTAAATCGTGCCAGACTTTTTTCCATGCGCGCCACACCAACGATGTCAGTACCAATACCGAATATCATGCCGGGCTCGCCTCGTGCATAAGACGTTTCATCTCCCGGACAGCTTCCTGTAACCCGGTAAACAGGGCGCGCGCAATAATCGCATGGCCGATATTCAGTTCACCCACCCCGGGGATGGCGGCAATATCATGAACGTTGTGATAATGCAGGCCGTGTCCTGCATTGACCTGGAGACCGGAATCAATCCCCTGTTTCACCGCCAGCTGGATGCGTGCGAGTTCTTTCTTGACACCTCGGGATTCAGCCGCACCCGCAAAATGACCGGTATGAATCTCGATTACCGGTGCGCCGCTTTCTGCCGCGGCCTCGACCTGGGCTTCATCGGCATCGATAAAAAGGGATACTCGTGTTCCGGTTGCCGCCAATCTATCAACGGCGTCCTTTATCCGGTCCAGTTGACCGACAACATCCAGGCCACCCTCCGTGGTCAGCTCTTCGCGTCGCTCGGGCACCAGACAGCAATCCTGCGGTTTGATTCTTTCGGCAAACTCCAGCATCCCGTCGATAACTGCCATTTCCAGATTGAGACGAGTCTGCATTATTTGCTGCACCAGTTCGACATCACGTTCCTGAATGTGTCGGCGATCTTCCCGCAGATGCATGGTGATTGAGTCCGCACCCGCCTGTTCAGCCTCAATGGCTGCCTGCACCGGATTGGGATAAACCGTAGCCCGTGCCTGTCGCAACGCCGCAACGTGATCAATATTAACGCCAAGTAATATCAACTCTTCCTCTCTCCCGATTCAATAAGTGTGTGATGTCTTATGGTTTGCATTAACTTTCGACTGTTCAGGGGACGATCGCCCAAATGGTGCTTTAACACATAGCGCATTAACAATTTTAGTTCCTTCAGCGTTCTGGCCTCACCCAGGTCTCCCGCTGCCAGTGCCAGTAAAGTGGCGCCGCGCACTTCAACTCCCTGGCGGGCCGATTCACCCGTATTAAGGCGCCGCGGACCGCTGTCGGCGATATATTCGTATGTGAGATCTGCCTGTATCGGCATATTAGCAACCGTATCGTGATCAAGCACCAAACCGTAGCCGAGTTCTTGCAACATCAAGGTTTCAAATATTCTCAGTGTTGCATCATTTACCTGACCAGTTTGCAGTGCCAGCAGGCAACGATGGTATCCCTCAAACAACGCTTCGTGGGCGTCGTGTCGATGCAAAAGCCTTAGCATCAACTCATTCACATAAAATCCACAAAACGTTGCCTCACCCTTGAGATCCAGCGGCAAACCATTTGCTTCTATTTCTGTCAGCACAGCCAGCTCACCGCGGCCGCTCCAGCTCAGCAAAAGTGGTGAAAAAGGATTGAGTAACGCCCGTTTGCCTGGTCTGGATCGACGAACT
>JAZFSZ010000044.1:0-6794 GCA_036446455.1 Acidiferrobacterales bacterium
TACTGCGCCATGATGCGATTCCACACCACCAGATTGATATGTCCGGTCTCGTCTTCCAGTGTCACAAAAACAACGCCAGTCGCAGTGCCGGGTCGCTGGCGACTGATGACCAGACCCGCTGTACGAATGTGACGGCCATGCGCAATATCGGCCAGCTCTTCTGCGCGTGTTAGTTGTAACGGCGCCAACTTCTCTCGCAATACACTTAAGGGATGACGTCGCAGCGTTAATGCCAGACTGCGATAATCCTCTACAATATCTTCGCCTTCGGTAGGGGAGCGTAACAAGGGTTGCGCTTCATTGACTCTCGATTCGCCCAGTAACGGGGTCTGCGCCTCTACTGCCAGCGCCTCCCAACGGGCGTGATGTCGATGACCAGCCAGGCTGCGCAAGGCGTCAGCAGCGGACAGTACTTCGACATCACGACGATTCAGCAATGCGCGATGTGCCAGATCAGATATATCCATAAAGGCTCCTTGTCGGCGCGCTTCCACCAGACGTTTGGCACCGGTCTGCGATAGACCTTTAATCATACGCAGTCCCAGTCGCAATACCGGCTCATTATTTTTACCGGACTCCAATGAACAATCCCAATCGCTCACCATGACATCAACCGGGCGAACTTCTACGCCGTGTCGTTTGGCATCCTGTATCAGTTGCGATGGGCCATAAAAACCCATGGGCAGGCTGTTCAAAAGCGCACAGGTAAAGGCTGCCGGTTCGTGGCACTTGAGCCAGGCCGAGGCATAGGCCAGCAAGGCAAAACTGGCGGCATGGGATTCCGGAAAACCATATTCGCCAAATCCCTGAATCTGCTGGAAGATGCGACGCGAAAATTTCTCCGAGTAACCTCGTGCTGCCATACCGTCGATCAGGCGTTGCTCGAAATGCCCCAGGCCACCATGGCGCTTCCACGCTGCCATGGAACGACGCAACTGATTGGCCTCGCCCGGTGTAAAACCGGCCGCCACCATGGCAAGCTTGATTACCTGCTCCTGAAAGATAGGAACCCCCAGGGTGCGTCGTAACACATCGCGCACTGCTTCGCTGGGGTAGGTCACCGGTTCCAGTCCCTGACGTCGGCGCAAATAAGGATGCACCATATCCCCATGAATCGGTCCGGGCCGGACGATGGCCACTTCGATTACCAGATCGTAAAAGTTGGCGGGTTTGAGCCGGGGTAACATGGCCATTTGCGCACGCGATTCAATCTGGAACACACCGACGGTATCGGCGTGCTGAATCATTTCATAAACAACGGGATCTTCGGGCGGAATACTGGCCAGTGAATACAGCCGACCTCGAAACCTGGTAAGGAGATCACAGGCGCGGTGGATGGCAGTGAGCATGCCCAGCGCCAGGCAATCGACCTTAAGTAACCCCAACGCATCAAGATCATCCTTGTCCCATTGAATTACCGTACGATCTTCCATGGCAGCATTCTCGATCGGTACCAGGCGCGAAAGGTCATCGCGCGCAATAACAAAACCGCCGACGTGTTGAGACAAGTGCCGGGGGAAACCAAGGATCTGGTCTACAATTACCATCAACCGCACCATTACCGGATTAGCGGGATCAAAACCAATTTCGCGTAAACGTTCGGGCTCTATCATTTTGCCGTCCCACCATTGCATGTTCTTGGCCAGGCGATCGACCTGTTCCAGCGACAGACCCATAGCCTTACCCACATCGCGGATAGCGCTACGTGGTCGATAGGTAATGACTGTAGCGGTGAGTGCCGCACGGTGGCGGCCATACTTGCTATATAGATACTGGATCACCTCCTCGCGACGTTCATGTTCGAAGTCGACATCAATGTCTGGCGGCTCATTACGTTCCCTGGATATAAATCGCTCGAACAACATCTCCATGCGCGAAGGATCTACCTCGGTAATACCGAGGGCATAACATACGGCGGAGTTGGCAGCAGAGCCCCTGCCCTGACATAGAATGTTTTGTGATCGCGCGAACCTGACAATGTCATACACCGTCAAAAAATAAGGTTCATAACTTAACTCGGCGATGAGCTGCAGCTCATGCTCAATCAGCTGCCGGACCTTTTTTGTTTCGCCTTTGGGCCAGCGCACCTTTATGCCGGCCTCGGTCAGGTGCCTGAGATAATGCGCCGGGGTCTCACCTTCAGGTACCAACTCCTGCGGATATTCGTAACGCAGTTCATCCAGCGAGAACTGACAACGCTCGGCAATGACCAGCGTCTCGGCAAGCAACTCTCGCGGGTAAAGCCGGGCCAGCACCTCACGACGTCGCAGATAGCGCTCGCCATTGGCGTGTAAATTATGACCCGCGGCTTCAACCGTGGTGCGCAGTCGTATAGCAGTCAGGGTGTCCTGCAAGGGACGTCGTTGTCGCTCATGGGCATGTACATTATTGGCGGCGACCAGTCTGAGCCCGGTTTGTTTTCCGATATCAATTAGTTGGAACAAGCGATTGCGGTCATCGCCTTGTCGCAATAATTCCACAGCGATCCAGGCATTACCGGGAAATGTATCGGCCAACCATTGTACGTGCCCAACATCAGTGCTTTCTTCAGGCAAACATAAAGCCAGGCAATTCCCTGCCAGCTCGGAAACATCTGAGCGCGTTAAGCAATATTCACCCTTGTTTGCGGCGCGGCGTCCGCGGGTTATCAGTTGAGAAAGATCGCCATAGGTCTCACGACTGGTAGCATATAGTGTCAGCCGCAAACCGTCCTGCAAGCGGAATTCGCTGCCGACAATTAATTTGAAATTGTGGTCCTTGACGGCAACGTGTGCCCGCACTATGCCAGCAACAGAACATTCATCGGTTAGCGCTAGCGCCGAGTAACCCAACTCATAAGCACGTGTGACCAGTTCTTCTGGACGCGAGGCACCACGCAGAAAAGTGAAGTTGGAAACTGCATGTAACTCCGCATATTCGACCGGCTCCCGAGGATGACGCACAGCGCCATCTCTTTTGGAGAGGTCGAGAGGCTTCGATGCCTGATGTTTAGTCCTGTCTTGACCCATTGCACCAGCCTCATTCAACGCAACTGGTTCGCGTATCAATGCGGGGTAATTCGTTTGCGTGGCGACAACTCACCCGAAAATGCCATGCAGGAACCAGCGTTGCTCGCCGCGCAACTCACGATATACCCATAGCTCCAGGCCACGGGGATTGCGCGCAACAAAATAATCGCGGGCGATTTCATTGTCGTCCCACCAGCCATTTTCGATGCGCTCTCGATCAAGGTCCAACTGCAACACGCCATGAAAGCGCGGTTGATCGTCACTATTGGTGGTTAATGGCATAGGTTCGTCCAGTAACCACAGCGGACGCCTGCTGAATTTCAGTTCTTCATCCACTTTGTCTTTACCTACAGGTCCGTAACACCACGCCCGTTCCGGCCGGTGTTCAGCGACTTGCCTCAACCCATGTACCGCATCGTCACCCAGCCGCGCTCGCAAACGCTCCAGCAAAAACTGCCAATCATGTTCACTTTCACCTTGTTTGGTGAATAGATCCTGAGGGTGACTGCCCAAAGGCAAAATGGTGTCAGCCACGATCACGATTTCGATTACCGGTGCCTCCAGCGTGACCCGCTCCAGTCGTTCGCGCAGCACGGCCATCAGGTGCGTCACGTCACGACTGAGTACGGCCAGCCTGAGATCGATATGCGTGACATCTTTTTTCGTGCTACTAATTTGCTGGTCGCGATGCAGTAATTGCAAAGACAGTTCCTGCACCCCGCCGCCACACCCCAGCAACATACCGCCTAACTCGGTTAGTAAGCGATGAATAGCAAATAGCAGAGCCTCAATATTGTCGGCCTCGGCCGGCAACAGCAACCGACTACGAAAACGTAGTGGCGGTATGTATGGTTTCTGTGGATCAGGGGCATGTCCAAAGGCACGGTCCAACTTCAACATCAGCTCTTTTCCCAAGCGACGGGTTAATCCATCACGCGGCAAGCGCACCAGATCCGCCACCTTTTGCAGACCCATGCCGTTTAGTGAATGTAATTGTTTATCGTTTAGCTGTAAGCAGTGAAGGGGAATGTGGCCCAATACCATGGCAAGCTGTGCCTTGTGCTCGATCACTTCTTCCTGAGCTGTGCGGGCAAGCCATACTGCCGCCAGGGGCGTTGGTGCCACGGCTAACGCGACCTGATAGCCCAATTCATCCAGGCCGTCGCGCACTTCCTTTAATAAAGGATCAAGACCAGCAAACAGGGCAAGGCTGCCCGCCACTTCCAGCAATACGGTTTGCGAGAAAGAAAGGCTGACAAGAGAAGTAAAACGTGTAGCCCAGGCAGCGACCTGTTTCAGCGCTTCCTGTTCCAGCACCTCATCACGGGGATAAAGCTTTATCTTATCTGTTAATGCGCAGGCCGCACGCAGCGGCATGCCAGAGCGTACACCAAGAGAAGCAGCGGGGGCATTACAGATTAGAACGTGCGTCTTGTTCCCGCTGCCCCAGCATGTTGCCTGCGGCTCACTGGAGATGATGCCCCGACTGAACACCTCTAGTGGTAGTCGGGGAAAATGCAGAGCCAGCCAAAGCATGGGCCTTCTCAATATAGACAGGGCCGGCGGCCCAACCACCCCGGCACTTCAGCACATGTACTGCCAGGCCGCGCGACGTGGGTTCGAGCTTCAAACGTAGTGCCGCTGGTGAGGCTTGGCTCGCCATCCTCAAAGGCCGAAACAATACGCCCCAGCTATTGCCCACCTCGGCCGCCAGTTGCAGTCGACGCATGGTGGCGGTATCGGCACCGGTAAGCCATGCCAGCACGGCGCCACAGGTACCGGCACGCAAGGTTTGTTCTACCGCCCACAGACCGTCCGTTCCGCTCCGTGGGCGAACTACCATTACCCGCGATAAATCAACGCCGGCCGATACCAGCGCCGGGGCATAAGGGATATGCGGTGGCGCCACCCAGGCCAGCCAACGCTTGGCATGACTCAAGCCGGCCAACGCCGGCATCACCAGGCTTAACTCACCTACCCCCTCATCAGGAATCAGAATTTCTGTGAGCGCGCCTCTGGGCCAGACGCCACCCGGTAGCAATGCGTCCAGTTGTGGCACGCCGGTGGAAATGCCTGCAGTGTTTTCAGGGGGGGTGTCGCCCCCGCGCCAAATGTCGGCGCGTCGCAATAATTGATCCAGGTTCATCGGAGCTTTCCGTTTCTAAGGATGCCGACACCCAGACCCTCAATTGCCAGGGACTGTTGTCGAAGGTCGACCTTAATGGGAGAAAAATCAGAATTTTCGGGTACCAGATCTACCCGGTATTTGCTCCTGCGTTGAAACCGTTTAACGGTGACCTCGTCCTCGACCCGCGCTACCACGATCTGGCCATTGCTGGCTTCGGGCGTGTGATGCACTGCCAGTAGATCACCGTCGTTAATACCAATATCGCGCATACTCTGGCCCTGCACCCGCAGTAAATAATCGGCCCGCGGATGAAACAGGTTCGCGTCCAGATTGTAATGATCTTCAATATTTTCCTGCGCCAGGATGGGGTAACCGGCGGCAACGCGACCCACGACCGGCAAACCCTCATTGGGCAAACGAATACCACGCGACGCCCCAGGCACTAATTCGATGGCCCCCTTCTTCGCCAATGCCCGCAGGTGCTCTTCAGCAGCATTGGGTGAGCGGAACCCCAGCACCCGGGCGATATCTGCCCGGGTGGGCGGGTGACCCTGCTCCGCGATGTAATCGCGGATCATTTCCAGGATCTCTGCTTGTCTGGGGGTAAGGGCACGTAACATGGTCGAAATACTGTATATCTGTCCAGTGATACTGTGATTATATACAGTAGTTCAGCCAAGGCAAGTAAAATATCCAGTTCCTCAACAAACATCCCACTTGTAAAGTCAATGAATTGGACGCCCTGCCTGGCCGGGCAATCAGTTGTTGCCTGAAAATCATTCCGGTAAGCTGGATGCCTCAATATCGCACCTGGTCAGCACTCAACTGCCTCGATGCAGGTGCACAGCAGAAAACTCGTCAGTCATTCAACGAGACAATCCATTAGGAGGGAAAATAAAATGAGAGCCATTATAACAACCACTTTATTAAGTCTTTTATTCAGTATTAATGTTTATGCCGCACCCGTATTTATGTCGGGTGAATGGGCCGCTGAAGCATGTAAAGCCTGGAACGCTGACAAAGGCTTAACCGAAAAATTGAAGGAATCCGGTTGGGTAGAAAACAGCGGTGAAAAGGGCTACAAAGTCATGCAAATATATCGTCGTAACTGCAAAGATAGTCCTAGGGTCGAAATGCAGATCTCGGACAAAAACGGTAAAGCAACCTGCGTATATGGCGGCTGGGTGAAAACGGAAAAACTTGATAGTTCGTACGATTATGTCATGTCAGCGAAAGACAAAAACTGGGTAAAAATGGGAAATGGCAAACTTGGGGCAATGGGTGCAATGATGACATTTCGACTGATATTTAGTGGGCCTTACGGTGAAGCCATGAGCAACATGGGACCGTTTGGCGGTTTCTTGCGTTTAACCGGCAAAGTCGAGTCTGATCGCAACAGTTGTCCGAAAAAATAATTCAAATTCAACCACGTAAAAGAACAAAACGGGAGCCAGTGGCGCCCGTTTTGTTTTTCTACTCAACAATAGTTTAATCATAATTTCATTAATTGCTAATAAAACTACTTTTACTAAGCCTGAAAAACTGCGGAAAAACACTACTTTTAAATTTGTAAACCGTTAATTGTGCATGTCATATCATATTTCATATCGCTGGCTTGTTCTTTGCCCAACTCGAGTGTCAGAATAATCTTGGTTCAT
>JAZFSZ010000045.1:0-3962 GCA_036446455.1 Acidiferrobacterales bacterium
TTTCTTATCCAATACGAGTCTCCTCAACCCAGGTCCGAAGTTTTTCCACCATTGCCGCTGTGGGCCTGGCGTCAACCATCAGTACCCAACAATTTGTACCGGCAAAGCGGGTACATTTTACTGCATCTTTCTCAGTTATTATAATATCCAGATTATCACCGAAATCCAGATCGTTTTCGGAAAACCGGTAATGATCCGGAAAGGGATGATTGACCGTCTTTGTCCCTATGCTTCTTAGTGTATCGAAGAATCGAGCCGTATTACCAATGCCCGCAATCGCATGAACGGCTTTGTTTTTAAAATCATTTAACGGCACCTGTTTATTACTTCTGATATTACGGAACGCGGTAGGCTTGACTTCCATTGTCAACGTTCCCTCTTCCGCTTTACCATTGGTCACTACGAGGTTGACCTTTTTGACTCGCCCCGCGGGCTCCCGCAGGGGTCCTGCCGGTAAACAGAAGCCGTTACCGTAACCGCGCTGCCCATCCACTACCGAGATTTCGTAGTCCCGGCGCAGCCGATAGTGTTGCAGGCCATCGTCGCTGATTATTATGGTGCAGTCAGTGTGATGTACCAGCTCTCTGGCCGCGGCAACACGATCCGGTGCCGCAACCACCGGGCAGGCGGTGCGACGCGCCAGCAACACTGCTTCATCACCGACGTCAACCGCTGATGATTCTGCCTGTACCTGTCGCGGCCAGATTTTCGACTTACCGCCATAACCCCGCAGAACGATTCCCGGGCGGTGTCCTTGTGTTTTCAGCCAGTCAGCCAACCAGATTACCAGGGGCGTTTTACCGGTTCCCCCGACGGTAATATTGCCAACGACAATAACCGGCAACCCGACTGAAATACTTTTCAGCACCCCGGTCTGGTAGGCCAGTCGACGCAGCGCGACGATGACGCAATAGATTATTGACAGTGGCCACAGGGCAAGGCTGACAATATTTATTGTTTGCCAACGATTAACCAGCCACAGCACGATAACGACTCAGTGTTCGTTCCGGAACTGCATCTTGTAGAGATTGCTGTAGGCACCATTTTTGGCGAGCAAGTCCTTGTGCGTACCAATTTCGATAATCCTGCCTTGATCCATGACCATGATCTTGTCTGCCCGCTCGACTGTGGACAAGCGATGCGCAATCACCAGTGTAGTTCGATTTTCTGTCAGTGCCTCAATGGCGGCCTGCACATGTCTTTCTGATGCCGTGTCCAGCGCGGAAGTAGCTTCATCCATAATCAGAATCGGGGCGTTTTTATAAATTGCCCGTGCAATAGCAATGCGCTGGCGTTGGCCGCCGGACAATCGCAGCCCCTTTTCACCCACAAGGGTATCCATCCCCTGTGACAATTTGTCGACAAACTCGGTTACGTGTGCAGCATTGGCGGCAGCGGCAAGTCTCTTGAGATCAATCTCGGTTTCATGGCCATAGGCAATATTATTTCTTATCGTGTCATCAAAAAGCATTGTTTCCTGACTAACAATAGCGAGGTGATGGCGAAGATTTTGCAGTTTGAAGTCGTTTATATTAATGCCATCTATCAATATTTCGCCATTGCTGACGGTATAATATCGAGCCAACAGATTGGCAATTGTTGTCTTGCCACTACCCGAAGCGCCGACAAGCGCGATAACCTGACCGGAGTCAACGTCAAAACTGATATTTTCAACGGCGGTACCATCGGCCTCTTCATAACCGAAAACAACACCTTTATATTGAATGGACCCTTGAACCCGATCGCGCTCCAGGGTTCCAGTATCACTTTCGGGTTCTTGATCCAGCAGCATGAAAGCGCTGTTTGAAGCGGCAATGCCCGCTTGCAACATCTGATTGACACCACTCAATCTTTTTGCCGCTGGCATCAGCACCAGCAACGCCGTCAAATAGGCAACAAATCCACCCGTAGTAAATTCGCCTGCTGCACTTTGTAACAGGGCGAGATAGATAACGGCACCAATGGCGATACCGGCGACGACCTCAAGAACAAAAGTGCCCCCTGCTGACGCAACAACCTGCTTCAGCGCCTGTTGCCGATTTCTGTTGTTTGCCTGGTTGAATACCTTGATCTCCTGCTCCTGGGCATTAAACGCTTTGACCACACGCTGCCCGTCTGTAGCCTCCTGGGTGACCTTGGTAATATCGCCAATGGACTGTTGAATATTCTCGCTCGCCTTGCGCAACTTGCGTGACATGATGCGCACCATATAAACAAGCACAGGCACGAGTATGAGAAACAGGGCCGTCAGCTTCCAGCTGAGATAAGTCATGTAGGAAAACACACCAATGACTGTAAGTCCGTTGCGGATGACAACAAAAATTGCATTGGTAGCGGCATTTGCCAGTTGTTCGATATCGTAAATCAGCTTCGAGATGATCGCGCTGGAGGAGTTGTTGTCATAGTAACTGGCAGGCAAATTCACAACCCGGCTGAATAGCGCGCTACGAATATCGAAGATAACCCGGCGCCCCACCCAGGTAATAATGTAGGCACCGATGAAGGTGGCCAGTCCGCGAACTACGACCAGCGCCAGCATCAATCCGGTGTAGAGAATCGCACCATCCGGATTGCGGGCAATGAAGCCATCATCCACCAATTCCTTTACAACGGCAGCAAAAGAAGTGTCGCTTGCTGCAGCAACAATCGAAACAATAAAGACGATGAATAGAGCGAGTTTGTAGTGGCCGCTATAACTCAACAACCTTTTATAGAGTTGCAGGCCACTTACCGTTTGCCGTGAATCGCTCACCAAGATTATTTGCTGGTGGCGGGTTTTTGGGTGGCGAAAGTCAGCCGGGAGTAGCCCAGACGTCGTGCGGCTTCCATTACCGCGACGACGGCTTCGTGCGGCGCCTTGCCGTCTGCATGAATAATGATAACCGGGTCTTTCAGCTTACCGGCAAGGTGCAGCATGGCGCCACGCAATGTGTCGGCTGATTTATCGGCCAGCTGTTTGTCACCCAGGTAGTATTGCCCCTTGGCATCAATCAATATGCGCACGCTATTTTCGGTCGCTATGATTTTTGCCGACGCCTCCGGCAGGCGAATGCGCAGTTGCGTTTCTTTGGAAAAACTTGTGGTCACCACGAGGAAGATCAACGTCATTAACATGACGTCAATCAGGGGGACGAGGTTCAGCTCCGGTTCATCGCTGCGGCTCGGTTGAAATTTCATTGTCTTGTTACTCGCATGTTTGGCATGTCCGAATATCAGCCACGGCACTTTCCAAGGAGGTCAGCATACGCAAGAAAGCGGAGTTTGCACGATGGCAAAGGTATTTTAACACTTACAGAAAGTGCCATGCTATTCACAGTGGGGCCATCAGTCCTGCTCTCGTTCACCATGAAGAATCTCGGTAAGTTTGATCACATCCTGTTCCATGTCCAGCAGCAGTTCATTCACGCGACCCCGAAGGTAGCGATAGGCCATAATACTGGGTATGGCCACGGCGATTCCAGCCGCCGTTGTCACCAGTGCGGTAGCAATGCCCCCTGCCACCACCGCCGGGTCACCGATGCCCTGGGTGCTGATACCGGCAAACATATCAATCATGCCGATCACCGTTCCGAACAAACCCATAAATGGGGTGATCGAGGCGATGGTGCCCAGGGTGTTGAGAAATCGCTCCAGTTCTGGCACCACGTGACGACCGGCGTCTTCAACGGCTTCGCGAATAATTTCGCGGTCGTGATGACGGTTTAACAGGCCTGCGGCAAGGATTTTTCCCAGCGGTGAGCTGTTTCGTAGCAGCTCAATGCGCGCGTTATCCAGTTCGTTCAATTCCAGCCATTGCCGGACTTGCGGCAGCAAACTGGGTGGGGTAACGTACTTTTTTTGCAGGGACCAGAAACGTTCCCCGATGATGGCCATGGCAGCAATGGAACAAAGGATGATGGGCCACATCACCCAGCCGCCGGTTTTTATAAGCTCAAACATTATTTATGTGTGTCCGGTAACTC
>JAZFSZ010000046.1:0-2019 GCA_036446455.1 Acidiferrobacterales bacterium
GCCCATGGCAATGCCGGCCACCGGCGCCTTTAACGGCACGCCAGCGTCCATCATCGACAAACTGGAACCACAGACAGATGCCATGGAACTGGAGCCATTGGATTCAGTAATTTCGGATACCACGCGAATGGTGTAAGGATACTCATTCATGTCCGGCACCACGGCCAGTATGCCGCGCTTGGCAAGACGACCATGGCCAATTTCACGACGCTTCGGCGTACCGACGCGACCACATTCACCGACCGAATAGGGCGGGAAGTTGTAATGGAAAATAAACGGTTCTTTGTAGCTACCTTGCAAAGCATCAATAATCTGTGCATCGCGCTGGGTGCCGAGGGTGGTGACAACCAGGGCTTGCGTCTCACCACGGGTAAACAATGCGGAACCATGAACACGGGGCAGTACGCCCGTACGCACGGTGATAGGACGCACAGCGCGGGTATCACGGCCATCGATACGCGGCTCACCATCGAGGATACGGCCACGCACGATTTTCTTCTCCAGGCCTTTGATGGCGCCCTTGATAGCTTCAACCTCATCGCCCGAGGTTTCATCTGTCGAAAGTTTTTCCACGATCTCGGAGCGAACCTCCGACATACGCGCCTGACGTTCCATCTTGTCGGCAATCTTATAGGCTTCGCCGATAAGACTTTCACCGGCTTCGGTGACCTTGGCTTCAAGCGCCTCATCTCTCTCTGGCCCTTTCCAGTCCCAGGCAGGCGTAGCCACTTCGGCCGCCATCTCTTTAATGGCGCTAATCGCCACTTGCATCTGCTCGTGACCATACATCACCGCACCTAGCATCACTTCTTCCGACAACACGCTGGCTTCGGATTCCACCATCAGCACGGCTTTATCGGTGCCGGCCACGACCAGATCCAGATCTGATGTCTCCAGCTCTTCGTAAGTCGGATTGAGCAGGTATTCTCCGTCGCGGTATCCCACGCGGGCGGCGCCAATCGGGCCGTTAAAGGGCACGCCAGAAATTGACAGCGCAGCTGAAGTGCCAAGCATGGCAACGACTTCAGGATCGATTGTGGGATCGCTGGACATCACCGTGAGAATGACTTGAACTTCGTTATAAAAACCCTTCGGGAATAACGGGCGAATGGGGCGATCAATCAGGCGACAAGTGAGGATTTCTTTTTCGGAGGGTCGACCTTCGCGCTTGAAAAAACCGCCGGGGATTTTACCAGCGGCATAGGTCTTTTCCTGATAATCTATTGTAAGCGGGAAAAAATCGAAACCGGGGCGCGCCTCTTTGGCGGCGACCACGGTGGCAAATACTACGGTATCGCCCATGCTGGTCATTACGGCACCCGATGCCTGGCGACCTATTTCCCCTGTTTCTAATGTGACGGTGTGCTGACCAAACTGAAAACTCTTAGTTACTTTTGCCAATGTAGTGCCCCCCTGGGCCTTGTACTGTATTTGCTTATTTACGAAGACCCAGACGCTTGATCACGGAACGGTAGCGATCAACATCCCGATTTTTAAGATATTCGAGAAGTTTGCGACGTTTGTTCACCATGCGCAGCAGACCCACGCGGGAATGATTATCCTTGGCGTGAACCTGGAAATGCTCGGACAAATCGGTGATGTGCGCCGACAGCAGTGCGACCTGCACTTCTGGCGAGCCGGTATCACCCACTGTACTCTGATATTCTTTGACAATATTTGCCTTGTCGTCAGCTGTTAAGGCCATTTTTACCTCGTCACTTTAGAAAAATATTAAATCCGGACTCATTCCGGGTACCTCAAGGGCGCGTATTCTAACCGCGAGAACCCCCTCCGACAACCAATTTTCGTTGAAAATTCAAGCTTTTTGCTCGGTTTCCACGACTTGGTGGGCGTTCAACATCAAGCGTTTGGGCGCCACCCGGCCATCGTCCAGAATTTCACCCATGCCGAGGAAACGCTCACCCTCTTCATATAGTCTTACCCAGCCTGGCGAATGGCCGTGTTGCGCCGATACCACCTGCCCCTGCACCAGATAGTGTGTGGCCAGCGAGGTCAAAC
>JAZFSZ010000047.1:0-20741 GCA_036446455.1 Acidiferrobacterales bacterium
GGGTTGGCTCTTGTTATTTGAGCCTGGTTGCTCCGATATCGACCTTGGTCGTGGCGCCAAATCCGATTTGCACCGGGAATGACACGTGATGACCACGGGTGGTGATGTTGTCGTCATGGGTGGCAAAGCCGAAGGTGTAAACACCGCCCACTTTCAGGGCCTTGTCGTCGGAGTTGGTCAGGCCCAGTTCGCGTGCCCAGACCACTGTCCACATGCCATCGGCCCAGACTCCCTTGGAGCGGTTGTTGTCGGCGGCTGATCCCTTGGAGTCTTCACGACTAACCAGGTACTTGGGAATCAGGTCACCTTCTTTCCAATCGACACTGGGATCGAATGGAACTGCATTCGATTCACGGATCAGTGTTGTTTCCATCTTTCGGATGTCTTCTATCCTGGCCGCCTTCTTGCCGAACTTCTTCTCGTCGAACATGTATTTCGGTTCATGGGTCTTCTTGTTCACGTTTGATTTGAACGGGTTCGGACCGTCGTCGCTGTTACGATATTCAAGGACGTAGAAGTCGTCTGACATACCAACCGGATTCGAACGGTGACCGCGCCATTGCATCAGGTCGAGGAAGCCGCCGGCCGCCTTGATCTTGGCGATCTCTTCCGGGGTCTTGCCTTTATCCCATGAAGCCGCTTCGTCGGTACGCGTAGACGGCAGATACTTGCGCACGTCTTTTTTCTTCAGGTACTTGAAAAGCGCATTGGCTTTGACCTCCGCTGTCGTTGGGAGACCCGGGCTGTCACGCTGTCCGTCATGACATGACACAAAACAGCCTTGTTCTTTGAACAACGGCACCTTGCCATCGTCGATCATCATCGACATACGATCCTCGTAGATACCCGGCTGATCGCCATCCTGGACCACGGCATCGAGCTTCGGATAGCCAAATGCATGCCATTCCTTACCGTCATAACGCAGGTAAGGGTGGGCCGTGCCGGCGTAGTCGTTGAGGGTCTTCCACTGGAAACGAAAATAGGCGTCGTGGTCGTCATAGGCAACCTGAAAATTGAGATCGATGTAACCGTTTTTGTCTTCAACAGGCATCGGCTCAAGTTCATGATCGCCAGTGACCAGCCTGTTGCCTATCTCCTCTTCCTCGCCAAGATGGCAGGCATCACAAGCCTGGCCTTCTATGGTCTGCCGATCAGCCCGTTTGTGTGCGGGGCTGCGAAGCCATTGGTAGGTTGTTTGGCCGGGCCAGAATAACTTAATCGTCTTCGTCGGAACATTTGACCAGTCTACAGCCTCTGGATCACCTGCAATAACAGGTCCCGCTACCAGGGCCGCAACACCAATCAGTAGTGCTGTGCGTTTCATGATTTTCTCCGAGAACTAGTGAAAAATATGTAATATTGCAATTTCTTAAATGCAAATTTCATGCCCGGGTTGAAAAAGTCCTGTAACTAAGGGTTTGGTACCGTAAATTTGGTACAGAAGTGGATGAATAGCTGTCTCAATATATTGACAACTGTCTTATTTTTATGACAATCCCCAGCGCTTCATACGGACGTAAAGGTTCTGGCGTGAAATACCGCTCAGGCGGGCGGCCTCAGAGACGTTACCATCGGCTTTTTCTAGCAGACGTTCCAGGTAATCATGTTCGAATACCTCGCGTTCCTTCTGGTAGGAAACGACAGCTCCGTCAATCGGCTCTTCACCCAGGTCCTCGGCAATTACGTCAAGATCGGAGGCACTCACGGGTCCGCCGGTATGCAGTGCGACGGTTCTTTCGATGCTGTGTTGCAACTGGCGGACGTTTCCGGGCCAGGGATAGTGTTCAAGAACGTGAAGTGCTTCAGGCGTTAAGGGGCCGACCTGCTTATCGAACTTGGCGACAAAGTGCTCAAGAAAGTGCACGCTAAGAGGCACGATGTCTTTAACCCGTTTGCGCAGCGGCAGAATATCGAGAGCCACTACATTGATGCGGTAGAACAGGTCCTGGCGGAAATTGCCGGCTTTTACTTCGTCTGCTAGCCGTTTGTTGGTTGCGCAGACAAGCCTGAAATCGCTTGAACAAACCCGGGGGCTGCCTAGCCGGTTAAAGGTATGGTTCTGGAGAACGCGTAACAGGCTGCTTTGCAGTTTCGGGCTCATATCGGCGATCTCGTCGAGAAACAGAATCCCGCCGTCGGCTTCTTCGAAATAACCGGGGGTAGTTTTCACAGCGCCAGTAAAAGCGCCCTTTTCGTAACCAAACAGCGAACTTTCTAAAAGCTGTTCGGAGAGTGCGCCACAGTTGACCTCGAGGAAGGGCCCACTGGCCCGACCGCTTTGGGCATAAATGCTCCTGGCCACCAGATCCTTGCCGGTACCACTCTCACCCTCGATGAGGACGGTGATGTCGAGGGGGGCCACCTGCGAGATCTGTTTTTTCAGTGCCATCGTCGCTGAAGAATGACCGATGTACACTGGCATGGCGTTACCGGCTGCGAGTGATTCACGCAAGCTGCTAATCTCACGGTAGGCGCGGTCAAGCTCCAGAGCTTTCTCGACCACGGCTTCCAACTCCTCGATTTGATCGAAAGGTTTGGTCAGGTAGTCGAACAGGCCTTCGCGTACGGCCCGCACCGCATCCCGCACGTCGGCATAGCCGGTGATGAGGATAGCAACCTGCTGTGGGCGTTCGGCGCGCATTTCACGCAGTAAATCAAGCCCGTTGCCATCGGGCAGGCGTTGATCCATGATAATCAGATTGAAGTCGGTGGCGGCGAACAGCCGGCGTGCCTCGGCGGCATCGCAGGCGAATTGCGCCGCTACCGGACTGTTGCGGAAAACCCCCTCAAGAAGCTTGCGGGTGTAGTGGTCATCGTCGACGATGAGTAACTGTGGTGCCATAGCGACCTCCCGGGACGTCATTCGCCCATCTCCGTCACAGGTAACCACAATGCAAAAAGCGCGCCACCAGTCTCAGTGTTCGCTGCGCTGATCTGCCCTTCATGGAGGATAGCGACATGTTGAACGACCGGCAGTCCGAGGCCAGTGCCCTCAGTATGAGTGGTAAAGAACGGCGTGAACATCTTGTCTTTCACCTCATCGGACAACCCGCAACCTTCATCCCTGACGGCAAGACACCATCCTGGGGCGTTATCTACCGGGTGCGTTTCGCGATACAGGCTGACGGTAATGATCCCGTTGGGAGGGTTTGCCTGCGCGGCGTTACTCAGAAGGTTGAATACTGCATGTTTGATGAGAATCGGATCGACATCGAGGATGGGCGCATCCTGGGGAAGTTCGCTGACCACTTTCTGCGGTTTGCCGAGGCTCTGCTGAAATAAGGCAATCGTTTCTTCGACCAGGAGGTTCAGGTCCGTAGGCTTGCTGTCAAAACATGAAATCTTGGTGAATTGAAGCATCCTCTTGACGAACTCATGGCAATCCCTGCCGGCCTTAATAATGTCACCCAGCAGTTCCTGCGTGCGCTTGGGGTCCTTGACCTCGCGCTCGGCCAATTGCGCCATGTTGACGACACCGACCAGGGGATTGTTCAATTGATGCGCGATTTCGCTGATCATCAAACCCATAGCGGACAGTTTCTCCACTTGAATCACTTTCTGGTGTTCCGTGTCGATTCTCGAAAGCTGTAGTTCCACTTCACGCTGGCGTCGATAGTCGCGTTCCACCTTGCCGAGGATCGCGTAAAAGAGCGCGAACATGATGCTACCGATAATCACCGAAACGACCGCTGTCAGAATCGTCGCATTGCGGTGGTCTGCCTGTACGCCCGTTACGTCCGTGACGACGATAAAATTACCGACTTCACGACCGGTAATATCGTTAAGGGGCAGAAAGGTCACATATAAATCCCTGCCGTCCTCGACCGCATGCAGCGGCCCTTCATAAGATTGATCGCCGCGCTCCAAAATAGTGGCCACGGCGTCTGGAATTTTCTCCATCGCACGACCGACGACGACGGTGTTGCCGAAATCGGGCCAATCGTCCGTGTGATCGAGCATTTTTTTGCCGGCTTCCCATTGTTTGAGGCCGAGGTGCCGTTCGTAGACGAGCACCAGCAGATCGATACCCAGGACTCTGTGAATCTCGTCGGTGATATGGTCGATCTCTTCGCCGAGTTCGAGAAACCCAATCAGGGTTTTACCTTGATACCAGGGTAGAACGACACGTAGCGTGAAGGTGCCGAGAGAACCCAGTTCGATACCGTGAGCCGGGACCCGTGCCTCGGCCGCTCGCAACATTGTGATACGCTCAATGGTGTCGCCGAACTCATCGGGCTTGTGGACGCGTAGAAAATTCACCCTTTCCGGATCGGTGAAATAGAAATGCGAAAAGCGGTTGTTCTCTTGCAACTTTTTAAACAAGGGCCTTGCCTGTTTCAGCAGCGCTTCGCGATTTCTACTGATGAAGGCCTTCTTAATACTTTCATCGCGCGCGATTACGGTAAGGATCGCCTGCATCATAGTGGCGTCTTTCTCCAGACCTTGACGGAACAACCGCTCAACGGAAGCGGTTCTCTCCATCAAGTTTCTCTCGTGCTCAAAGCCATCAAACAGATACGCGGCGACAAGAAACGCGCCGATAACAAACAGAATAACGAGCGCGAAAGGATAGAGGATCCGGGCCCTGACCCGACCCCTCCCCTGTCCGCTATATGCCTCTGACACAGTCATTACATGCCGTCCCTATGTAGCTTGCAGGCTCACCTCCCATCGGGGGGAGCCACTGGAAAAAATATATCAGGAAGCACTACCCCTGTCCCGTAAAATCTCTGGCGTTTGGTCTACGCAGGGCGCGTATTAATTCAAATTTCCTTTAATGGCAGTAAACAAACCCCAACGATGGTCGCCCGCCTGTGACCGGGCCACTTTATGACGCCAGCTTTGTAGCAATTTAGTTTTATCCGATTCCTCTATTTCCAGTTTTTCGATTCTCTCGAGATCAGCCAGAAGGATATCAATAAACCTGTGGGTTAAATCCTGGTAGGCAACACGCTCGAAACCGGCCTGTGAAATCAGTTCGGCATAGTCGGGCAAAGTGTGCAGGCAATACCCCCGGTCTTCGACGTACGCCGAAAAATCTTTTTCCCAGGGTTTCTGACCACAACAATAATCGGTGAACAACAGCTGTCCCGCTGCCCGTAATGAAGTATTTAATGCTGAAAACAGCCGTTTCTTATCCTGAATATGCAAAAACACGTCCCGGCTGTAAACCGCATCATAATACCCGGGACGATCCAGCTCCAGGCAGTCCCCCCATTCCAGTTTAACGCGATCCGACAACTCATAAGCCGACAGTTTGGCATTCGCCAGCACCAGCATATTTTTTGACAGGTCGATTCCGTCCACATACAGGCCGAACTGACGCGCCATGACAAAGGCGCTACCACCCAGACCACAGCCAACATCAAGCACCCTCGAATCCGGGGCAAGATTTAGTTGCCCGATCAATTCGACCGCCATCTCGCTGCCACCCGGGCTGACAAAATCTTCACCATATACGGCTTCGTATTGCAAAATAGATGAACTTAAATATTGCGCCGAATCCAGAAACTCCTGGGTCACTTTTTTTGATTGCTTCATCAATACCTCCTTGACTTCTACTCTCCAGACTTCTGGATAGATTCGCTGTCTTGCTCGATATCCTCGAAGCCTGGAATGGCGTTCAGTGTTTGATAAGCCTCTGGTGTTATCTGGTTCATTTCGCCACTGGATACTCTGCTTTAAACCGCGACTGGATTAAGCGAATTTGTTGCAGGATATCATCGGAGATCTTTTCCGGTTGGTGATCTTGCAGAGTCTTTTTAATATCCCGTTCAATCCGCTCGACCAGTGTTTCATCTGCCAAATTACCGGAGCTAACGGGAAATTTGGCCCCATAGTAGCGCGCGTTCCAATATTCCTCACGGCAATGTCTGGCGGTGTGTGGGTGGGCCAGGTAGTTACCTCTAACACCTACTTCACGGGTGAGGTCGCGAGCCAGCATTTCGTCATCGACCTTGATGCCTTTCCACAGTTGCCGCAGCAAACCAACCTGTTCGTTACAAAAGGCCAGGGCATGACGCGAAAAAGTGATGCCCTCGTCAAGTAATCCCAGATAATCGCAGGTGGCCGGCCTGGCGTAAAAGGCATTCATCATGTTGCAGGAAAGCTCCCAGACGGCGTCCTCGTCAAATCGCCTCGCCGACGAACCCCCACCTATGCCGGTCGCTGAAGGCAGATCCAGTGAACGCATCACCTGGCAGATGGCGAGATCACCCAGATACATCTGCGAGAAACCGCCAATTCCTCCGGTGGCTGATTCCATAAAGCACACATCAGAGCCCAGCATGCAGAAACAGCCGGGGCGTACCAGGTGGCTCAGCACCAGGGCAGCCAGATCGGTTGCCAACGCGTGTACCAGGCAGCCGGCCATAGTGATTGGGGACGACGCCCCTCCAATCGTGACGGTGCCCAAAATCAACGGGATGCCGTATTCGGCGGCTCGGACGATCTGGTCGATATGGGTCTTTGCATAGTAGAGTGGCAGCGGCGTTACGATATGGGCAAAATAAGGTCGTTCGACTAAGCTCTTGCGCCCCCCTCGGATTGCTTCGGCAATCTCGATCACTACATCCAGGCTCTCGGCAAACTCGCAAAGAAATTCCAACGGCTTGGAAGTGTGTTCGGCCAGTACCGCGAACTCGTCTATCTCGCCATGGATATTCGACTGCTCAACGATCTTGCAAGTGACACTAGTGCCATCGATATAGGCCAGGGCATCTACCAGCTGCGTGATTTTTACCAGATCTTCGCGGCTGCTGTCGCGCAATTCACCCGTCATTTCATCATAGACTTTAATGCTGGTCATGCCTGCAAAGAACCAGGTGTGCTGCTTATCCAGGGTAATAAATTCGGTGCCGGTCCTGTTCCAGAGCCTGGTGCTGCGTGAGGTTGACCGAATAGCATCATTGACCAAATCGGAGGGGAATCGAACGACTCCCTCGCGACTTACCTGGCAGCCGGCTGTTGCGAAAATATCCATCACATGGGTATCAATATCAAAACCGATACCGGTATCGCGCATCAGCTCCAGGGCTGCATTGACCACCTGATCCACAGCATCTTCACTGAGTGGCTGGTAGGGCGGCAGGGCTCCGTCTACCAAACCGATGTCTTGCTTCCTGTCCACCTTATCGGCAGTCTGTACCGCCAGTTTCTTTTTTTCACGTGCGCTTCTTTTACGCATAGATTACCTGAATAATGTTTAAATTCGGGTTGATTATATCGATCATTTAGAAATGTGAAGGATACTCTAAAATCCGGGTATGTATTAATGGTCATATTTGGGGACAGATTCCAATCGCTGGAGAAGCTGGACATCTGCTAAGATAGATTCTGTAAACACAGGGGGTTCCAATGTCGGATTTGTGGCGGCAATCTGCCAGTGACATAGCTCAATTGGTGAAAAATGGCGACGTATCTGCGGTCGAAGTAACCCAGAGCGCTCTCGCTCGCCTTGCTAAGGTTAATCCCGCGATAAACGCCGTGGTAACCGAGATGCCGGAGCAGGCATTATCCGAGGCGAAACGAATCGACGAGACCATCGCCAAAGGGAACAGCGCCGGTATTCTTGGCGGCGTCCCGATCACCGTAAAAGTAAACATAGACCAGGCCGGCCACGCGACTACTAATGGCCTGCGATTGCAGCGCGACCTGATTGCCACGACCGACAACCCGGTGGTTTCCAACCTCAGAAAAGCAGGCGCGATCATTATAGGGCGAACCAACACCCCCGCATTTTCCTTACGCTGGTTCACGCGTAACAGTATCCACGGTCATACCCTTAATCCTCATAATCCCAAAATTACCCCCGGAGGGTCATCCGGTGGAGCGGCGGCGGCCGTCGCCGCCGGTATCTGTGCTATTGGGCATGGCAGCGATATTGGCGGTTCGATTCGCTACCCTGCATACGCCTGTGGTGTACATGGACTACGGCCGTCCCTGGGGCGAATTCCGGCGATGAATTTCACCGGCCCGGATCGACATATCGGTGGCCAGCTGATGGCGGTGTCGGGTCCGATCGCAAGATCCGTCGCCGATATACGGATTGCTTTTGAGGCGATGGCGGCAGAGGATTTACGCGATCCCTGGTGGACACCCGTGCCCGTAAATATACCCCTGAAACGTAAACGCGCCGCGCTGACTATTAATCCCGACGGGCTCGACGTCGTGCCTGAAGTAGAACAGGCGCTCCGTGATGCGGCTAACAGGCTCGAGCATGCTGGCTGGCAAGTGATCGAAACCGAATGCCCGCCTTTTCGCAAACCGGCTCTGCTTCAGGCAACGCTTTGGCTGGCTGAATTCCGTCGTAACCCACAAATTATTTCAGATGAAAACGATCCGGATGCGAATTTTATCTACGCACAAATGGACGAGCTGTGTCCGAAAAGCGATTTAAATGGAGTATTAGATGCGCTTCAAACCCGCGCTACCCTGCTGCGTGAATGGCAACTGTTCCTGGACGAGTATCCCGTGTTAATTTGCCCTGTTTCGGCGGAACTCCCCTTTCCGGATCAGCTCGATGTCGAATCTCCCGCCGCGTTTCGACGTGTCATGGAAGCTCAACTCACCCAGATCGGATTACCGCTGATGGGGTTGCCCGGATTGGCCGTTAATACCGGCATGATTGGCAACACGCCCGTTGGCGTTCAATTAGTCGCGGGGCGCTATCATGAAAATGCACTATTACTCGCCGGAGAAGCCATTGAAAAAGGAGGTGTAACCCCGAGTGCTATCGATCCAGTCCAGTAAAAAAGGGTTTATGAACCTTTCGGATCTACTCACAGACAGGGTGCCGCAACGAATTATAATCGAGGACTCTTTGCCGAAAACTTCGGTGGGGAAGATCCAGAAGCATCTCATCCGCAATGCCCTGATTGCCCTGCATGGATAATAGGGGCCTGTACCTCGGATATCAGCTGTTGATCGTTTTTTCCAGATTGCGCAACAACAATCCTTTGGTAATTTCCCCGGTCGGCACGTTCTCAGGCAATGGAATACGTACCCGGTGGCCACTGCCAGGGGCTACCTGTATTGCTTCTCCATTCCGATCCTGAACCATGGATTCCAGGGTGTACTCGATATTGCCCCCAGGCGTCATGAATTCGAGGGTATCCCCCACGGCAAAGCGATTCTTGACTTCGATTGACAGGCTACCGTCCGCATTGAGCGCACTGACCTCGCCAACGAACTGGTGTCGATGCGATGCCGAGTGACCCGTTTCATAATTTTGAAATTCCCTGGGGACATGGCGCCGGTAAAACCCTTCTGTATAACCTCGATTGGACAGGCTTTCGAGTTGAACCATCAAGCCCATATCAAAGGATTTACCCGCGAGCGCATCGTCGATAGCCCGGCGGTATAGCTGTGCGGTGCGGGCAACATAAAAATGCGATTTGGTGCGGCCTTCGATCTTGAGTGAATCGATGCCGATTTCGATCAATCGCTGTACGTGCTGAATCGCGCGCAGGTCTTTGGAATTCATGATGTAGGTGCCATGCTCATCTTCGTAGGCAGGCATGTATTCGCCAGGGCGTCCCTGTTCCTGTAACAGGAAAACTTTCTCTTCGGCGTTTGAAGGCTGGTCAGTATCGACCCCCTCGGCAGGGCGTTTCGCGACTATATCGCCCTCCAGGGTTTCTTCTGCTTCGTGCGCGTCATACTTCCAGCGGCAGGAGTTAGTGCAGGCGCCCTGGTTGGAATCGCGGTGCGTCATATAACCCGACAACAGGCAGCGCCCCGAGTAAGCGATACACAGCGCACCGTGGACGAAGGTTTCCAGTTCAATATCGGGACATTCCTGGCGTATCTCGGCAATTTCATCCAGCGACAATTCGCGCGACAGGATAATGCGTGTCAGGCCAATCGATTGCCAGAACTTGACCGCCGCGTAGTTAACCACATTGGCCTGTACCGACAGGTGAATCGGCATTTCAGGCCAGCGCTCGCGTACCATCATGATAAGACCGGGGTCCGACATGATAATAGCGTCGGGTTGCATCTCGATGACCTGCTGCATGTCTCTCAGGTAGGTTCGTACCTTGTTGTTATGCGGGGCAAGGTTGCTGGCAATATAAAACAGTTTGTTTTGTTCATGTGCGAGTTGAATCGCAGTGGCCAGATTTTCCAGTTTATTGAATTCGTTGTTTCGAACGCGCAGGGAATAACGCGGTTGACCCGCATAGACTGCATCGGCGCCATAAGAGAACGCATAGCGCATACTTTTAAGCGTACCCGCAGGGCATAGTAATTCGGTTTTCATTGATTCTCTGTTCATCAGCTTAGTGATCGAATATACGCTCTGTGCTGGTACCCGGCAAGATCCTTGTTGACCTGTCGATACCCGTCCATTCTATAATTCGGGATGCTGTACCCAAGGGTACCGGCAGGCTAGACAAACGTTTGACCGGAGATAGCATGCGAGTAACATAGTGTTAATAATTCTTCTATACTCTAGCTAGTTTGACAAACTGTTCCAAAGGGAACCTGTTCAAGGTGATATCAATGGCAAAACCCAGACATTTATTTCCTTCGCTGTTGGCGAAGCCCCTCTCACTGATACCGGGACGGCTGCATGCCTCGCTTATCTCAAAAGCACTGAATCATCTGTTTGCCCGGCAGATCGCCGATGGTGAACTTGAGTTCATGGCCGGGCGATATCTTCAAGTGGAGGTCCTGGATGCCGAAATTCGATTTACCCTGTCTTTCGATGGCACGCGCCTGCTGGCAGCAAGCGCCGGAAAATCTCCGGATCTGATATTTCGCGGCAATGTGTATGACTTTTTACTGCTGGCTTCACGCAGAGAAGACAGTGACACCCTGTTTTTTCAGCGACGACTGAAAATAGAGGGCGATACTGAAATGGGCCTGGCAATCAAGAATTTCCTGGATGCCATTGACATAGAGTCACTACCTTATCATCGCCTGATGGACCGGTTTTTGAACGGTGGTGTGCGCCTGTACGAGCGGTTGACCTGAATCAATGGGAATCAATGGGGTCAGACTCGATTGATTTTTCTCTCCTATAGTATGGCGGGTTCAAATCGAAATAAATCAATCGAGTCTGACCCCATTGATTCGCTCCATCCCGGCCTCTCCGTTCCAGTAGCCGTTACATACCGTGGTTGGCGTCCAGCCTTCCAGCTCGGCATCGAATCGTTTTGGAGACTGCGGCTCGCTCAATACCGCCTTGAAGCGCTCAATAATATCCATGGTATTCCGGGATTGCGGACTGATGCGTAATACGTCGACACCCAGGTCGATTAAACGATCGATTTCCCCAAGCAGATTCATCGTTCGCGCTGACTGTATCTGAATACCGTTAATACACAGGAACGCTTCGTCTTCTCTTGTTGACAGCAATAATCCATCTGGATATTCAAGACAACAAAACTGGCAATCATCCTTTTGCAGGTTTTCGGCGCGTGCGGTAAAACAACGGGCTGAATAGGCCAACGGCAATCGTCCCCACGCAAACACCTCGGTCTCGACATTGTCAGGCCGATGTTGCTGGAATTCAGCCAGCTCGGTTGCTGAAAGCTCGACCGGCAGCGTCCAGCGAATCAGGCCGTTTTCGCTGAGCTTTTGCAACGTACGGCTATTGTAGATATTGACCGACGGGCCGGTAACGAAAGGCTTACCAAGTTCCTTCAGGATCTGCACGGCGGCGATATCATTGGCCTCGATCAAAAACGGGCTTTCCACACAAAGTCTTTTCAGTGCGCTGAGTTCGGATGCCGCCTCCAGCAGTGTCAGGGTGGATAGAATGACCGTTTTACCCTGCGCCTGTAATTGCTCTCCGATACGGATCCAGTCGCAGGTACGCATAATTCGGCGTTTGGAACAGACGGTTTCACCCAGGTAAACGATATCGACGGCGGTATCGGCAACGCGCTGGTAGAAATCATCGACTTGTTCTTTCGACCAATAGTAGAGGATTGGTCCAAGAGCTAGTTGCGGCACACCGTTCATATTATTGCCATGGCCTCGCATAGGCCCCCAGTGTCGATTGTGCTCCCTCGGAAACCTTCTGTAGCGCGTCCATCCATTCAGCGTCCGGTGTGAATCTTTCCGGGTCGTGTTTCGCGGCATCAATCGCGGCACGCAGAACCCGGGTTACCTGTTTGACGTACGTGGGGCTGCGCTGTCGGCCTTCGACCTTCAGGGCAATGACACCAATACGCATCAATTCCGGTAACAGTGACAGCGTATTCAGACTGGTTGGCTCCTCGATGGCATATCCGGTTTTGTTTTGAACCTGAAAGCGTCCTTTACACAAGGTCGGGTAGCCGGCATTTTCACCGTCTCCATAGCGATCGATCAATACACCGTTAAGCCTTGATTCCAGCCCACGGGGTGTTTCCTTCCAGCGAACTGCACTGGCTGGTGAACAGGCACCGAAGGTATTGGGTGATTGCCCGGTGGCATAGGACGACAGCAGACAACGCCCTTCGACCATCACACACAAGCTGCCGAAGCCAAACACTTCAATTTCGACCGGGCTGTCCTTGATCACTTGCTCGACCTGTTTAACCGATAAGACCCGCGGCAGCACCGCACGCTGGATAGCGAAATTATCATGGTAAAAACGCAGTGATGCCGGGTTGGTCGCAGATGCCTGCACCGACAGGTGAAGACGTAAATCAGGCCAGTGTTCCGAGGCATAATCGAGCAAGCCGATATCGGCCAGTATCAGTGCGTCCACCCCCAGTCCGGCGGCCATGTCCACCGCCTGTTGCCAGCGTTCAAAGCCGCTAACCTGCGGAAAGGTATTAATCGCGACAAAGACCTTCGTGCCACGCCGATGCGCATAGGCGACGCCCTCGGCGGCCCGTTTGCGATTAAAGTTCAGGCCGGCAAAATGACGCGCATTGGTATCGTCCTGGAATCCGATATAGACGGCATCGGCGCCGCTATCAACAGCCGCCTTTAATGACGGCAGATTACCTGCCGGACAAATCAGTTCCATATTGAATTCCCAAATTAAAAGATACGGCCCTGAGGCCAACAGCAATAAGGCGATTATTATAGGCGCAGTTCAGCCCTGACTCCATGACCGCAATCAATTATAGACGCATATTGAATAATTTCTGGTGGGAAACGATGGGAATTTCATAATGTTTTTGATCTGCTCATTCGGCAATTATCCTTAAGCGGCCGCCGCCTGTACCTTCTCCCGTTTACGAAAGGTCACATACAAGGCGGCACAAACAATCGTTATAACCACAAAAATAATCCCGATGACATTCACTGCCGGAGTGAGGCCAAAGCGCATGCGCGAACCGATTTCTGTCACCAGGGTATGAGAAGCGCCGATGGAAAAAATCGTGGTGTTGTAGTTTTCAAAAGATTGAAGAAAGGCAATCACGCTAGCAGTCAAGATCGTCGGCTTGAGGAATGGCAAGGTTATACGTTTGAAGACCTGAATATGGCTTGCACCTAAATCCTGGGCTGCTTCTTCGAGGGTGATATCCTGACGTTCCAGCCGGGCCATAAACATCAGCATGGTATAGGACGATATATACGAGGCCTGGGCAATAGCGGCTGTAAACAGACCGCCGGAGACACCGGCCTCCCGCCAGAAAATCAATGTAGAAATACCCAGAATGATCCCCGGCATTAGCAGCGGCGACACCATGACACCGTAGATTAAAGTGTTATATCGTGAATCCAGTCGCGCAACCAATAAAGCTCCGGCAAGACCAAGCGGCAGCGACACGGCGATAACCGCAACGGCGATAATAAACGAATTGACCAATCCGCTCCACATACGGGTATCTTGAGCCAGAACACCGAACCACTTCAGGGTAAAGCCACGCCACACGGTTACGGATGGTGTGTCGAAATCGTTAAACCCTGCTGCGACCATCAAAATCAATGGCAGAAACATATAGGCGAAAAAAATCACCATGTACAGGTTCAGTACAATCCGGCTGCCCTGCCCGAAAGCCGTTTGTGATACCCTGCTCATTTCGCGATATCTTTAATGCCGACCTTGAACATTCGCATCATCAGGAAAACGAATATCACACAGGCAACCAACAGCGTGAAGGCATAGGCCGAACCGGTGTTCCAGTTAAGCGATTCAAAGAATTTATTGTAGATCAACTGGGTGAACCAGGGTTCTGCCGTGCCGCGGGTCATAATGTAAGGCACGGCATAAGAACCGGCCGAGAGCATGAAGGTCATGATGCAGCCAACGGCGATGCCAGGCTTGGCGTGAGGCAGGACAATCCTGCGATGAATTTGCCAGGTCGGCGCGCCCAAATCACGAGCTGCCTCGATTTGGGATGTATCGAGTGTCTCGATCGTATTGTAAATGGGAAACACCATGAAAAGAATATAGGCGTAAACCATGGCAATAAAGACACCTGTGCCACTTTCCAGAAACGCTACGGGCTCAACCCCGATCAGACCCAGCAAAAAGTTTACCACGCCGTTATAGTTCAGAATCATCAACCACGCAAAAATACGCAACAGCTCGTTGATTGCATAGGGAATGATCAACCCAAGCATAATTATTGCGGCCTTGTTCGGCGTTGCCAGCTTTGCGACGGTATAGGCCATAGGATAACAGACGACAAAAGCGATCAACGTAACCGCAACGGAAGCCAGAATGGTCTTGATAAATATGGCTAAATGACTGCCACCCATAAGGGTGTAGTTTCGCAGCGAGTAAACTTTTTTTGGGGTGACCTCACGTGTTTCCAGTTCGGCGATTATTACCCTCTTTTCGGCAATGATAGCATCGATTTCGGCGATTTTCGCATCGCGCTCCGCTGACGGAGCGAGGGCTTCCGCGTCCATTTTGTCAAACGCAAGCACATCAATATCGTTATAGTGAACGTCGATTTGTACTGTAATCACGACGGCATCCCCACCTCGGTCGGTGTACCAGAATGACTGCTCGACCATGATCAATTGCGGCCCGATAATCAAGCCTATGACCCAAATACCCGAAAGCAGCAGGATCAGGCTTGTCAAATGCGGGCCAAATGAGCGCAGCAGCCTATTCATCGGCAAGATCCCCCACAGGCAGGATCATGCCGTCTTCCGGAGCAAAACAAAGACCCTTCTGCCCGGACGGGTCGTGAGCCACGTCCCCGGCATTGACCAAATGAGCCGAGAAAACATCATCTCCACGGCGGAAGAATAAATTAACAAACGGGCCTTCCAGGTCGCGCCGTTCGAATTCCACGGCAATCGCGTTCTCTTCGCCGTCGACTGCGCTCAGCACCTGCATCTTTTCAGGGCGAACAAATAAAACGACCCTGTTTCCGACGGCCTGATTTTGTGGGTTCTTAGCTCGCAGCGCGCCGTATTTGGTTTCAACCACGGCCAAGTCAGCATCCAGGGAAGTCACCTTTCCACGAAACACATTGTTTGCACCGACAAAGGTTGCAGCAAAAGCCGTCGCCGGAGCATCGTAAACCCGGTCCGTTGTATCGACCTGCTCGATAACCCCAGCTTTCATCACAGCAATACGATCTGACATGGTCAGGGCTTCGCCCTGATCGTGGGTGATATAGATAAAGGTAACACCGGTTTTGCGCTGAATATCACGAAGTTCTGAGCGCATATGTTGACGCAACTTCAAATCCAGGGCTGAAAGCGGTTCATCAAGCAGCAGTACGGCTGGCTCAACGGCCAGGGCCCTGGCAACGGCAACACGCTGGCGTTGACCACCCGACAATTCGTCCGGTATTTTATCGCCCTGATCTCCGAGAGCGACCAAATCAAGAAGTTCGAAAGCCTTTTCTCGACGCCTGGTCTTTTCCCAGCCACGCATTTCAAGGCCAAAGGCAACATTTTCCCAAACCGTCATCAGCGGAAAAAGAGCAAGGTTCTGGAAAATCAGGGCTGTCGGTCTCTTGTGCGGCCCGACCCCGGTCATCTCTTCGCCGCCAATTTTGATGCCGCCCGTGGTGGGGTGCAGGAAACCGGATATCATTCGCAGGATCGTGGTTTTGCCACATCCTGAAGGTCCCAGAATTGAGAAAAACTCACCCGCTTTAACGGTCAGATCGGTTGCATAGACGGCGGTGAAATCACCGAATTTCATCGACACGTTTTTTAGTTCTATATCCATTCCGCGCATGAGTCAGAAACCCCAAACAATAAAGACAGAAGAATACAGTTTCCTCGCTCAACGCAAGAAAATGTTGGAGCCATCTCCATAATAAGGAGATGGCTCCGCACTAGTTCTATTAGCTTAGAGAGCCGTAACCATTTCCACGTACTCCTGACGAACGCTATTGAACCAGGGTGTGTTCATAGGCCACCACCACATATTTGCAATTGCGCCTTCAGGGTAAGCGATTTTAAATGCAGCCTTGTTGGCTTCGGAAAGATGATGTGCAGAATCAACAGCCGCCGTGTTGTAACCGGTATTATTGGCAAACATGGCACCAATTTCCGGTGTCATCAGGAAGTTGATGAACTCATAGGTCTGTTCAATATTCGTAGCGCCAGACGGAATCGCCATTGTATCCATCCATGCAAGAGCACCTTCCTTGGGTGCTGTGTAGATCCACTTCTTGTCCACATCAATGTGCAGTTTGATACCGGTGGTATCCCATGTCTGACCAATGGTGCAACCGGCGTCGGTAAAGGCCGAAGTCGCTTCTGTCGCGTTGTTCCAGAAGGCACCGATATTTTTCCTGTAGGGTTTCAGGAATTTCAGGCAACCATCCAGGACACGGCGCATATCGGCTTCACTCTTATATAAATCCATGCCGCGGTTCGACGAAACCTTGCCAATACTATCAAGATAAATCGCCAGGGTAATGATTATGGATTTCTGGCGTGCGGCAACCTTGCCGTCCAGACCGTCAACCCACATATCACCATAAGATAATTCGCCTGGCTTGAAGTTGTGGACAGAGCTGTCATAGGTGATACCTTCCGTACCCCAGTCGAACGGTATCAAATAGCGCTTACCGCGTCTGGCAGCACCTAGCTTAAGAGAGCTTCGCCAGATAGAAGAGTCAATCTGGTCAACCTTGAGGCGGCTTTCATCAACGACCTGAAGCAGATTACCATCGTCATATTCAGGACGGGTATCCACCGACGGGAAGATCAGATCAAAGCCCTTGCCACCAGCAGCGCGAAGCTTGCTTTGGACTTCTTCGTTCGAGCCGTAGGTCGAAAGATTGACCTTGATGCCGGTTTTCTTTTCAAAGGCCTCGATCATGTTGGGCTGGATGTAATCCCCCCAGGCAAACACATTGACTTCACCCGATGAGGCCAGGGAGCGGCTAATGCTAAACGGTAGTGCCGCGACACCACCAGCAACAGCAGCTCCCTTGAGGATGGTTCTGCGCGAAATTCCCTTCGTGGAAATTTGTTTTCCGTGAATTGATCTGTTTTTTATCATGATATTTTACCCCTCGTAAGGACTATTTTAACTTGATTACATTGGACATGACTATTCCAACGGTCAAGTATGGGGAGGATGATACTATGGTATATATACTCAGGTATATATATTATAAGGAACGTCTGAGAATTCACGGATGAATTATTCAGAGATACCCTGGCTGACGTGCAGGCCCTTTTCAGCCAGCCATTCCTCGTTGAACAGCCGCGACTGATACTTGCCGCCACCGTCGCAAAGCATCGTCACCACGGTGTGTCCCGGACCGAGTTTCCTGGCTACTTCGACTGCGCCGCAGACGTTGATACCCGTACTCGCGCCAAAGAACCAACCCTCTTCGCGCAGCAATCGATAGACCATGACGACCATGTCCTGATCGGACACCTGCAACGCCCAGTCGACCTCGGTGCCGGCCAGGTTGTCTGTGACGCGGCTGTTGCCGATCCCCTCTGTGATGGACGGTCCCTCGCTCATGGTCGCCTCGCCCGTCGTCACGAAGTTGTAGAGCGCGCTGCCCATGCAGTCCAACAGCACCGCCTGGATGTCTGCCCTTTGTTCCTTGAGGTATTTCGACACGCCAGCGATTGTTCCGCCGGTGCCGACGGCACATGCGAAAACGTCCACCGTACCTTCGGTCTGTTCCCAAATTTCGGGCCCGGTCGACTCGTAGTGGGCGAGCCGATTCGCGGTATTGTCGAACTGGTTTACCCACACGACGCCTTCGTGCGATTGGGCGTAGCGACCTGCCTGCTTTTGGTAATTCATCTCGTCCTTGTATGGCACCGTGGGCACGACGCGCACCTCCGCCCCCAGCGTCTCAAGAATCTCGACCTTCTCCGGTGACTGGTTGTCTGGCATGTAGATGACACAGGAGTAACCGCGTGCGTTACAGATATGGACGATGCCGATGCCGGTGTTTCCAGCAGTACCTTCGACGACTGTCCCTCCCGGCTGCAGCGTGCCATTTTTCTCGGCCTCACGAATCATCCACCATGCGGCGCGGTCTTTGACGGAACCGCCTGGATTCATGAACTCGGCCTTGCCGAGGATCTCGCAACCGGTTGCCTCGGACGCTGCTTTCAAACGAATGAGCGGCGTATTGCCTATGGTTTCGATAAAACCGTTGCGCGTGCCCATAAGCCCTGCTGTGCGGTCAATCTCCGTGTCCTCGACCGATTATCGTCGCGGCATTTTGCGCTCCACCACGCCCTCGGGGGTGAGCTTTATATTGGCCAGCACGCGTTCGTCGTGATTCATGCGCCAACTCAGCATCTTCTGCGCATACTCCAACACCAGACCCTGGTACTCCGGTTGATCCACCAGATTGTGGAGCTCGTCGGGGTCTTGCTCGAGGTCAAAGAGCAGCGGTGGCAGCGCCGTGAAGTGCACGTACTTGTAACGCCTGTCGCGGATTACGTTGACCGAGCACTGATCCGGTTTTAGCCCAAAGATGGTGTTGCCGTCGCTATCGTTGAAGTTACGGAAATCAAATCCCCAATGCACCTCTTTGCGCCAGTTGGCGGGTGTCTCACCGTGGCAGAAAGGTGTCAGCGGCTCGCCATCACATTGGTTCGGTATGTCGACTCCCAGGCATTCCAGGATGGTGGGCATGATATCCACACTCTCGGTGAATGCGTCCACTCGCAGGCCCCGGCCGCACTTCGCCCCTGCCCGTGGATCGCGAACGATGAGCGGAACGTGGAAGGATTGATCGAAATAGGCGAACTTGGAAAACTGCCAGTGGTCGCCGAGTTGCTCACCATGGTCGGAGGTAAACACCACCAGGGTATTTTCATAGGCGCCCTTCTCTTTAAGATAGGCTATCAGGCGGCCGATATGGGCATCCACCTCACTCATCATCCCATAGTAGGTGGCCCGTGCTTGCAGCACGTCCTTGTCATCGAGATTGAGATTGTTTTTCGAGTCGTGATCGTAGCGGAGGCCCCAGCCTCTCTGGTGGTGCAGGTAGTAGTCTAAATACGGGTGCTGGCTGGCTTCGGCCTCTACCGTGGCGGCGCGCACAGGCCTGGGTACGTCGGCCGGATCGTACATGTCGTGGTATGGCTCAGGCGCGACGAACGGCGGGTGCGGGGTCAGGTAAGACAGGTGCACAAACCACGGCTTTTCCTCGCGCACCGAGAGGTACTTGATGACCTCGTCGGTGAGAAAAGCTGTGTAGCTATCCTCCACGGTGTACTGTGCGGGCGCGAATGTGAGACCGCGATGCCCGTCTTTTGCGTCGACATCCCTGGGCTTGAACACCCCGAGAAACTCCTCGGACAGGGTATACCCTTTGGCCTTCAGATCTGCGAGCCACGGCAAGGCGTTGGCGTCGCCGAGCACGACCGGTGTCATCCCCGATAGCACGCCCCCGTAAGATCGCAATGCGGGATCATCGGCTCTGCGGTGTCGAGGATCAGCGCTTACGTCCGTATAACCGAACAGTACCGGATCGTAGCCAGCCTTGCGGGCCTCCAGGGCGACGTTGGTATGACGGGCATCCAGTGGCGTACCGTTGATCACCGAACGGTGATTTTGTAGATACGTGCCGGTGTAGATGCTCGCGCGACTCGGGCCACAGGGCGTCGCCTGGGCAAAATGCTGTCTGAATAGCACCCCATCGGCCGCAAGGCGATCCAGATTAGGAGTTTGCAGGCACGGGTGCCCCACTGAAGACAGGCAGTCTCCTCGCCATTGATCTGCCGTGATAAACAGGACATTCATCGGTGTGCTCATGGCCGCCTCACTTCAAGATATTCAGTCACCGGAATAACGCCGGAATTCTACACCGTGTCATCGCCGATATCGAGTAACAATTTAACGATTTAAACGGTTTAGCCGGGTCGATGCGCCGCCAAATCGGCTTCAGTTAATATGCAGGCGAAATACAGGCTTTGAGACCAACAGTTCAGGGATAGGGTTTAGGCTTCCTATACCCCTTAGCGTGTGTATTTTATAGGTGTTTTTCCAGTGGAGTGGCATAGTGTGCTCCGCCAGGCTTGCAACTTGGGCGCGCACGTTATACCGTGTTTGTCCCCGCAGTGTCTTGAGACCTGCGCGATAAAAAAAACTATCTCAATTAGAGAATATAGAGGATAACTATAATGAAATTTGTGAAATCTATGAAATTTGGGCTCCCAGTGTACGCCGGAGTGGCGCTCATGGTGCTGCAGCTCGGCATCACCAGCGAAGCACTGGCCGCAGCTTGCCCAGCAGTAACGGTAGCCGACTCGAAAGGAGTCGCGGCCGGAAAGTATCCGCAGCAGTATGAACTTTCGGAGTTTCAGTCTCTGGCCAAGTGCACACTGACATTTTCTTCCAACCCCGACGCCGCCGCTCTGAACGGCCGCATTCGCGGCAACCCCAA
>JAZFSZ010000048.1:0-16781 GCA_036446455.1 Acidiferrobacterales bacterium
GCGCTTCCTGTCGCAGCCGTTCTATGTTGCAGAGGTGTTTACCGGCACACCCGGCAAATACGTTTCGCTCAAGGACACCATTCGCGGGTTTCGCGCCATTGTTGATGGTGAGTACGACCACTTGCCGGAACAGGCCTTCTACATGGTCGGTACCATCGAAGACGTCGTGGAACAGGCCAAAACTCTGTAAGGATTATCGCGATGCCAATGACGATGCACGTAGATATTGTTTCCGCCGAAGAGGAAATTTACTCGGGCACGGTGGAGATGTTGTTCGCGCCCACGGCAAACGGCGAAGTAGGCATCTTGCCACACCATACCCAGTTGATTGCGCGCATGAAGCCGGGCGAAGTGCGGGTGCGCAAGGGTGACGACGAACAGGTCTTTTATGTCTCTGGCGGTGTGCTGGAAGTGCAGCCCAATGTCGTAACGGTGCTCGCAGATACCGCCATTCGTGCCAAGGATCTGGACGAAGCGCAGGCACTGGAGGCCAAGAAACGCGCTGAAAGCGCCATGCAGCACAAGAAATCGGATGTGGATTATGCGCGCGCCCAGGCCGAGCTGGTTCAGGCCATTGCGCAGCTGCGCGCCATTAATAAAATTCGTAAAAAGCGCACTTAGTAAACGCCAGCGCTACCGAGATAAAAAACCAGGTTATCGGTTAAGAGGTAAATATGTCAGCACTACGGATTGAAGCCAACAAGGTCGTTTCTCTAACCTATTCCATCGTTGGTGACAAAGGCGAGATTCTCGAGCAAAGCGATTTACCTATCCACTATGTCCACGGCGGCAAAAGCGATTTGTTCGAGAAGCTGGAAACCGCGCTCACCGGCAAAACCATTGGCGACCAGATCAGCGTTACCCTGAGCCCGGAAGAAGGTTTCGGGGCGCATAACCCCGACCTGACTTTCACCGATGACCTTGAAAACGTACCGGAAGAATTGCGTTTCGTGGGCGCGGAACTGGAGGCACAAAACGCCAACGGCGAGTCGATGAAATTCATTGTCAGCGAAATCAACAAAAATCAGCTGACGGTAGACGCCAACCATCCCATGGCGGGCAAGACTGTTATTTTCAAGGTAAAGATCACCGATATTCGCGATGCCTCGAGCGATGAAGCCCGTACCGGAAAACCCGTATCGACCGATCAGAGTCATCCGCTGCAGTAAACCTGGCTTCTATTTGCATCAATGGGTTGTATTCGGGCATCCTAGCCCACCATGGCTGACCTAAAACTCCCACTCGAAGTCATTATACTTGCCGCTGGCAAGGGCACGCGCATGCGCTCCGATCTGCCCAAGGCGCTGCATACGATTGGCGGCAAGCCGATTCTTGCCCATGTGCTGGATACCGCACACAGCCTATCGGCTGCCCGGGTACATGTGGTGTATGGCCACGGCGGTGAACGGGTGCAGGAGCTTATTAATGACACATCGATAGTCTGGGTATTACAGAAAGCACAGCATGGAACCGGCCATGCGGTCATGCAAGCCATGCCAGCAGTCGATGATGACGCTACCGTCCTGGTTTTATATGGCGATGTGCCGCTGATACGACAACAGACACTGCAGTCTATGGTCACCGCAGCCAATAAAGGTGCGTTGGTCCTGCTCACCGTGGAGCTGAAGGACGCCGGCGTCTATGGGCGTATCGTCCGTGATGTTGACAGAAACCTGCAAAAAATTGTTGAGGGAAAGGACGCCAGCGAGAACGAGCTCGCCATTAAAGAAATCAATACCGGTTTTTTGGCGGCTCCGGCGGGGCTATTGCGCCAATGGCTCCGGCGCGTGTCCAATGACAATGCCCAGGGCGAGTATTATCTTACCGATATTGTGGAAATAGCCGTTGGCGACGGCCATTCGGTGGTCACACAAAATCCTGATACAGTAATTGAAATCGAAGGCGTCAATAGCAAAATTGAGCTCGCCCACATGGAACGAAAATATCAGCGACAAAAGGCCGAAGCCCTGATGGAGGCCGGTGTTACCTTGCGTGATCCGGCGCGTTTTGACTTGCGCGGCAACCTTTCCACCGGCCGCGATGTGACAATAGATATCAATGTCATTATTGAGGGCGAGGTTGAGTTGGGCAACGGCGTTCGCATCGGTCCCAATACTATTTTGTGCAATGTAAAAATCGGCGACGGCACAGAAGTGCTGGCAAATTGCGTGATTGAAGACAGCTCGATTGGCGCCGGTTGCAGAATCGGGCCATTTGCAAGGCTGCGCCCCGGCGCATCCATTGCCAACAATGTGCACATCGGCAATTTTGTCGAAATCAAAAACAGTAACGTCGGTGAAAGTAGCAAGATCAATCACCTGACCTATGTTGGCGATAGCGATGTCGGCAGCGACGTGAATATCGGCGCCGGGGTTATTACTGCTAACTATGACGGCGCCAACAAAAACCGCACGACAATAGAAAACAATGCGTCGGTTGGCGCCAACAGCGTCATGGTAGCACCCGTTAGCATTGGCAAAGGCGCCACACTGGGCGCAGGAACGATATTGCGTAAAGATGCGCCCGCCGACGAATTGACATTGACCCGCTCACAGCAACGTTCGGTCAAGGGCTGGAAACGGCCGGTTAAGAAGAAGTAATGGAAATTATTTATAAGGTATATCCATGTGCGGCATAGTCGGTGGCATCTCGCAGCGCGACGTGGTACCACAATTGGTCGACGGCTTAAGACGGATGGAGTATCGCGGCTATGATTCCGCGGGCGTTGTCGTTGTTGATGACGACGGTTGTGTGAACCGGATCCGGCGTGCGGGCAAAGTAGAGAAACTGGCCAGTGCCATTAACGGCAAGATGCATGGTTGCATTGGTGTCGGCCATACGCGCTGGGCCACGCACGGTGTGCCCAACGAATCCAATGCCCACCCCCATGTGTGCCGCAACATTGTCGCCTTGGTCCATAACGGTATTATTGAAAATCACGAAGACTTGCGTGCGCAACAGCTTGCAAAAGGTTTCGAATTTACCTCGGACACCGATACCGAAGTGGTGGTGCACCAGGTATATAACTACCATGTAGATCAGGGATTTGATTTGCTTGAGGCGGTGCAACGCACACTGTCGGACATCCGAGGCTCCTATGCACTGGGGGTGATTAGTAACAAGGATCCCACCCGGATCATCGCAGCGCGTTTTGGCAGTCCACTGGTAATTGGCCTTGGTGACAAGGCCAATTTCATTGCCTCTGATGCCGCCGCTTTATTGCCAGTGACGCGACGGTTTATTTATCTCCAGGATGGTGACATCGCCGATATCACCGTGAGTGGCGTCACCATTTTTGATGCCGATGGCAATGAAGTTGCCCGACCGGTTCACGAAAGCAGTTTAACCCTGGATGCGACCGACAAGGGTGAGTATGAACATTTTATGCTCAAAGAGATTTTCGAGCAGCCGGCTGCCATTGTTGAAACCATTGAAGGTCGCATTAGCGATACAAGGGTGCTCGAAGAAGCCTTCGGCCCCGAGGCCGGGAAGATATTTGATCAGGTAAAAGCGGTACAAATTGTCGCCTGTGGTACCAGTTATCATGCCGGCCTGATTGCACAGTACGGGTTTGAGTCGCTTGCCGGTGTAGCCTGCAGCGTTGAGGTGGCCAGCGAGTTTCGTTATCGTCGCCACGTGGTAGCGCCTGACACATTGTTTGTCACCATCTCCCAGTCGGGTGAAACAGCGGATACCCTGGCTGCCTTACGCGAGGCAAAGAAACTCGGTTTTATCCATACGCTAGCGATTTGCAATGTGCCTGAAAGCTCGGTGGTGCGCGAATCCGGTCTGGTGTTAATGACGCGTGCAGGTCCGGAGATTGGTGTCGCATCGACCAAGGCATTCACGACCCAGCTGGTAGCGTTATTGCTATTGATCGTGTTGCTGGGCCGTCGGCGTCATTTGGCTGCCGAAACTGAAGAGAAGATTGTTAAACAGTTGCGCCACCTGCCGATACAAATAGACGAAATGCTGGCGCTGAGCGCAGAAATTGCCGAGCTAGCGAAACAATTCGCTGATAAACAGAACGCCCTGTTCCTGGGCAGGGGTGCGCATTACCCGGTAGCGCTGGAAGGGGCGCTAAAGCTGAAAGAAATTTCCTATATCCATGCCGAAGGTTACCCGGCTGGCGAATTGAAACACGGCCCGCTGGCGCTAGTTGACGCCGAAATGCCGATTGTGGCCGTGGCGCCAAACGATCATCTACTGGGTAAGCTGAAATCCAACTTGCAGGAAGTGCGTGCTCGCGGCGGTGCCTTGTATGTTTTTGCCGATCCGGCTTCCGAAGTTCGGTCGGAAGATGGCGTAACTGTTATTAATGTTGCGCCTGCCGAACAGGCGGTATCGCCTATTGTTTACATCGTACCGTTGCAGTTGCTGGCTTATCATGTCGCGGTTATTCGGGGCATGGATGTGGATAAGCCGCGGAATTTGGCGAAGTCAGTTACTGTGGAGTAGTTTTTCTTTTCTCTCTTGGCCGTCATTCTGGCGGTGGCCTGAATCCAGCCATCCTGTCATTCCCGCGAAGGCGGGAATCCAGTCCTCGATGTTTTGTCTTCAGAGTCCCTTCTCCCTTCGGGAGAAGGGTGGGATGAGGGGGGATTATCTGTCGCTTCGCGACAACTAATCGGGGCTGGTCCCGATAGCCCAGGTACTTTTCTCTTACTTGTCTAAGAGAAAAGTACCCAAAAGACGACGAACAGGATGTTCTAGTGTCGCGTAGGCCAGGGATGGCCGAGAGCGACTAAGGACACCCGGAGACTTGGCCCTGTGGGCTTCCCGCCACAGACTCGAAGAATCCCCAAAGCGAGCCTAACTCACCGGCCAGAAAAAACGGGGTCAGTAGCCTCGGCTCTGACCCCTCTATTTCTGGCTCGGGTTCAACAGGAGGCTCGCTTCCCGAATTTTTCGTCGCCTATGTCGGCTGCGTCCACGGGGATTTAAAGACCCTATTAATAGTTGTAGTATTCAGAAACTAACAGGGGTCGGATTCAGCGAAGCTGAATCTGAGCCCTTTAATTCGGAGGGCCGCCGTAATGCGGCGAACTCCTCAGCTGAGCCGTTAACAAGGTTGGCCTTCTGCCATCAGTTACAATAGATTTTGAAATTAAAAGGGTCGGAGTGATTTAATTTTAGGCAATTATTCCTCCAACCAATAAATTTACATAATGCAAAAGGGTCAGGCTCAATTGGAACTAGTGAGATGGGCGATCCCACCTGTTTGCAGCTTGTGGGCTGAAGATGTAAAAAAAGCCCGCCCCAATTGGCGGGTTTTTTAAAATATATACTTTGTTTACAGCTTGCGTGCTTTGTTAGCTATCACAATATCCACAATGCCGGGAATCAGGAACACAAGGATGCCAATTATTACGCCGATGCTGGGCTCTGTTTTATCCATATGTGCGATCAGGTCGCCAATGTCACGGCTCACACTGCCAACGAAAGCGACGATATAAGCGTTCGAGTTTTTCAGGAAGACGGCAACGCCAGCCGCGAGGCCCAGGCCAAAGCTGCGACCGCCCCACGAAATGCTCATTGATTCATTAATGCCTTCCATGCCTTGACTAAAGATACCCATCAGGCCGGTGGCGCAACCCATTGCAAAAGCGATTAGCGCAAAGATTGTTACCCACATTGGGATTCCATTAGTTTTCAACATATTTTTCATTATTTTCTCCTTTTCGGTTCTATAAAGAGAAACCGCAATTGCATTAAAATCGCGCATTTATTTCGCTGTTAACCAAACAGCTTTATTGACATATCTGGCTAACTTAACCAAGGTAGCATTCAAAACCTGGGTCACAACAGACTTATACACTAGAAAATAGCCGCGCTCGAAAGCGGGTTTCTAGATGGATGTTTGTCAACCAGATCGTATTTAGTAAATAATTTCCAGTTTTCCACGTATAATTCCTACCGTGAAAAAGCTCATTATTGGAATTGTTATTGCCGCGATGTTGGGTGCCGGCGTGTACCTGGGCCTGGTAATGAAAAGTGATGACCCGTTGCAGCTGTTGACGCAAGACTCTGTCATTACTATTTTGCCAACACCAAAGGTATTGAGCGAGTTCAGTTTACGGGATCAGGACGGCAAGGTATTTGATCCGTCGCGGCTGCGCGGCAAGTGGTCGCTATTGTTTTTTGGTTTTACAAATTGTCCCGATATTTGCCCGACTACGCTGACGATACTTAACCAGGTACATCAGCACCTGGGGAAGAAACCGGCGCTATTGGTCGACGTACAATTTGTTTTTATCTCGGTTGATCCCGGGCGCGATGATTTCGCAACACTAAAAAAATATGTCAGTTACTTTAATAAAGATTTCATCGGTGTGACGGGCAGCAAAGAGCAACTGGCAAAGCTGACCAAACAGCTGGGTGTGTTCTATGAAGTGCTGAACCAAGGCGGAAAAAAGAATTATGCTGTTAACCATACCGCCGCAATTTTTATTATTAACAAAGATGCGGGTTACTTTGGAATAATGTCACCGCCGCTCAACGCGTCTGCCATGGCAGCTCGAATTGAATTGATTCAAAAACTGTAGGCGCCTGTTATGAAGTTAGCAAACCATCTCTTGCTGGTATTTCTGCTTTTGTTCGCGGCACAGGTGCTCGCCGGTGGCTTCAAGGTCGATAAGCCATGGATACGCGAAGCACCGCCCGGAATGAAAATACTGGCAGGCTATATGACGTTGGAGAATGAAAAGAACGAAGCACTTAACATGGTAGGTGCTTCAAGCGCCGATTTTGAGTCAATAGAAATACACCACACCATCATAAAGGACGACATGGCCAGTATGATCCGGCAGCAGTCCGTTAGAATTCCCCGTTTCAGCACTGTCAAGTTTGAGCCCAACGGGCTTCACCTGATGCTGATTAAACCCAGGCGTGAGCTAAGGGGAGGCGACAAAGTCAAGATTACGCTGAAGTTCAGCAACTACCGCAAAGTAAAAGTTGTTTTCCAGGTGCGCAAAGGGGGGCGGTGAAACACAGCATCATCACCAGTGCTGCTATTTCTTGTACTCGAGATAGATGCCTGTGATTTCGATAGCGACGGCAATACCAATTAGCATCAGGCCGGAGCTGGTTTCCGGCGCCATCGCCAGCAATAAGGCGCCAAAAGCAAGTAACGATACCCCGAGCAAGCATCGAATTTTTCTGCTCACATGGCCCTACCATTATCACCGTGTTACTTGCCTGCGACTAGCTTACAATAGCAGGCGTCATTGAAAAAAGCGCCAGCAATAGCAAGACGCTTACTTACCCCCATTAGTGATCATTAACATGACAACAGATAAATCCGGGCCGACTCCAACAGAGATCGCACTGCAGAAAAAATCAAACGCGCTGAAGATCACATTTAATGACGGCAGCAGCTTTGAGCTGCCAAGTCGCTATTTGCGTATGTTTTCCCCTGCCGCTGAGGCACGCATCGCGCGCGATCGTGGTGATGAAATTGTGACAGTGGCAGATGTCCATATTGAGCAGATCGAACCCGTAGGCAGTTATGCGGTGCGCCTGGTATTTAGCGACGGTCACGAAACCGGGGTGTATTCGTGGTCAACATTGTATGAATTGGGCGATCTCAAGGACAAGAACTGGCCACCGGAAAAGGATGCGGAAAAGAAAAGAGAAACTGACAACAAGGCGCCGGACGAAATTGATGACAAGGATATCTCACAATGGCGGACCATTAATATTCTCTATTTCGGCACGCTGGTGGATCAAATCGATCGCGATCGGGAAGAGGTAAAAATTCCTCCCAGCGTGACAACGGTACAGGCCTTGATCGACTGGTTAGCGGAGCGCGGCACTTATTGGGATACCGCCATAAGAACCAACCCGGTCAAGGTCACGGTTAATCGCCAGTTCGCGGAGGCAGAGGTGCCTATCACTGAAGGCGATGAGGTCGCCTTTGTACCCATCGCGGCGGGTAAGCAATAAGAAGTAGAGCTCATTGGCAGGGCCCTGATTTGTCAGGCCGGCTTGGTGGCCTTGAAAAATAATACCTCCGCGTCGAGCCAGATACCGTCTTTAGCCTTGAGCTTATCAACTTCATCAAGGTGTTCTTTGCGAAACTGATCGATTTTGTCTTCAGGTACCTGGTCCACCAGGCCGCGAAAACCGGCGTTCCATACCGCTTCCCACCACTCGGTCGCCGATGACAAGTGAAAGCCAAGTTGCTTGCTCACCACGTTAATGTCGGTGAGCCCGGTTTGCTGCATTAACGCCGTTCCCTGCTCCGGTGTTGCCAGTTTATACCAACCCATTTTGGTCCGATCTTTGGGAACCTCTACGCCATAGTCTTCCAGCCGATCAAGCATCAAACGGGTCATGGGCTGGAAGGCGTTTGGACCAAAACTGGTGAACATTATTGACCCACCGGGCTTGATGACACGCACCCACTCCTTGAGTGCCGCCAGCATGTCGGCCAGAAAGAACAAGCCAAAAGAACACACAACGGTATCGAAATATTCTTTACGAAACTCCAGCGACTCGGCATCCATGACGTGTACATCAATATTGGTGAGGCCTTGCTTCTCCATGGATTTTTCGAGTTGGTCCAGCATGCCTTCCGAGAGATCGATGGCATGTACCCGTCCCGGTTCAATGGCCTTGGCCAGGGTAGTGGCGACGACACCGGTGCCGGTGGCGATATCAAGAATCTTGTCGCCGCGCCTGGGTTTCAGCAGGAACAGGATTTTGTCTGCCGCAAACGGAAAATATCGTGAGTACGGGTGGTCGTAACCCTCGGCGACTTTGTTAAAAACGGCCGTTGTTGCTTGTTTGATCTGTTCGGGATCCACGACGATTCCTTCGCGCTGCTGGGGTGAAGGCAATTGTAACCAAAGCCGGACCGGATACGGTAGCCGGCTCATGAGTTGATGGATTTACCAGGTCTAAGTGGCTTCAGCCGTCATCAAAGATATTGGCGCGAAAAGAGAACCTGGCTGCAATTTCTTTTGCCAGCAGGCTTGCCGCGGCCGCATGTGTTAGCCAGAATCCGTACTGTCATGCACGATCATCGTCAACACACTCATCCCAGCGGTGCCGCCAGCAGCGGGGTCTTGTTGCCGGCGCTCGTATTAACATTGTCTTTTGCCTTTGTCGAAGCCGCAGCCGGTTGGTGGTCAGGGTCATTGGCTCTATTGGGCGACGCCGGCCACATGGTATCCGATGCCTTCGCGCTTGGCTTTGCGGCGCTGGCCATGTGGGTTGCACGGCGCCCTGCCAGCGCTAAACACAGCTATGGTCTTGGACGCGCCGATGTCGTGGCCGCTGTTATTAATGGTCTGTTTATGCTGGTTGTCGTGATGGGAATTGTGATTGAGGCTGTCGAGCGTTTGCGTGACCCGCAACCGGTGGCCGGTCTTGCTGTCATCGCGGTCGCCCTGATGGGTCTGGTGATTAACATAGTGGTTGCCATCATACTTTCCCGCGGTGAGCAGACGATCAACATCCGTGCCGCGATGCTGCACGTACTGGGTGATCTGCTCGGCTCGGTGGCGGCGCTTTTGGCCGGTGTCGTTATTTACTTCACCGGCTGGACGCCCATTGATCCCATTTTATCTCTCTTCATTTGCGGCCTCATTGTAGTAGCGAGCTTGCGCCTGCTGCGTGAGGCCTTGCATGTCATCATGGAGGGCGTACCGGCACATATTGATCTTGCCAAAGTCGGCGAGGCCATGTCGGAAGTGGACACCGGCATCACTTCCGTCCATGACCTCCACATCTGGGCGCTGTCCTCCGGCACCATTGCCTTGTCCGCCCATCTCGAGGTTGAAACCCTCGCTGGCTGGGACCAGTTGCTGCTGCAGGAGCGGCAGATGTTGCGCCTGCGCTTTGGTATTGAGCACGTTACCCTGCAACCTGAAACCGGCACCCATGTGTTACAACCGATGTCACGTGTACAATAACGCCCAAAATTTACAACAGGCCTCACAGAAGTAATGGAACCCATTCTCACCTGGTTTAAGGAAACACTGCCCTCCAACCTCTGGATTGTGCAGGTCTTCGTCGTTGTATTCGGCGTGGTAGTGATCAACTTTATACAGCAGCGAGTGCTGCATCGTTTGTACGATAAGCTCAAATCGACGTCCAACACCTGGGATGACGCTATCGTAAACGCCTTGCGCAAGCCGCTTACTGTGTTCATCTGGGTAGTGGGTATCGCGTTTGCCGGGGAAATTGTTCGTAAGGAAAGCGGTGCCGTCATTTTCGAGGCATTTGAGCCAATGCGCGATGTGGGCGTTATCGCCACTATTGTCTGGTTTTTGTTGCGGCTTATTAAGCATACGGAAGAGAACATCATCCAGAAACGCGTTATCGCCGACCAGGCGGTGGATCGCACCACGGTGGATGCCGTCGGCAAATTGTTACGTGTATCGCTGGTTATCACCGCCTCGCTGGTTACCATGCAAACGCTGGGATTCAGTATCTCCGGTATACTCGCCTTTGGAGGCATTGGCGGCATCGCAGTGGGTTTTGCCGCCAAGGATTTGTTAGCCAACTTTTTTGGCGGGCTGATTATATATCTCGATCGCCCCTTTGCCGTCGGCGACTGGATTCGTTCTCCCGATCGCAACATTGAAGGCGTTGTCGAGGAGATCGGGTGGCGCCAGACAATCATTCGTACCTTTGATAAACGTCCGCTCTATGTGCCGAACTCAACTTTTGCCAGTATTGCGGTGGAAAATCCATCGCGTATGTCGCATCGACGCATTTACGAGACTATTGGCATTCGCTATGAGGACGTGAAGAAGATGGGAGACATCGTCAACGACGTCAAGGCCATGTTGCAGTCACACGATGAGATTGACAGCAGCCAGACTATGATTATCAACTTCAATGCTTTCTCGCCTTCGTCACTGGATTTCTTTGTCTATACCTTTACCAAAACTACGAACTGGACCCGCTTTCACGAAGTGAAGCAGGACGTATTGCTTAAGATAACTGACATCATTGCGCGTAATGGGGCCGAAATTGCCTTTCCGACATCAACGGTACATCTTGCGGGCGGCATGACACTGCCGGAACCCGACGTCGAGTTGACCCGTCAGACGGTTGACATCATCAAAAAATAATTCCGGGTTTATTTTTGTATGAAAGTTTTTTCCAGGCTTTATGATCTGGCGCTCAAGTGGGCCGCCCATCACCATGCTCCGTTTTATCTCGGTGGTCTGAGCTTCGCCGAATCTTCATTTTTTCCGGTGCCACCAGATGTCATGTTGGCGCCAATGGTATTGACCCGGCGCGACAAGGCGTGGGCCTATGCCGGCCTAACAACACTGACTTCGGTGCTTGGCGGTATAGCCGGCTATTTTATTGGCATGTACTCGTTTGAAATTGTAGTACCGGTGCTGCGGGAAATGCACCTGTGGAGCGACGAAGGGTTTGTCAGGGTACAGGAGTGGTTTCGAGAGTGGGGCTTCTGGGCCATTTTAATCGCCGGCTTTACACCCATCCCTTATAAAATATTCACTATCACCTCGGGCGCCATCGCCATGGCATTCCTGCCCTTTGTGCTGGCCTCGACCATTGGTCGCGGTGCCCGTTTTTTTCTGGTCGCTGGCGTGATTCGCGTCGGTGGCGAAAGAATGGAAAAGATCCTGCGCCAATATATTGATACCATTGGCTGGTTGATGGTGGTGTTGGTCGTCCTTCTTTATTTTGTGGTTTCCTGTGGCAACTAAAGTTCAATCCCGCCTGGTATTGCCCTATGGACGTATCTGAAATACTGGACAGCTTGAACGAGGCGCAGCGTGACGCCGTTGCCGCACCACCGGGTCCGGTACTGGTACTGGCGGGTGCCGGCAGTGGCAAGACGCGCGTACTTACCCACCGCGTTGCCTGGCTGGTGGGTGTGGAAAACATATCACCGCAATCGATACTGGCGGTGACATTTACCAATAAGGCGGCAAAGGAAATGCGCGGCCGCATCGAGTCCATGCTCGGCATGCCAGTCGGTGGAATGTGGATTGGCACCTTCCATGGCCTGTCGCATCGCCTGCTGCGCACACACTGGAAGGATGCCAGTCTGCCGCAAACCTTTCAGATCCTCGATAGCGAAGACCAGTATCGCGTTATTCGTCGTGTGCTTAAGGGCATGCAGCTGGACGAAGCCTTCTGGCCGCCGCGCCGTGTGCAATGGTTCATCAACGGCCACAAGGAGGAAGCTCGCCGGCCAAAGGATGTCGGGCAACAGAATGACCCACAACAGCGACAGTTGTTGCAGATATACCAAGCCTATGAAGAGTTGTGTCAACGCTCGGGCCTGGTTGATTTTGCAGAACTGTTGTTAAGGGCCTATGAACTTTTGCGCGACAACGACACCCTTTGCGCCCATTACCAGAACCGTTTTCGACATATCCTGGTCGACGAGTTTCAGGACACCAACACCATTCAATATCGCTGGTTGAAATTGCTGGCCAGTGGTCACCGCAATCTGTTTGTAGTTGGGGACGATGATCAATCTATTTACGGTTGGCGCGGTGCCAAGGTAGAACACATCCTGCGATTTGATCGCGACTACTCCAGCGCCAAAGTGGTTCGTCTGGAGCAAAACTATCGATCCACCAATAACATTCTCAAGGCCGCCAATGCTGTTATCAGTTGCAATGAAGGGCGCTTGGGCAAGGATCTGTGGACCGACGGCAAGGAAGGCGAACTGATCTCGGTCTATACCGCATACAATGAAGTTGATGAAGCCCGTTTTGTCATTGGCCAGATAGAATCCTGGGTTGAGGCAGGCAATCCGCGCGCAGACGTGGCCGTGCTGTATCGTTCCAACGCACAGTCGCGCGTGTTTGAAGAGATGCTATTGCGAGAAAACATGCCCTATCGTGTTTATGGTGGATTGCGATTTTTTGAACGTCAGGAAATCAAGGATGCGCTTGCCTATTTGCGTTTAATAGCCAATCGAAATGACGACGCCTCTTTTGATCGCATTGCCAATGTGCCTACGCGGGGACTGGGCAACAAAACGCTGGATACTATTCGTGTTCATGCTCGCGAAAATAATATTACCTTGTGGCAGGCGGTTATCGAATTACTGGGGAGCGAAGCACTTACTGCCCGCGCTGCCAGTGCCTTGCAGGGATTTATGGAGCTGGTAATCGAGCTCGATCGGGACACCAAAGACCTCGCACTGGGTGAGCAGGTCGAGCACATGTTACATGGCAGTGGACTGCTTGATCACTATCGCAAGGAAAAGGGCGAGAAGGCCGAATCACGCATCGAGAACCTGGAAGAACTGGTGACCGCGGCGCGTGCCTTCGAAGAAGATGATGAAGGCGAAGAACAGGACATGGAACCACTGGCGCAGTTTCTTGCAAACGCCGCGCTGGAAGCGGGCGAGGGCCAGGCCGAGGAGTGGGAAGACTGCGTACAATTGATGAGCCTGCATTCGGCCAAAGGTCTGGAGTTTCCGCTGGTATTCCTGACTGGTATGGAAGAGGGCCTGTTCCCTCACAACCGATCGCTGGAGGAGCCGGGGCGTCTGGAGGAGGAGCGCCGGCTTTGTTATGTCGGCATGACGCGGGCTATGCAGCGACTGGTTATAACTCATGCTGAAGTGCGCCGCCTGTATGGCAACGAACGTTATGCGACGCCATCACGATTTCTTGGCGAAGTGCCTGAGGAGTTGTTGAGTCCGGTACGCCCGACTTCTGCGGCCCCGGCCGCGACATCGGCGTGGCAGGGCACGTCATCAGCGACCGACAACGGCAATAATGAATCGGGATTTCAGCTAGGCCAACGTGTCACTCACGACAAGTTTGGCGATGGGGTAGTACTGCAATACGAGGGGCATGGGCAGCATGCACGCGTTCAGGTCAATTTTAGCCTTAGCGGTAGCAAGTGGCTGGTAGTGGCCTATGCCAAGCTAAAGAATGCATAAACCACTTAAAAAGGGTGGTTTATTAATCGAATAACCCCATAGCTGTTATTGGCAGCGCTCTAGACTATTATTACGCTAAATATCAATAAAGTCGGGTCGGGTCACACGCCCCGGCTTGGTCGTCTGCAAACGGCGTTTCGAGAGAAATAATAATGACTAAAGTAAACACAACCCTGTCCATTGCCGTCATTTCCTTTGTTGGTAGTGCGCTTTCACTGAGTGTAATGGGTGCCATGGCGCTCGTGCCGTTTACCATTACCGTGGTTGCCTTTGGTGCAATCCTGACAGCAATCAGCGTGGTGATCGGCCACTTGATGGTCCGCGGCGCTGTGATATCAGCGGGCCACGATGTCCTACCAAAACAGAAAACGAAAGAGTCAGCCACAATATCGAAGCCGGATTTTTCCGTCACCGATCCGTTAACACGCACGCCGAACCGCCGCGGTATTACCATCGGTATTATGGATGCCATGGCCCTGGGCGAGCGTTACGGCAATCCTCTTTCGGTTGCCAAGCTCGATCTCGATCATCTCGATAGCATTAACGAAAAATATGGGAACGAGGTGGGTGATCATATTCTTGCCGGTGTGGCGGCCATGGCCACTGACGCCTTACGCATGCCGGACAAGATTGGGCGCTACGCCGATGATGAGTTTCTGTTGGTTATGCCGGAAACCGGAATCAATGATGCCTATAAAATAGTTAACCGCGTACATCACATAATTGCCGAACATGCGTTTGATGTCGACGGCGGTTCTGCCAGTATTACTACCAGTGTGGGTGTAACAGAGTACAAACAGGGTGATGATCTGGAAAGCTTGTTATCGCGCGTACAAAAGGGTGTCGATGATTCTAGAAGTGCAGGCCGTAATCGCGTTACCCGCGTATAATCCCATAAGGTAATAATGAGTTCACTGCTTCAGCGCCTGCAACCCTGGGCCAACGGCATTAATCGAGTAAATACCGGTATCGGCCATGCCATGGCATGGACTGTGGTGCTGATGACCGCGGTTGTTGTTTACGATGTCAGCATGCGCTTTCTGTTTCAAATGGGTTCAGTGATGTTGCAGGAACTCGAGTGGCATCTGTTCGGAATGATCTTTCTGCTCGGCGGGGCTTATACCTATCGCGAAGATGGCCACGTTCGCGTCGAAATTGTTTATCAGAAACTGTCGAAGATTCAACAGTCGAAAATCAATCTATTTGGCAACCTGTTTATTCTGGCCCCCGTTTGCCTGCTGGTAATATGGACTTCGATTCCATTTGTGAGCAATTCTTTTGGTTACGCCGAAACCTCGCCCGACCCCGGAGGTTTGCCATACCGCTGGCTGATTAAATTCGTCATCCCGGCTGGGTTTTTCCTGTTGTTACTGCAAGGGTTCGCTGACAGTTTTAAACAACTCCTCATCATCAGCGGCGAAGAAACGGAACTCCATTAGTGGAAGCGTTGGCGCTCCTCATGTTCGCTGCGCTGGTGGCGATGTTGTTGCTGGGTTTTCCAGTAGCCTTTACGCTAGGCGTGGTGGCGATGTTGTTTGGCCTGCCCGCGCTTGGTCTCGATTTCTTTGATCTGTTGCCGCTGCGTATCTGGGGTATTGTTAAAAACTTTACCCTCCTCGCCGTGCCTTTGTTTGTTTTTATGGGTGTGGTGTTGCAAAAATCGGGCATCGCGGAAGACTTGCTGGAAACCATGGCACTGCTGTTCGGTCGAATTCGCGGTGGGTTGACCATGTCCATTGTCGTGGTCGGCGGCCTGTTGGCCGCGACGACAGGCGTGGTCGGCGCCACCGTCGTCACCATGGCTGTAATTGCGTTACCGGCGATGCTCAAGCACGGATATAAACCGGAGTTATCCGCGGGCGTGATTGCCGCTTCCGGCACACTGGGTCAGCTGATTCCGCCCAGTATAGTATTAGTTCTGCTGGGTGATGTTATCGGTGTCCCCGTAGGCAGGCTGTTTGCCGGTGCTGTTGTCCCCGGGCTGTTGCTGATCGCGGCTTTTATTATCTATATCGCCATCTACTCGGCCCTGAGGCCGCAAGTCGCCCCGATGCTGGATGCGTCACTGATGCGCGGAGATGTTACGCAGCATTTAGCCAGTCGCGTACTCAAGAGCCTGGTGCCGCCATTAATGCTGATGGTGGCTGTACTCGGTTCCATATTTTTTGGCATTGCCTCGCCGACGGAATCGGCAGCCTTTGGTGCTGTTGGTGCCTTGATACTGGCTGCGATCCATAAACGTCTGAATCGTGAAAACCTGTTTACTGCCGCGCTCGATACCACACGCCTGACTTCCATGGTGTTTATGATCCTGGTTGGCGCCACCGCCTTCGGTCTGGTGTTCCGCGGTTTGGGTGGCGATACGCTGGTGCACAGCATTATGACTTCGCTGCCAGGTGGGCAATGGGGGTTCCTCGTCACCAGTATGCTGGTGATTTTCCTGCTGGGCTTTTTCCTCGATTTTCTCGAGATCAGCTTCATTGTCGTACCGATTCTGGCCCCCATCGCCGCCACTATGGGCATTGATCTTCTTTGGTTTACTATATTGATTGCGGTCAATCTGCAAACCTCGTTTTTGACGCCACCATTTGGATTTTCTCTTTTTTATCTAAAAGCGGCGGCGCCAAAGGAAATCAATATCAGTCATATTTATCGAGGCGTGGTGCCGTTTATTATTATTCAGGCTATGGTGTTGCTACTGCTTGTCGTCTTCCCGAAAGTGATTCTCTGGTTGCCTAACCTGATGGACAGATTGCAGGGGTATTAATCTCCTCTAATTTTTTGCGGTCCTGTTCTTCCAAACTGCGGAAAGAATACGTATGGTTTTAACCTATGAGCAACGTTAACGAAAGTCTGGATTGCCGGGACGGCGAATAGCGTTGCT
>JAZFSZ010000049.1:0-32762 GCA_036446455.1 Acidiferrobacterales bacterium
GTGACGAGCCATACCACCGTAGGTATCAACAATAATTTTACGGCCAGTGAGACCGCAGTCACCCACCGGTCCGCCGACAACAAAGCGACCAGTAGGGTTAATAAAATACTTGGTGTCTTTGTCGAGCCATTCGGCTGGCAGCACCGGCTTTATGATTTCTTCCATCACCGCTTCTTGCAGATGCTTGTGCTCGATATCGGGCGAGTGTTGCGTCGACAACACCACGGCGTCAATGCCGACGGGCTTGTCGTCGACATACTTAATCGTTACCTGGCTTTTGGCATCCGGACGCAGCCATGTCAGTTTTCCTGCCTTCCGTACCTCTGCCTGTTTTTTGACCAAGCGATGCGCCAGGTCAATGGGCATGGGCATCAGTTCCGGCGATTCGTTGGTGGCATATCCGAACATCATGCCCTGATCGCCAGCGCCCTGGTCAAGGTCGATGCCTTCGCCTTCGTTGACGCCTTGGGCGATATCCTGCGACTGTTTGTCGAGTGCGGTGAGCACAGCGCAGGATTGCCAGTCGAATCCCATGGAGGCCTCGTAGCCGATGCGTTTGATGGTACCGCGCACAATTTCGGTCATGTCGACCCAGGCGTTGGTGGTGATTTCACCGGAGATTACCACCATACCGGTATTGACCATGGTCTCGCAGGCAACACGCGCATTGCGGTCCTGCTCGAAAATAGCGTCGAGAATGGAGTCGGAAATTTGGTCGGCGACCTTGTCCGGGTGGCCTTCTGAAACTGATTCCGAGGTAAACAGGTAGCTGTCTGCCATGGATGTGAAGCGTCCTTAACGAATTTGGTTATCAAAAGAAAGACGGCAAGTTTAACAGCTGAATCGCCTAGTTTCATAAAGATTTAAGTGTAAGCCCCTGTAAATTGCCGGTATGTTGGATCAATACACGGCAAGCGAACAGATTTCCAGAATATTGTCGGCGACCGCTATTTTTACAACACAGCCCACCATAAGCCAAAAACTGGTCAAAATGGGTACTCTATTCCCCACTTTACGTTAATTAGTCGATCGCCACATGATACATAGGATAAATAATCTTTAGTGGGATTATTGATCACATAAATGGCGATAATCACGCTTTGAGTGGGAGTTATCTGCGGTTATAGCTTGGTCTATAGCCGTTATGGCGCAATCACCTATCTGATCGCAGCGGCGGTTATAATGTCCTGATTTCATGAATGCCAGATTTGGCTTGTTCTACAAGGTATCAATGCCCTCTACCCGCAGCACCATCAATAAAGCAGCCCTCACCAAGGATTATTGCCCCCGCTTCAGGCTCAGCTTCCTGTCGCCACGCAACTGGTCAGCCTGGTTGTTGCTGGTCGTCGTGGGGCTGTGCGTATTGTTACCCAGAGCCGTTAGCGCGTTTATCGGCGCACGCCTGGGAGATCTCTATCGCCGCTCCAGCAAGAAGCGTCGCAACATTGTCGATGTGAACCTGCGGTTGTGTTTTCCAGAACTGCCGGCGGCAGAGCGTGCTCGATTATCGCGCCAGCACTTTCGGATTTATGGCCAGTGCCTGATCGATATGGGGCTTATCTGGTGGGCAAGTAAAAAATTCCTCGATCGGTACATTCAGATTGAAGGACTTGATCATTACAGCGCCGAGCTTGACCGTGGCCGCAATGTTATTTTGCTTACCGGGCATTTCAGCGCCCTCGACATTGCCGGGCCGGCGATCTCGCATCACTACCCGCAAGTGGGATTAATCAAACCGATTCATAATGATGTAGTTGATCACATGATGGCGCGTGGCCGCCAGCGGTTTCACGGCAAAGTCTATCTGCGGGATAAGGGCATGCGACCGATCGTAAAAGCGATCAAGGCGGGTTATGGTTTTTATTACTTGCCCGATGAAGACTTCGGTTCGCAGAAGTCGGTGTTTGTCCCGTTTCTGGCGACCAGTTCTGCTACCATTACTGCACTTAGTAAGTTGGCAAAGCTGACCCATGCTGCCGTTCTGCCAACTTCTGTGAGTCGAATATCTGCAAAAGAAGGTTATCGTATTGTGATCCATCCGGCGCTGGAAAATTTTCCAGGCGATGATCCGGTAGCCGATGCGGAACGCATGAACGCGGAGCTGGCGAGGATGGTGGCGGAAGCGCCGGAGCAGTATATGTGGACCTTCAAATTTTTCAAGACACGGCCCGATGGTGCGCCCCCGCCCTATGACAGCCAGTAGCGAAACCCCCACAGGCAAACCCCGTTTTCGAGATTATTCACAACCAAGGTACTGGCTGTCGTGGATGGTGTTGAGTGTTTTCCGTTTGTTCGGATTTTTACCCCAATGGGTGGTCTGGTATGGCGGTGCCGCGTTAGGTGAGCTGGCGTTTCATGTGCATCGCACCCCCACCATTAAAACAAATCTTGCACTGTGTTTCCCCCGGCTGTCGTCGTCCGAACGAAGAACGTTGCGCCGCCGCTATTATCATTATGTGGGGCGTAGTTTTCTCGGTCTCGGGGCCGCGTGGCATGCGTCAAAAAAGAGAATGCAGCGACTGGTAAGCATCAAAGGCAGGGAGCATTTGCGGGCGGCACAGGCAGACATGAAATGCATTCTTTTCCTCGCGCCGCACTTTTTACCGCTGGAAATGGGGGGAATGTATCTCTCGTTCGAACTGGGAAACTTTGTCGGGTTTTACAGAAAACCACGTAATCCTCTCTATCATCACGCATTACGATATTACATGTCGCGTTTTGGCGGCGGTTTGGTCGAGCGTTACGATAATTTGAAGCCACTCCTGCGAGCGATGCGGGAGGGCAAGGGCATATACTATCTTCCGGATCAGGACCCGGATCGGCCAGAAGACAATTTCGTGTTCGCTGATTTTTTTGGTGTCCCCACGGCGACCTATACGGCCTTTGCCAGACTGGCCAAGCTGGAAAACACCGTAGTCGTGCCGGTCTTTACGCGCATGCTGCCCAAGAGCATGGGTTACGAAATCGAATATCTACCGGCGCTGGAAGATTTTCCCAGTGGTGACGATGTGGCGGATGCTGCCCGCGTAAACCAGATTATCGAACAGGCCGTGCGTGAGACCCCGGAGCAATACCTTTGGTCATATCGCCGTTTCAAAACCCGACCCAATGGCGCGCCGTCACCTTATGGCAAGAAGTAGCCTGTTACAAAATCGATTGTTACACCCGCGCTACTGGGCAAGCTGGCTCGCCTTGTGGGCCTTGCGGCTGACAGCGATGTTACCGCTGCCCGTTCTGGCGTTGATTGGTACGGCAATTGGCGAATTGAGTTATCGCCTGTTGTCCTCTCGCCGCCATATAGCCAGTCGTAATATTGATGCCTGTTTCCCTGAACTGGACGATCGTGAACGCCGACGTCTCGTGCGCCGCCATTTCCGGGCAGCCGGTCAGGCGCTGTTGGGCACCACGGTCGCGTGGTTTGCCTCCGCGAACAGGTTAAAACGCCTGTGCCGCAGTCGAGACCGCCAATACCTCGACCAGGCGCTGGCGCAGAACCGGCGAGTAGTGTTACTCGTGGCTCATTTCGTATCGGTCCAGATCGGCGGCACGTATCTGTCGATCGATACGCCGGTGGTCGATATATATCGTACCCTGCGAAACCCGGTGTTCGATCGGGCCGGCAAGCTTGGTTGCGAGCGTTTCAAGGGCATCATGGTGGAAATGCGGCAAGGCATCACGGCGGCGATCAAGGAAGCAAAAAAGGGCGCCTTGTTACACTACATTCCGGACCAGGACGCGGGGGTAAAAAATGCGGCTTTCATCCCTTTTTTTGGTGTGCAGACGAGCACGATCACCATGCTGGGACGGCTGGCAAAAATTACCAACGCGGTGGTGATCCCGTGCTTCACACGGCAGCTATCGTGGGGCCGTGGCTACGAGGTGATCTTCAAACCAGCCCTTGAGCATTTTCCCAGCGACGATCCCGTGGCCGACGCCCGCCGCATGAATGGGGAGATTGAGAACGCAGTACGTGAAATGCCCGAGCAATATTTCTGGGTGCACAAGCGTTTCAAGACTCGACCGCCCGGCGAACCCGATTTCTATGCTTAATACTATTTGCAAAAAGACCTGTCTCACGTTGAAACTGCGCGCATACCTTATATATTAACTACTGGAACAACAGAAAAAATAAGAGGGCGCTGGGTTTACCGCGTAGACAAGTATGCCGGCTTCAGTGCCAGACACAAAATCCAGTTACGCTTTACCAAAAGGCTACAAGCTTGGTGAATATCTCATCGAGAAGGTGTTGGGGCATGGTGGCTTCGGTATCACTTATCTCGCCCGCGATACCCAGTTAAGCTCGATGGTCGCTATCAAGGAATTCTTTCCGCGCTCGGTGGCAGAACGTGGTGACGAATACACCCTTCGCCCCCTTACCAGCGGCACGGAAGATTTTCGGTGGGGTTTGCAGGAGTTCTTGAAAGAAGCGAGGGCGCTGGCCAAATTCAAGCACAATCACATTGTTCGCGTATTGCGCTTTGTCGAAGCCAACGGCACCGCCTACATGGTAATGGAATACGAAGAAGGAGAAAGCCTCGGCATTTATCTCAAACGTAGCGGCGGCTACCTCAATGAACAAATGCTGCTCCGCGTTTTTATCCCGGTATTGAACGGCCTGCAAGCGGTACACAACGCCGGCGTGCTGCACCTGGATATCAAACCGGACAATATTTATTTGCGCTCCAATGGCCAGCCCATGTTGATCGATTTCGGCTCATCACGCCAAACTAAAGGAGAAACCGAGTCCGGCGGAAAGATCGCATTGACACCCGCCTATTCTGCTATCGAACAATATCCCGGCATTGGCGACACTGGCCCCTGGACCGATGTCTATTCCATGGGCGCAACCCTTTACCGCTGTGTAACCGGCCGGTCACCGGTGGAATCGCTTAAACGTTATCAGGCTGTTCAAAGCAAGCAACCCGACCCGTTTGTCCCCACGCAGGAATACGATCGACCGATTTTCTCCCCACATATTCGTGAAAGTATTGATGTTGCCATGAATCTCATGGCTAAAGATCGACCGCAAACTGCGGAAATGTTGCAGCGTGTCCTGATGGGCCAGCGCATCAGCGACGACGGGGACAAGAAGGCCAAGAAACCGTCAGGAAATTTTCGGCCGGACCTGATGCCGGACGTTGGTGCACCCATGGTGGTGGTGAGGAAGAAAAAGACCCGAGGATTTTTTGAAAAGCTTTTCTTTATTTTCGTTCTCGTGCCAGCGTTGTCCATATTCGCGCTGAAGCTACTGGTGCAGTTTGACATCTTGAGCGAGGAAGAAGTGTTTGTTCGTATTGATGGCGTTAAAAAGCAAGCCAGTTTACGTTTGGCGACAACCATCGACAAGCTGGACACCACACTGTACAAAAATCTGCGTATACGCATCAAGCCGCAGGAGAGAAAAGCAATCGACCCGACCGCGGCAGTAACCACTACCGATGAAGCGCCTATTGTGGAACCGAAGGCGTTACCATTTGATATTAACAAATCCATTAAAAAGATTCTGAACGGGCACCGGGATGAAGTGGTGGCGCTGGCATTTTTAAAAGGCGGCGACGCACTGGCCTCATTGAGCGGTGAGGGCGAACTCAGGTTGTGGGACACAATAACCGGCTTGCCATTGCATAAGCTTGGTGCCGCCAAACAGATCATCGGTGCAATCGATGGGTCTACCGACGGACAACTACTTGCCTGGTCTGTTGGTAATACGGCCTTTATACATGATGTTGACCGCAAAGCACAAATCGCACGACTGGTGCAGCACGACGGTAATATTCGACATATCAGTTATTCACCGAAAGGCAAGCTGCTGGCAACGGTGACAGACAACAAAACGCTTTATGTCTGGAACACGAAAACATGGAAGCTGGTTTATAAAAAGAGCGGGATGAAGTGGGGCATCAACGCCATCGATTTTTCACAAAACGGTCAGTTGCTAGCCCTGTCCAACAGCCACGGTGAAATAAAAATTTATCTGGCAGCAAACGGTGGCGAAATAACCAGCTTCTTTGGCAAGGCGGAAGGCGAGGAAGTGCTGGCGCTGTCGTACTCGCCAGATGGACACTGGCTGGCCAGCAGCGGGCCTGACCAGTTTCTAAAGCTTTGGGATACCGGAATTGAGATAAAGGACAAAAACATCAGCAACGTTGTCGGCTCTTTAAAAAAATTGCAGTTCAGTTCCGACAGCAAGTGGTTGTTGGCCACCGGTGAAGATCCCAGCATACAGATTTGGGACGTGAACAAGGGCGAATTGATCAAGACGCTCAGAGTACCGCACAACGCCATTTCCAGTTTCGCCATATCACCCAGGGGTGATGTCATCGCGGTCGGTGGCAGCGATCACAAAATTAGTCTATGGCGTTAATGACTAACAAACTCCTGAAAAACAGTGTTTTTCAGGAGTTTGTTAGTGGCACACACAAACACGCATTTATCGCATAATGAAGAATCCGGTGTAATTGATTACTCCGGACTGGTATTGTAAATAGACAAGGAGGTTCTTTTACAACCTCTTATTAGTTGCGCCAGAATGTGCGTGTGAAAAGCACCAGTAACGTAAACAATTCCAGCCTGCCCAACAGCATTGCAAAACATAGAACCCATTTTGCAGTAGCGCTCAGACCGGCGTAGTTATTGGCGACATTACCCATCCCCGGACCGAGATTGGTCATGGTGGCAGCTACCGCGGAGAAGGCAGTGACAAGGTCAATACCGGTGCCCATCATCACCAGTGACAGCGCAGCATAGCTCACCACATAAAGTGAAAAGAAACCCCAAACAGCATTGAGCACTGTGTCATCGGTTGGCTTGCCGCCGATTTTGACAGGATAGATCGCCGCTGGGTGGATCAGGCGAAAGATTTCGCGAATGCCCTGTTTATAAAGCAGCAAGGCGCGTATCACTTTCATGCCTCCCGCTGTGGAGCCAGCGCAACCGCCGATAAACGCGGCCATAAGTAACAGCACTGGCAGGTACAGCGGCCAGTGGGTATAACCGGTGGTAGTGAAGCCGGTGGTGGTAGCGATACTCACGGCCTGGAAGACGCCGTGATGCAGGGTGTCTTTCAGAGTCGAGAAGGAACCAGTGGCAAACAGGGTGATTACTGTAGTCACTACCACCGCCATGATTACCTTGAAATAGGCTCGAACTTCGGCATCGCCGAATATGGGTCGCAGGCTGCGATTACGCCAGGCAACAAAGTGCAGCGCAAAATTTATACCCGCCAGCAACATAAACACGATGGCGACGGCGCTAATGGCCGGGTTGTTAAAGTAGCCCATGTTTTGATCGTGGGTGGAGAAACCGCCAATGGCGATGGTGGAGAAACTGTGCCCAATGGCATCAAAAGCATCCATGCCCGCAAGCCAGTAGGCAATGGCGCAGGCGACCGTTAGGCCAAGGTAAATATACCAAAGGGCTTTGGCGGTCTCCGAGATACGCGGCATCAGTTTGCTGTCTTTCAGTGGACCTGGTGTTTCAGCGCGATACAATTGCATGCCGCCGATGCCGAGCATGGGCATAACTGCGACGGCCAATACGATGATACCCATACCACCGAGCCACTGCAGTTGCTGGCGGTAATAGCGAATCGATTCCGGCAATTCATCAATGCCACTGAGCACAGTCGCACCGGTAGTGGTGAGCCCAGAGATGGATTCAAAAAAGGCATCGGTAAAGCTTAGCGACGGCTGGTCGGCAAGATATAGCGGCAGCGACCCACTCAAGGCCAGCAACAGCCAGAACAGGGTGACAATAACAAAGCCTTCCCGTATCCGTATGTCGTTACGCCGATTGTGAACGGGCAGCCACAACAACAACCCCGTTGCCAGTGTTATTAACAGTGGAATCGCAAAGGCCAGCTCGGCACCGTCTCGATAAATGAAGGACACTGCGAGTGGTGGCAGCAAGGTGGTGCTGAAGATCATCAGCAACATACCCATTACCCTTTGGATAACCAGGTACTGCATGACTACATGAATCCGAAGGACACCTGGAACAGTTTTTCCACTTCCGGGATGTGACGCTTGTCGACCAGGAACAGGATGATGTGATCATCAGCTTCAATAACCGTATCGTGGTGTGCCATCAACACTTCGTCGCCTCTGACAATGGCACCCATGGTGACACCACGCGGCAACTTGATGTCTTCGATCGCCCGGCCGACGACGCGCGACGTATTTTCATCACCATGGGCAACGGCCTCTATGGCCTCCGCGGCACCGCGCCGCAACGAATGCACTGCCACCACGTCACCACGCCGAACATGGGCCAGGAGTGAGCCGATGGTAGCCTGTTGCGGTGAAATGGCGATGTCGATATTGCCGGCGTTCTGTACCAGATCGACGTAAGAACCGCGATTGATCAGCGACATAACCTTGGCAGCACCGAGACGCTTGGCCAGCATGGCCGACAGAATATTGGCCTCATCATCATTGGTCAGGGCACAAAACACGTCTGTGTCATCAATACCTTCCTGAACCAGCAACTCTTCATCGGCGGCATCACCCAGCAACACAATGGTTTTTTGCAGGTGTTCCGCCACCTCGCGCGCACGGACCGGATTGTGATCAATCAGCTTGACCAGGTACCCCTTGGTTTCGAGGCTGGCCGCCAGTCGCCGGCCGATGTTGCCGCCACCGGCCAGCATAACGCGGCGCACCGGCTTTTCGAGGTTGCGCAGCTCGCTCAGCACCGAGCGCAAGTGTTGTTTGGCGGCGATAAAAAAGACCTCGTCACCCGATTCGATGACGGTGCTGCCTTCTGGTGGAATCGGCCGATCCTGGCGATAGATCGCCGCTACCCGGCTATCAATGCCGGGCAGATGATTACGTAGCTCGCGTATTTCATGGCCCACCAGCGGCCCACCCTCGACAGCCTTTACCGCTACCAGTTGTACCAGGCCGCCGGCAAAATCCAGTACCTGTAACGCCGTTGGGTATTCAATCAGTCGCTGAATATAATCAGTCACAATTTGTTCCGGACTAATGATGACGTCAATCGGAATCGCGTCCTGGGTAAAGATTTCGGGATGTGCCAGGTATTCTGCTGCACGAATGCGTGCGATTTTGGTCGGCGTATGAAACAGTGTATAGGCGATCTGGCAGGCGGCCATATTGACCTCATCGCTGTTGGTGACGGCAAGAATAAGATCCGCATCTTCAGCACCCGCGCGTAACAGGGTATCTGGATGCGCTCCGTTGCCTTTAATAGTTTGCAGATCGAGGCGGTTTTGCAGTTCTTGCAGACATTCCCCATCAGTATCAATTACAGTGATGTCATTGGCTTCATTGACAAGGTTTTCCGCAACCGAAGTGCCAACTTGACCGGCGCCAAGTATTATTATTTTCATGGTGTATTAGGGTAGTCTTATTGCTGCAGCCTTTGAAGCGCTATTTTACCTTGCCATGTTTCGGGTTTACTCCCAACGTTTTCATTTTACGGTACAAATGTGTTCGTTCCATACCGGCAATTTTAGCCAGCGCACTGACGTTGCCCCGGGTTTGTTCAAGGTTGTGCTGCAGGTAAAGCCGTTCAAAGCTGTCTCTGGCCTCGCGCAGCTCACGATCAAACAGGGACTGCGGCAATTCGATGGTGATGTTGCCTGGTAGATAACCCAGAGACTGCTCAATCTCGGCGGTGCTTATCTGCGGATCGTTTTTCAGGATCAGCAGTCGTTGCACCAGATTTTTCAGTTCACGGACATTGCCCGGCCAGTGATAACGCGACAGAGTGGCGATCGCGTCGTCACTAACGTTGCGTCTGGCGAGGTGATCGTTGTTTGCAAACCAGTCGAGATAAAATTCCACCAGCTCGCCGATATCTTCGCTGTGTTCGCGAAGTGGCGGTACGTTCACGGGTACCACGTTGAGGCGGTAATATAAATCTTCACGAAAGCGCCCATCTGCCACCGCGGCCACCAGGTCCTGATTGGTGGCCGCCAGTATGCGCACATCCATGGTAATGGCTTGTTTTCCGCCTAGGCGCAGGAACCGGCCTTCCTCCAGTGCGTTCAACAACTGGGCCTGTGTTGCCAGATCGAGATCGCCCACCTCGTCCAGCAACAAGGTGCCACCGCCGGCCTGTTCAAAGCTACCGGGCACAATGTCCTCGCCCGCTTCGCTGCCGAAAAGCTGTAACGGGATATTCTCCGACGGTATCGCGCCGAGGCTGACTTCAACAAACGGCCGGTTGCACCGGCGGCTGCGACGGTGCAGGTAGCGCGCCACTACGGCCTTGCCGCTACCGGGTTCACCGGTAATCATGACCCAGGCGTCTGTCGCAGCAATACGCGTGATGGTGTCCCGAAGATCCTGCATCATGCGACCGCGGCCAACAAGATCGGAAGTTGTTTGTATGCCGCTTCGCAGCCGCAGGTTTTCAAGGCGCAGCGCTTCGGCCTGCAGCGCCCGCGACACGGTGACCAGTAACTTGGCCAGGGAAACGGGTTTTTCGATAAAATCGTAGGCGCCGAGCCGCGTCGCCTCGACCGCGGTTTCCACATTACCGTGGCCCGACATCATCACCACCGGCACCTCCGGTCGGCCGCTGATGGACCATTCCTTGAGCAGGCTGATGCCATCGATGCCCGGCATCCAGATATCAAGCAAGACCAGCTGCGGTCGTTCGCTTTGCACCGCTACCCTGGCCGATTGGGCATCTTCTGCCGTGTTGACCTGATAGCCTTCATCCTCAAGAATCTCCTTGACCAGGCGACGGATATCCGGCTCGTCATCGACAACGAGAATGAGTTCACCACTCAAGCGCGTTTCTCCTGACCGTCATTCGTTGCTGTGGACAGAGGTATTATCGGCAATCGTATTTCAAAACGAGCACCCGCTTTTGTGTTGACCGCGCTCAGGCTACCCGAATGCTCCTCGATAATTTTTTTCACAATCGCCAGACCCAGGCCTGTCCCTTTGTCCTTGCCGGTGACATAAGGCTCAAACAGGCGCTCCATGACGCTATCGGGAATGCCCGGTCCATTGTCTTCTACCAATAATTCCATAAACGGATTTTCGCTTTTACCCGTCAAGCGTGTAGTGACAATGACAATGGGGCTGTCTGTGTCAGCCAGCGCATCCTTGGCATTCAATAACAGATTGTGTAACACCTGACGCAGACGCCCGGCGTCAGCGCGAATGTCTGGCAGGCCTTCATCCAGCTCCAGCGAGACAATAAGCGCGCCGGCAGTTTTACTACGATACATGTCGGCGACATCACGAACCAGATCATTAATGTTCACGGGTGTCGCCTGCAACTTCGCCGGGCGGGCATAATTGGAAAAGGCGTTGACCATAGACTTGAGTGATTCCACCTGTTCGACGATGGTCCGCGTCGATCGATCCAGCGTGGCTTTTTGCTCCTCTGGCAGCGCGTCCATACACTTGTAACGTATGCGTTCGGCAGACAGTTGGATTGGTGTTAGCGGATTTTTGATTTCGTGCGCCAGGCGCCGCGCTACTTCGGTCCAAGCGGCATCGTGTTGTGCCTGAATCATTGCCGTCACGTCATCAAACACCAGCACATAACCGCCATAACGACCACGCAGGCCCGGTAGCCGCGTGCCGCGTATAATAAGTATTTTTCTCGTGGCGCCTTCCTGCAGTACCACTTCCGCTTGCCATTCCGGCGTACCGTCCTCCACACAAGCAGTGACAGCATCAACAAAGGTGTCCAGCCGGGCGGTCTCGCTGCTAATCCAGCCAAGGGTTTTGCCCACCCCGCTTTGCAGCTCTATCCCCAGCATCTCACTGGCAACCGCATTGAACGTTTTCAGGTTGCCGCGCGCGTCGAATGAGAGCACACCGGAAGACAGATGGGCCAATACCGTTTCCAGATAGGTACGCTGAATTTCAGCCTCGCGCTGACTGCGCTTGATTTCCCTCTGCGCGCGTTGAATGCGTTCGGTCATTTCGTTAAAGGATTTCACCAGTACACCCATTTCATCATCGCCTGGAATTGGTAGTCGCTTGCGGTAGTTGCCTTCAGCGACAGCTTTGGTGCCTTCGGCTAGATCGCGGATGGGCGCGACCAACCGGCGTGCTGAAAAAATTGATGCCCACAGAGAAACAAGAATCGTCATCAGCGCCACCAGCGATAGTGTCAGGGTAAAACCGAATTTTAACGGGCCGCGCAAGTACACCAGCTTTTCATACTCGGCAAAGGCTGATTGCACGCTCTTACCGAGGTTGGCATAACGGGTCGGCAGGGGTTGCAATACCTGCAGTATTTGCTGCGGTGCTGCCACACCCGGCGGATAGACCGGGACCACAACACGCAGTTGCAGTTCACCCCCGCCCACCGGATCAAGATTGGCATAGGTCAGCCCGCGCCGAATTTGTGAACGAATGGCCTCGCTGGGGGCATCCGGTAACAAGATGCCACTACCGGGGCCCGCTTCTATGCTGGAGGCGATGACCCGGCCTTCCTGATTGAACAGTGATAGCTCACCGAGCTTGTATTGTTCGCGTAACATGTTGAGTGTCGGCACGACAAGGCGATTTGAGGTGCCGGACAATTCCGCCGCCATGTCGCGAGATTTTGCCAACAGGTCATGCTTGATAGCATCAAGCGAGGCGCGTCCCAGCAACAAGGCGTCATCCAGCGCCTTTTCCACTTTGACGTCGAACCAGGAATCAATGCCGCGATGGATTGCCTGCAACGAAAAGAAAAACACAATGACGACTGGAATCACTGCCAGCGACATGGTCATGAACAATAGTCTCAGTGTCAGTCGTGACCCGGGAACGTGGTTGCGGTACTGCGCAATCAGTCGATAGACGTTCATACCGATCAGCGTCAGCAGCAATACAATGCCCACCAGGTTGACTACCAGCAACAAGGAGTACCAATTACCGAAGCGTTCGGAGTTTTGCGTCGCCGCTGTCATCATCACCAGCGCCACCAGCAGCAAACCCGACAGCAAGGCGATTGGGGGAACGCGTTTGACCTGTCTTATTAGTGTTTTACGGTCCATGTGGTCCAGCCGCTATTGAGATGCCAGTCGAGTGAGGTGTAAGCCACCGGTCGTAACGGTGCCGGCAGGGATTCGATGTCGAGGCTGACGCGGGCTTCGAGCACATAGTCCCCATGCTCTTGTAACCCCGATATACCATCAAAGGTGAGCTCGTTCAGAGTGCCCATGTGCCGTAGTGCTTGTTGCAATGACGTAAAGTTCTCAAGCTTTTTGCCGCTCGTCGCCGGATCGTTTACGAAGTATTGACGCGAAAGAGCGTGGTAACGAATCTGCCGCGTTAGCGTCCACAGTTTTAGTTGTTCCGCCCACAACAGTTTGCGTTGCCGCTTCAGCCGGAACTCGAACTCCACGTCCAGCGGTATTCCCTTTGCAACCGCCTCTTCCACTTTTGCCGACAGCGTCAAATCCATCGCACCAGAGATTGTTAAAATACCGTGTTTTATTTCCGACTGCAGCTCGCTGACGCGAAATTCAGCCGATGTAATCGTGGATATCAGGATCGTTGCCCACGTCAACAGATGCACGAGTACCCTATGTTTTTTGCAGACAGGCATAATAAAAACCATCCATCCCCTTTGTTCCCGGCAATATCTGGTAACCGGGAAAACGTCGCTGCGCCCATACCAGATCCAGCTCCACTTCCCGGGCATCGGCGCACTTTTTTAGAAAGTCCGCCACCAGCTCCTGGTTTTCCGCCGCCAGGATCGAGCAGGTGACATACAAAAGCTTACCGCCTGAATCCAGCAAGGACCATAACGCCTCGAGTAACTGTGCTTGCAAACTGGCCGCTTGCGTAATTTGCCGCAGGTCCCGGTGTAGCTTGATATCGGGATGACGACGAATTACGCCCGTGGCCGAGCAGGGCGCGTCCAGCAGGATACGTTGAAAAGGCTTTCCGTCCCACCAGGTATCGGGTCGGGCTGCATCCGCGATCTTGATGTTTGCGTTGATACCCAGGCGGTCAAAATTTTCCTTGATGCGCTTGCCGCGACGGGCCGATTTTTCCACCAACAACAACGCTCCCAGGTCAGGATGACCCTCAATAACATGAGCTGCCTTGCCGCCCGGCGCCGCGCAGGCATCAAGTACGCGATGGCCGGTCTGGATATCGAGTAAGCTGGCAGCCAGCTGTGCGGCGCCATCCTGCACCGACACCCAACCGCGATCGAATCCGGGAAGACGGCTAACGCCGGCGGGTTTATCGAGCGACACGCCAACTGTCGAAGCTTCCAGCGCATGGGCAGCGAGGCCGTTTTCTGCCAGCTGCACCAGGTAGCCATCGCGATCGGTAACGCTGGTATTGACACGCAAATGCATAGGTGGCCGTTTGTTATTGGCCTGCAGGATCGGCTGCCAGTGTTGCGGATACTGTTCACGCACCAGGGCGATAAACCATTGCGGATGGCTGTAGCGACTGGTCTCGTTCTGGTCGAGGCCCCGTTGCAACGTTTCATACTCACGTTGGGAACGGCGCAGACAGGCGTTCAGCAGTCCCTTGGCCCAGGGTTTCCCCAGCCCTTTTGTTGCCGATACGGTTTCATTAACCGTGGCGTAGCCCTCGGTGTCCATATAAATCAGCTCATAGAGGCCGATAAGCAGTAACATATGGATGTCACGGTCTCTTTTTTTGAGGCCCTGTTTGAGCAGGTTCCCGGCCAGGGCATCCAGCCGGTGGTACCAGCGCAATACCCCATAAAGCATCTCCTGAAGCAGTGCCTTGTTGGCCGAGGCGTTAATTGCATCCAGTGCGCTGTCCAGTGTCTGACCGTTATCAACTATGCGGACCAATGCCTTAGCCGCCGACAGGCGAGGATTGGCGTTGTGTGATTTCACAATGTCGCGTTGAGCTAGGCCAGGCGATCGCCAACAACGACATCATGGCCGTTAAGGAAGTCCCGGGCAGAGAGAGACTTGCCCCCCGCAAGTTGAATTTGAGTAAGCACTAGCTGACCACTAGCCGTGGCGATCGCGATGCCGTTTTCGTTTGCCGCCAGAACGGTGCCGGGCGCGGCGTTGGCCGGGTTCATCGCTTCGGCGTGGGCCCGTAAAATACGCAGCGTCTCTCCGTGCCACTGGCAGTGGCAACCCGGCCAGGGATCAAAGGCGCGAACCCGTCGCGCCAGCATGATCGCATCCTGCTGCCAATTCAGCACACCCTCATTTTTTGTCAGTTTGCGGGCGTAAACAGCGGCACTCTCATCTTGTGGCGTTGCCGCACAGTCGCCCGTTTCCAGTTGTGCCAGGGTGTTGACCAATGTCTGTGCGCCGAGGATAGCTAGACGGTCATGCAAGCTGCCGCCGGTGTCGCTGTCCAGAATATCTATGGCCACCTGAGACAACATGTCACCGGTATCGAGACCGATATCCATCTGCATAATGGTGATACCGGTCTGGCGATCACCGGCGACGATGGCGCGCTGAATCGGCGCCGCGCCGCGCCATCGCGGTAGCAGCGAGGCATGCACATTGAAGCAGCCAAGGCGTGGCCGCGCCAGTATAGCTGCCGGCAGAATCAGGCCATAAGCCACCACCACTATGGCGTCGGCCTGCAGTTGACCGATGGCATCGGCCTCGTTGTTGAGTGTGCTCGGCTGAAATATCGGCAGGCCATGTGACAGGGCACATTGCTTGACCGGGCTGGTTTTCAGTTTGCGACCGCGACCGGCGGGGCGATCGGGCTGGCTATAGACCGCGACTACGGTCTGCCCATCGGCGATGAGCGCCTGCAGGGTCGGCACCGCGAAATCGGGTGTACCAGCAAAAATAACCCGCATTATCCGCCGCCCTAGAGTGCCAGGCGCTGGCGCTTCCGCATTTTTTTGCCGATGCGTTGTTGTTTTAGCGGCGACAGGTAATCCACGAATACCTTGCCATCGAGATGATCAATTTCGTGCTGAATGCAAACGGCGAGCAGCCCGTCGACATCGAGCTCATACGGTTTGCCGTCAACATCCAAGGCCTTGACCCGCACCCGTTCGGCGCGATGGACGTCTTCAAAAACGCCCGGGACCGACAGACAACCCTCTTCCGTAACAGTTTTACCTTGTAAATCAATAAGTTGAGGATTAATAAAGACGTGCAGGTCGCTTTGGTCGGGCGTGATGTCAATCACGATGACGCGCAGATGGACATCGATCTGGGTGGCAGCGAGACCAATTCCGGGGGCGTCGTAGATGGTATCGGTCATATCGGTCACCAACTGCCAAATATCGTCCCCAAAAGACTCTACCGGTTTGGCCACGGTGCGCAGCCTTGTGTCGGGATATTGCAGGATGTCTCGAAGGGCCATGGGCTGAAATACAGTTAGTTTCTATTCTTACTAAAGTGGTTTATTATCCGGTCAAATGACACTGAATAACAAGATAATTTTCCCTTCCTAGAGAGCGTTGGGAGCCTTGGAACTGACACCATTTCTTGGCTACACTGGAATCTAGGCGTATCGGGATCACTCTAATGACGCAGCGCAATTTTAACCTCTTTTTCGTACTTTTAGTGACATTTGCCACACTTATCCTGGGCAGCGCACGTGCCGATGTCGTCAAGCTGCGCTCCGACCATCCGGATCGCTATGTGGTTGTCAAGGGCGATACCCTGTGGGACATCTCCGACCGTTTTCTTAAAAGCCCCTGGCATTGGCCAAAGATCTGGAATATCAATGAGCAGATCGCCAATCCACACCTGATTTATCCCGGCGACGTCATTCTTTTGAGCTACGATGCCGAAGGCAGACCGATGCTGAGCGTGCAACGCGGCGAGCAGTTGGCACCAGTCACCGTCGAAGATACGCTGGAAAAGACGCCGCGCTACGAAACCCGACGCATTGACTCGCGCACCACGCGCCTGTCGCCGAAGGTCAGGGTGCTGTCACTGGAAAGCGCAATTCCCACTATTCCCCCGGCTGAAATCGCCCCCTTTCTCGCCAAACCGCTGGTGGTGGGTAAGCGCGAACTGGAGGAAGCGGGTTATGTCGCCATCGGCATGGATGATCGCCTTATTTTAGGACCCCGCAGCGAATTCTACGCGCGCGGTATCAATTTACGTGAACAGGATTACAAGATTTTCCGCGCCGGCGAGGCCCTGCGCGACCCTGAAACCGGCGAGATTCTGGCCTACGAGGCCATCGATCTGGGTGATGCGCGTTTGCTGGAGCCGGGCGATCCGGCCAAAATGGTGGTGATTGCTGCGCGCCAGGAGATACTGCCGCGGGACCGCTTGCTGGTATCGCCGCGGGTACACGCGCTGCCCTATTATTCACCACGCGCACCGAAGAAAAAGGTCAGGGGCTGGATTCTAGCGGCTGACAATGCCGTGGCTGAAATCGGCCCGAAGACGATTATCGCTATCAGCCTTGGTCGCAAGGACGGGGTCGATGTAGGTCATGTCCTGCGAGTGATGCGCCACGTGGGCAAGCGCCGTGATCCGGTGACACGCCGAAAATACCAACTGCCTGACGAGGAATCGGGCCTGATCATGATCTTTCGTACCTTTGACCGCATCAGCTATGCCTTGGTAATGTCGGCAACGCGTTCGATACGCATTAACGACATCGTTGTTACGCCTTAGCTTAAGGCACTTAAATAGATTGTAAGCCGCGCCTGGATGCTGCGGACAAGAGGTTAACGGAATGGAGCTCACCCCTGCACTGGAGTGTTGGCTGCGCTTGAGCCGTGCCCCCGGCATTGGCAGCAGGACACTGATCACACTGCTGGAATCATTCGACTCCCCGGAAAATATCGTTGGTGCGTCGCACGCACAATTGTCAAAAGTGTTGGGCAGCAATGAAGCGGTGCTGTGCGCCATTACGGACGCAGTCGATGCTGAGCGCCTCGCGTTGGATACTGAGTGGTTAGCAGAAGAAGGCAGCCATCTGCTAGTGATAACAGACGATGACTATCCAGCCTTGTTGCGGGAAATCCCGGACCCGCCAGCCTTACTATATATAAGAGGTGACCCCGCTGTTTTGTCGTTGCCGCAACTAGCCATGGTCGGTAGCCGCAATCCCACCCCGGGCGGGATGGACAACGCCAGGGCATTCGCGAGCGCGCTGGCGCCGACCGGCTTGCTGGTGACGAGTGGCATGGCATTGGGTATCGATACGGCGGCTCACACCGGTGCCCTTGAAGGAGGGGGTAGCACGGTCGCTGTCGCGGGTACCGGCGTTGATCGCATCTATCCGGCACGCAATCACGCGCTGGCACACCGCATCGTGGAGCAGGGTGCGCTGGTGTCCGAATTTCCCCTGGCGACGCCGCCGCTGCGAGAAAACTTCCCGCAGCGTAATCGCATTATCGCTGGCCTGAGTCTGGGGACGATTGTCATTGAGGCCGCGCTTCGCAGCGGCTCGCTAATCACAGCTCGACTGGCCAGTGAGCAGGGCCGCGAAGTGTTTGCCATTCCCGGGTCCATTCATTCTCCCCAGGCCAAGGGTTGTCACCAGTTAATACGTCAGGGGGCAAAGCTGGTAGAGACCGCCACTGATATCATGGAAGAACTGGGTCCTTTGGTCGCAACACTGCGTCAGCTCAGTGACAAGCCGGCCGCTGGCCGACACGACAATACCGCGGATTTTGAATTGCTTGAATACCTGGGATTTGACCCGATTGATGTAAATACGCTGGTCGAACGTAGTGGTTTGACGGCAGAAGCCATTTCCTCCATGCTGTTGGAGATGGAGCTTGCCGGGCATATTCAGGTTTGTGCCGGCGGCAAGGTTCAGCGCATCAATACGTAAAGGTAAAAGATGAAAGAAAGCATGTTTGACGTTCTGATGTACCTCTTTGAGAACTACATGGAAGAGGGTTCCGAATTTACCCCCGATCAAGAGTCTCTGGTGTTCGAATTGACTGAAGCTGGCTTTCCCAGCGGCGAAGTCAATAAAGCTTTTTCGTGGCTGGAAGATTTAACCAATCTCTGTAATAACGATTCCGAACTCCCGGAGGCGCCAACCGCGCAATCATTTCGTATTTACACCGTGCCGGAGATGGTGCGTCTTGATCCCCGTTCCCGCGGTTTAATGATTTTTATGGAGCAAAGCGGCGTGCTGGATGGTATCTCGCGTGAACTGGTTATTGATCGCGTGATGGCACTTGATGTTGATACCATCAGCCTGGAGCAGCTCAAGTGGGTTATCCTGATGGTACTGTTCAACCAGCCCGGTCAGGAGTACGCGCACGCCCTGCTGGAAGACATTGTCTTCGACGAAATGGAAGGGCATTTAAACTGAGACCGTGGCGTTTTTTTGTTGCCAAGCACTTCCCGCCCCCTTATTTTCCGGTCGTAAAATCCTCAAGACTTGACAAGGCATGCCCCAAGTCGTTGAAATGCCGTCCAGGTAGTTATTCGCGGCTCAGCGTTGTGGGCCAATAATCCAGCTCTGACGATTAACAAACCGGGACAGTAATTAATAAGCACATGGCAAAGAATCTTATCGTTGTTGAATCGCCGGCCAAGGCTAAAACCATGTCCAGGTATCTGGGCAAGGAGTTCACGGCGCTGGCGTCCTATGGACATGTGCGCGACCTGATCCCCAAGCAGGGTGCGGTCGATACCGAGAACGACTTCGACATGAAGTACGAGCTCATCGAAAAAAATAAAAAACACGTCGAAGCAATTGTGAAGGCAATGAGGAAAGCCGACTCCTTATATCTCGCCACTGACCCGGACCGCGAAGGTGAGGCCATTTCCTGGCACCTTGAGGAAATCCTGCGTGAGCGCGGGGTGCTGGATGGCAAACCGGTGCTGCGTGTCGAGTTCCATGAAATTACCAAGCGCGCGATTCAGGAAGCAATCGAGAAACCGCGCGAACTTTCCATTAACCTGATTAATGCGCAACAGGCGCGACGTGCACTGGACTATCTTGTCGGTTTCAATCTTTCGCCCTTGTTATGGAAAAAGATTCGCCGCGGCCTGTCGGCCGGACGTGTACAGAGCCCGGCTTTGCGATTGATTGTTGAACGTGAACAGGAAATTGAGGCGTTCGACCCGCGCGAGTACTGGACCATTGAATCTGATCTCACCGCTGGCAATAAAAAATTCCTTGGCAGGCTGACGTTTTTCGAGAACGAAAAACAGGAACAGTTCTCTATCGATAATATCAAACGCGCAGCTGAAGTGGGTAAAGCGCTCACCGAAGCGGCTAAGGGTAAGCTGCGCGTCATCAAGGTAGACAAGAAGCAGCGTCGCCGCAATCCGTCACCGCCGTTTACCACCTCAACCCTGCAACAAGAGGCATCACGCAAACTGGGTTTCGGTGCACAGCGCACCATGCGCACGGCACAACAACTTTATGAGGGCGTGGAAATCGATGGTGAGAACGTCGGTCTTATAACTTATATGAGAACTGACTCGGTCAACCTCGCCAATGAAGCCATCGAGGAGATGCGTCACTTCATCGGCGAGCGTTACGGTAAAGAAAATATCCCGGACGAGCCGCAGACCTATAAATCCAAATCCAAGAATGCGCAGGAGGCCCACGAGGCCGTACGCCCGACGTCGGTAACGCGGGTGCCGGAGGAGATCAAGGAACTTCTCAGCGCTGACCAGTTAAAGCTGTATAGCCTGATCTGGAAACGCACCGTCGCTTGCCAAATGGTGCACGCAACGCTGAACACCGTGGCCGTGGATCTGGAAGCGAGCCCCGGCAATGTGTTTCGTGCCAATGGCTCTACCGTCGTCAAGCCGGGTTTTATGGCGGTGTATCAGGAAGGCAGCGATGAGCGCGGCAGCGACGACGATAAGGAAAAACTGTTGCCGCCAATGGAGGTTGACCAGCTTATCGATTTGATCGAGATACGCCGCGAGCAACACTTTACCGAGCCACCGCCACGCTTTACGGAAGCGAGCCTGGTGAAGACCCTTGAGGCGCATGGCATCGGTCGGCCATCGACTTATGCCAGTATTATCTCAACCCTGCTTAATCGTGAATACGCTTTGCTGGAAAAACGGCGTTTTATTCCCACCGACGTCGGCCGCGTGGTGAACAAGTTTCTATCGCAACACTTTACGCAATATGTCGATTACGATTTTACCGCGCGCCTGGAAGACGATCTCGATGCCGTATCTCGCGGAGAGCGCCAGTGGCGGCCACTGCTGAAAGAATTCTGGTTGGCCTTCAAGGCGCAGGTAGACAGTAAGGCCGACGTCGAACGCCCCGGCGTGGAGATGCTGGACGAAAAGTGCCCCAAATGTGACAAGCAAGTCGCCAAGCGGTTGGGTCGCAACGGTTATTTCATTGGCTGCACCGGTTATCCAGAGTGTGATTACACGCGCAATGTGGACGAAGCGCCGGGCAGCACCAACGAGCCCGAAGTCGTCGAAGGACGTAGCTGCCCCAAGTGTGGGTCGGATCTGGTGATCAAACGCGGTCGGTATGGTAAGTTTATCGGCTGCAGCTCCTACCCCGATTGTCGTCACATGGAGCCACTGGAGCCGCCGGAAGAAACCGGCATCAACTGTCCCGAATGCCACAAGGGGCAGATGCTCAAACGCAAATCACGTTACGGCAAGGTATTTTATTCCTGCGAACGATACCCGGACTGCAAATATGCGGTGTGGAATTACCCGTTAAATGAGGCTTGTCCGGACTGCGGCCATTCAATGCTGACAATCAAAACCACCAAACGGCGCGGCACCGAAAAGGCCTGTCCGCAGAAAGACTGCCGATACACAGAACCTTATGATGGTGAAGATCCGGCGCTGGTGGAAAAAAGCGAACTGCAGGACTGATGCAATCCCACTGCGCACGGATAAGCTACAATTTCATTTATACAACTGTGGTTTCCCCGATGTCTTATCAGCGATGACCCGTAACGCCGCCAGTTATTTTCCTTCAGGCTCGAGAGTGACGCGAGTGTTGCCCGCTATTGCCGCAGTGGCGATGGTGGCGTTGCTATCGGCCTGTTCGGTCGGGCCTGGTCGCTATGCCGGTGGGCTGGGCAAAGCTGTTGCGTGGCACGATATCAAGGGTTGGGCCGAGGACAAACATGCCGAGGCCTGGCCAGCGCTGATACAAAGCTGTCGGCGTCTGGGAAAGCGTGGTCCGATCTGGCGCGAGTTGTGCCTTGAGGTCAGGCTCATGGAAGCGCCGGACAATGAAACCGCGCGTGCGTTTTTTGAAACCCGCTTTGTGGCACGGCCTTTGATCGCGAAAGGCGGTAACAGCGAAGGACTGATCACCGGGTATTACGAACCCCTGTTGAAAGGTAGCCGTAAGCGCACCGATGTTTTTCGTTATGCGGTGTATCGTCGTCCGGCCGACCTGCTGGTGATCGATCTCGGCAGCCTCTACGAAGATCTCAAGGGCAGGCGCGTGCGCGGTCGACTGAAAGGAGATCGACGTGTGGTGCCCTATTTCAGTCGCGAAGAAATAGACAACGGCAACAATCCGTTAAAAGGAAACGAGATTGCCTGGGTAGCGGACCCGATCGGTCTGTTTTTCCTGCACATACAGGGTTCGGGGCGAATCTATTTTCAGGACGGTAGCGAAATTGCCGTAGGCTACAGTGATCAGAACGGCCATCCTTATTATGCTATTGGTCGCCGATTGATCGAGAACGGCGACATCAAGGAAGAAGATATCAGCATGCAAACCATACGCGAGTGGCTGCGCAATAACCCGGACGATGCGGTTAAATTATTGAACAGCAATCCGAGCTATGTGTTCTTTACGATACGGGACAAAGAAAATATTGGTCCGGTTGGAACGCTGGGCGTTCCCCTGACGCCCGAGCGCAGCATCGCTGTGGACCGCAGGGTTGTTCGCCTTGGTCTGCCGGTATGGCTGGATACCACCTTGCCCGGAAACGGAGAGGAGATTCCTTACCGGCGGCTGGTATTTGCGCAGGACACCGGTGGTGCGATAAATGGCACGGTGCGCGCGGATCTGTATTGGGGTAACGGTTTGCGCGCCGAAGAAAATGCTGGGCGCATGCGCCAGTCGGGCTCCCTGTATGTACTGGTGCCGTCGCGGTCGACTTCGATCAAACCAGCTGACGCCCGTTCTCAAAGCTGACTTACCCGACCTCATCACGTAGCAACAGCAACTCCTCCCCAATGACCTGACGTCGCCAGCCGCTGAGCAAGCTGCTGGTATTGCCCCCGCGCGCGATGGCATCGACTTCGCGCCGCGCTGCCAGTACGGTAGGACGGATGCCAAGTGCGTCTGCCTTTAGCTTGAGCTTTGTCATCAGCTGATCGCGCAATTTGGTCTGTGTCGGTGTCAAGGGCCCCGTCGCACCATAAAGTGGCGTGTCACTGCTGGACAGGGCAGTAGCAATTGCGTCAAGGATGGCTTCGCCTTCTCTTTCGCGCATGGCATCGGAAAGCCCCTGCGCTTGCTGTAACTGGTTCCGGTTCCTGGGCTGGCTTTGTGCCAGATAAATCAACAGGCTGTCGCGAGCAATCCAGTTGCGCGGCCGGTTCTTTTTTTGCGCCACCCGTTCACGCCAGCCTGCGAGTGACTTGAGAACATGTTGCTGTGCTGCTGTCAGCACCCGGCCCTGTTTGATCCGCAGGTATGCCAGATCCGGGTGCACGGTATACAAGGAGGTATCTGTTAGCTTCGTACACTCTTCCAGTGCCCAATTGAGCCGTTCAAGGCCTTCAAGTTGTTCAATCAGGACGGGGTAAACACCGCTCAAATAGCGTACATCGTTGGCCGCGTAGTCGAGCTGGTCATCGTCAATCGGGCGGCGGCTCCAGTCAGCGCGTTGATATCCTTTTGGTAATACCATTCCGGTGATTGCTTCGACCAGAGCGGCATATCCTAGCTGATCATCATATCCCAGCAACGCCGCTGCAATTTGGGTGTCAAATACCGGTGCCAGCGGCATACCGCAGAGCAAATACAAAACCTCCAGATCTTGCCGGGCGGCGTGAAAGACCTTGATGATGTCACGGCGCTGCAGCACTTCCTGTAGTATTTGCGTGTCGCTGATAGCGAGCATATCAATGCAGTAAATCTTTTCTGTGCTGGCAATTTGTACCAGACATAGTTGCGGGTAGTAGGTTTTCTCGCGCATAAACTCCGTGTCAATGGCGATCCAGGCCTGTTGTGTCAGGTGTGCACAACAAGCATCCAGTTTGGCCGCGCTGTCGACAAAGCAAACATCCATATCAAACAACCCGCATAAAGCGCGGCAGGATCAATGGATGATCAATGGCGACAAAGGGAAGATGCCGGACAGGCTGTTTCAAAAAGGTGATTCCAGTGTCTTTTGAGATCATGATAACCTGTATTGAGATTGGGCGGGAGCGGTTCGTGCCGGCATGTCGGGAAATGATAAGTGAAAGTAAATAAAGTAATCAGGACATCCATTGGCGTGCTCTGGACCAGCCTGGCTGTAATGGCGATGGTTACGCTAACGGCCTGTAGTGTGCTCATTGACAATCCGACAACTGAAGCTTTGAGCCATATCAGGGCCCTGGTCGCCATGCCCGAAGCGGAATATCGGCTGAAGAGAAAAGACATCGCCCTGCGGGAACAGACATCGATTGATTATCTACGGGCCATGCGTGTTCAAAATACAAAGCTGTCTTTCGGTATTGAAGACATTCATCGGCCCAAGGCGAAGCAGCGCGAAGTGACGGTCAGTGTCTCTGAAAAACGGGCTGCGGGAGGAAGTCATGAGCGTGTACGATTTCGCGCGTACGTTAAGCAAAACCCGGACGGCAAATGGCGGGTCGTTTCGTTTCGACAGGTGGAATAGGCGGCGTTGAAATGAAAATTCATATCCTCGGAATCTGCGGTACATTTATGGGTGGACTGGCGCTTCTCGCACGCGCGCTGGGGCATAGCGTTACCGGTTCCGATGCCAATGTGTATCCGCCCATGAGCAGGCAACTGGCCGATGCCGACATCATGCTACGTGAGGGCTATGACGCCGTTAATGTAGATAAAGTTATTGATACGGTAATTATCGGTAACGCGCTGTCGCGTGGTAATCCGGAAGTGGAGGCCGTGCTTGATCGCGGTTTACGTTACACCTCCGGCGCGCAGTGGCTGGCGGAGAACGTATTGCAGGATCGCTGGACCATTGCTGTCGCTGGCACCCACGGCAAGACCACAACCAGCAGCATGATCGCCTGGATACTGGAAGCGGCAGGACTGCAGCCGGGGTTTCTTATTGGTGGTGTGCCGATAAATTTTGACCAGTCTGCACGACTGGGAGAGGCACCTTTCTTTGTTGTCGAGGCGGACGAATACGACACCGCATTTTTTGATAAACGCTCAAAGTTTGTGCACTACCGCCCTCGCACCCTGGTTCTGAACAATCTCGAGTTTGATCATGCCGATATATTCAGTTCGCTGGATGATATTAAAACGCAGTTTCATCATCTGATTCGTACCGTGCCCGGCAACGGTCGTATCATCAGCAACAGGGCAGACAGGAATCTTGAAGAGGTAATTACTCGTGGTTGCTGGAGTGAGCTGGAGTCAATTGTTGAGGCATCGGGCTGGATGGCCTCGCCGCAACGAAATGACAACTCCATATTCACGGTAAGTTTTAATGGCGAAGCGCTTGGCAGTGTTGAGTGGGGCCTGATTGGCGAACACAATATGCATAATGCCCTTGCGGCGATCGCCGCTAGCCGGCATGCCGGCGTAGCACCCCGACAGGCGATTGAGTCACTGGCAGGGTTCCGAAGCGTGAAACGCAGGCTGGAAGTTTGTTATCAGCAGGGTGATATCACGGTTTACGACGATTTTGCACACCACCCAACCGAAATCGCGGCGACCCTCGCTGCCCTGCGTTCGCGCATAGGCGATGGCAATATTGTCGCGGTGCTGGAACTGCGCTCCAATACCATGCGCATGGGAGCCCATCAGCACGCTTTGTCAGCTGCTCTGGCCGGGGCAAACAAGGTTGTTGTCTATCAGCCACCGGGGCTCCCGTGGGATCCGGCCGAAGTGTTGCAAGCGCATAAGCATATCGACTGTTTGGATAACGTAGACAAAATTGTTGAAAATGTGGTGACCGGCAGCAAAGCCGGTGACCACATTGTCATCATGAGCAATGGGGGTTTTGGTAACATCCATGCCCTATTGGTGGAAAGATTGTCAGCACACGCTCGATCCGGAGTGATGTGACAGATGGCTCTGAACTCTTTTGCGCGACCAGGCTCTTAATTATACGAACACGATTATACCAACCAGTTACGATGACCACGGCTGGCCGGTTTTCAGATCAATTAGTATCGAAGAACAGGGAGACCAACGGAATGAGAAGAACAGGCAAACTGCCTTCATTTTTAATTTTATTTTTATTTGTAATCTCGACAGCGGCTGCAGCCGATTTTCGTGCTGGCAAAGACTACGAAGAACTGAATTTTCCGCAGCCGGTAGAGACCGGCAAGAAAATCGAGGTTCGCGAATTCTTCTGGTATGGCTGCCCCGGTTGCTACGCGCTGGAGCCGGTGCTCAATCACTGGATAAAAAACAGGCCATCCAACGTAAGGTTTATTCATTCGCCCAGCATCGCCAACCCGTCATGGGAATTCCATGCGCGTGTCCATTTTTCGCTGGAAGTCCTGGGCAAGGAAAGCAAATTGCGCAAACCCATTTTCAATGCGATTCACAAAGACAAGCAAAGGCTGAACTCGGTTGAAAGCGTGATCAATCTTTTAGCAAAACATGGAATCAAGCGGGATGAATTCTTGCGGGCCTATAATTCATTTGGTGTCAGGTTGAAACTAAAACGCGCCGTTCAGAGTGGCATGAAATACGAAATTCATGGTGTGCCAACAATCATTGTCGATGGCAAGTACCGTACCGGTCCGCGGAAGGCGGGGGGTGAAGAACGCATGATAGAGGTGATGAATTTCCTGATTAAGAAGGCGGCCAAAGAGCGTCGCTGAGTTATACCGAAGGTAATAGACACGATAAAAAGCTTTTTCCAGGGAGCCGGGATCGGAGCCTGCGCCGGCATGCAAATAGCCCGAGTCAGGATCACCCTATAATCGACATCAAAACAAGGAGAATCAAGGAATGAAGGCAGCAGAGCTTTTTGTCAAGTGCCTTGAGAATGAAGGTGTGGAGTACATATTTGGTATTCCCGGTGAAGAAAATCTGGATGTGATGGACGCGCTGCTGGACTCCTCGATCAAATTTATCACCACGCGCCATGAGCAAGGCGCCGCTTTTATGGCAGACGTTTATGGTCGGTTGACCGGAAAGGCCGGTGTCTGTCTCGCCACCCTTGGGCCGGGCGCGACCAATCTGGTCACCGGCGTCGCCGATGCAAACATGGACCACGCGCCTGTTATCGCCATCGCCGGTCAGGCCGCCACGACACGCTTGCATAAGGAATCCCACCAGGTTCTTGACCTGGTGAATATGTTTCGTCCACTCACTAAATATTCCACCCAGATTCTGGAACCGGAAAATATTCCGGAGATTGTGCGCAAGGCCTTCAAGTTGGCACAAGTGGAAAAACCAGGCGCTTGTTTTATTGATTTTCCGGAAAACATCGCCGAAATGGACATCGACGAAAGTCCGTTGCATGTGCAGGCCGCCGCCGTGCCTTACCCGTCGACAGAGAAAATTGATCAGGCCGCCGAAATTATTTCCAGGGCAAAGTTCCCCATTGTGATGGCGGGCAATGGTGTAATTCGTTCAAACTGCAGCGATGAGCTGGTGCAATTTGCCGAGAAGCTGAATATCCCGGTGGCGACGACGTTTATGGCAAAGGGCACCATCCCCAGCTCCCATGAATTGAGTTTGGGCACCGTGGGATTGCAGGCCAATGACTATGTGTCATGCGGGTTCGACCGTGCCGATGTCATTATCTGCGTGGGTTATGACATCGTCGAGTACCATCCTTACCTGTGGCATAAAAGCAAGGACCGCAAGATTATTCATATTGACACACGCCCTGCCGAAGTCGACGGTCACTACATGCTCGCCTCTGGTGTTGTCGGCGATATTGGTACCGCATTGAACCAGATCGCCGCCACTGCACGGCGCCATTCAGGCAGGGAGTATTCCAACTTGCGCGATGCCATTATGGAGGAACTGCAATGGAGCGCGAACGCGAACGACTTTCCGGTGAAACCGCAGCGTATCATTCACGATCTGCAAGAAGCCCTGGCACCGGAGGACATTGTCATCTCGGATGTCGGCGCCCACAAAATGTGGATTGCGCGCATGTTTCAGGCCGAGCGCCCCAACACATGCATAATCTCTAACGGCTTCGCCAGTATGGGTATTGCCGTGCCCGGCGCCATCGCCGCCACCCTCGCTCATCCGGATCGCAGGGCGGTGGCCGTTACCGGCGACGCTGGATTCCTGATGAACTCACAGGAAATTGAAACGGCCATGCGGCTGGGCACAGCCATTGTTATACTCATATGGACAGACAGCGCCTATGGTCTTATTGAATGGAAGCAGCGCGTTCAGTTCGGGCGAACGTCACATATCAAATTCAATAATCCCGATTTTGTCAAATACGCGGAATCGTTTGGCGCCAAAGGATATTGTGTAAAGAGTGCTGATCAACTATTACCAATACTAAAGGAAGCTTTGAGCGACGGCAGCGTTTCAATAATTGAATGCCCGGTCGACTACAGCGAGAACCTGAAACTCACCGAAAAGCTCGGCAAGCTGGTTTGCCCGGTATAAGTAGTAATGACTTAACCAGCAAATAAAGGGCTTTGTTAAAGTCGGCGCACCAGAAATCCTTACAGGTTAACCACGAGCCTCTCTCGAGATTTACCGCAGAATCTCCCAGGGTTCCCTCGGGCACTTCTTCGTTTTACTCAGGCCGCGTTACGTACTTCCTTGTCCATAGAACCCGTTCAGGTTTCATTATGGTCGGGTCCGGGCGACTCGCTAGCTGGTTCTGGTCGTGCCCAAGAGGGTGAGGCGAGCGCTTTGCGCGGAGCATTGCTCTGTGTGAGCCGAGCCCCCGAGATGAAGTTGCGAGGGGCCGGAAATCCTGAGGGAGTGGCAGCGAAGATGGCGCGCCCGAGAGGATTCGAACCTCTGACCCCTGCCGTCGGAGGACAGTGCTCTATCCAGCTGAGCTACGGGCGCAATATCTTTCCAAATGTGTGACAAATGAGAATCGTTATCAATTCCGTCGAACCCACGAGAGAGCGAAGCATACCTTTCTACCTAAAAAGCGTCTATCTATAGTATTTTCCTGGCATATTCAGCGTCAGTTCAGCCGCATCGAGCTATATATTGATTGATCGTAAATGTAGGATATACTACGCCGGCTCAATTTTCCGGTCCGCTTCTTGTGAGTGGAAAACCAACTTTTAGTTAAATTGAATTTAGGTGAATAAAACATGAGTAGTAATATGAGTGATAGTGATTTCGTCAAGAATTTTTCCTTGATGATTGGCGCATTGGCCGCCCTCGCCATCGTTGTTTTTATTATAGCCAAAATCGTTGGCGCCAAACCTGTAACTATTTCCAGCACTGACAACAGTGCGGTTGTCGCCCGCATTCAGCCGGTTGGCAAGCTGGTTGTCGCCAAGGCCATGTCTGCTATGGCCAACGCCATTGTGCCAACTGCACAGGCTGCTGGCGGTATGAGTACCTACAATACTGCCTGTATGGCATGTCACTCCACTGGCGCGGCGGGTGCACCGATACTGGGCGACAAGGCTGCCTGGGCACCGCGTATCGCCAAGGGCAAAACCGCTATGTATCTCATCGCCCTCAAGGGCAAAGGTGCTATGCCTCCCAAAGGCGGTCGCGCCGACTTTAGTGATGCCGTAATCAAGGCGGCTGTGGACTATATGATTTCCAAGTCCAAGTAAGCGAATAAACAGGCATTATCCAAACGGCTCCTTTGGGAGCCGTTTTTTATTGGCTGGCTTAAACCAGGGGCGCTCGATCAAGGCATCGATACTGAATCGCTTCGGTGATATGTGCAGTTTGTATGTTGTCGCTTTTCCCCAGATCGGCGATGGTCCGTGCCACCTTTAATATACGGTGATAGGCGCGCGCACTTAAACCCAGTTTGATGATTGCAAGCTCCAGCAACCGGGTGTCCTCGCCTGACACCGTACAATGCCTGTCGATTTGCCGGTTTTCCATCGCTGCATTGACATGACCACGACGGGACTGGATTAAGCGCGCGACCAGCACCCGTTCCCTGATGGTTTGAGAAGATTCCGCTTTTCCATCCGCTTTCATTATTTGTTCTTTTGTCAGTGTCGGCACCTCGATATGCATGTCGATACGGTCAAGCAATGGACCGGAGACACGGTTGCGATATTTTATAATCTGCTCGGCGGTACAGCGGCAGCGGCCGCTGGTTTCACCGGCGTATCCGCATGGGCAGGAATTCATCGCCGCCACCAGTTGAAAGCGGGCAGGAAAATCGGATTGTCGTGCCGCGCGCGAAACTGTGATGCAGCCGGATTCCAGCGGTTCTCGCAGCACTTCAAGGACGCGCCGGTCGAATTCGGGCAACTCATCAAGAAACAACACACCGTTGTGCGCCAGTGAAATTTCACCGGGCCGGGGAAAACTGCCGCCACCCACCAGCGCCACCCCACTGGCAGTGTGATGCGGCGAGCGGAACGGGCGTCGCTTCCAGTCCTGAATGGAAAAGCCCTTGCTGCTGATAGAGTGGATAGCTGCTGTTTCCACGGCCTCAACATCATTCATTGGTGGCAGGATCCCCGGCAGCCGCGTCGCCAGCATGGTCTTACCCGCGCCCGGGGGGCCAATCATCAACAGGCTGTGGCCACCGGCAGCGGCGATTTCCAGGGCGCGGCGCGCGTGATACTGGCCTTTTACATCGGCCAGATCCGGAATATCAGAATCCGGGATAACGGCATCACCCGTACGCACTGTCGGAATGATCGGGATTTTGCCAATTAAATGTGCCGTCACGTCCAGCAGGTGTCTGGCCGCCAGCACCTCGGTATCACTTGCCAGGATTGCTTCATTGGCGCTGTCAGAAGAGATAATCAGCGCGCGATTTTCAGCGCGAATTCTCAGGGCCGCGATCAGGGCGCCCCCGATTGGCCGCAGCTCACCGGTTAGCGCCAGCTCGCCCAGAAATTCATATCGCGATATCGCGGCCGCTTTTATCTGACCCGATGCAGCCAGAATACCAATGGCGATGGGCTGGTCGAAGCGGCCGCCATCCTTTGGCATGTCAGCCGGTGCCAGATTAATGGTGATGCGCCGTGCCGGGAACTCGAAACGTGAGTTGAGAATGGCGCTACGGACGCGGTCCTTGCTTTCCTTGACTGCGGTTTCCGGTAGGCCGACGATGGACAGACTCGGCAGGCCGTTGGCGAGGTGGACCTCTACCGTTACCGGAGGTGCGTCGATGCCTACCTGGGCACGACTGTGAATGACAGCGATTGACATGGATTCCCTTCCATTATTCAGGTTTACGAATCTTCCGTGAGTCAGCTTTTTACCAGTTGTTGCTCCAGCTCCGCAACCAGTTTCTCAAGCTGTTCAAGTTTCTCCCGGGTTCGTGCCAGCACGGCCTGTTGCACGTCAAACTCTTCGCGTGTGACCAGCTGCATATGATCCAGTGTCGATGACAGAGTTGCACGCAGATTCTTTTCCAGTTCTTGCCTGGGGTTTTTGGGCAGTATGTCGCTGATGGCCGACATCAGGCCATCGATTGTCTGTTTCTTGCTGGTCATCGTGCCTCCGTACCGACAAGTCTAACCGCAGTCACAGCGCGTCGCGACCTGCAATCGTATTGGCGGAAAGTACTCAGAATGGCGCGCGCTATTATGGTGCATTGGCGGATTAACTGTGAGCCAAGTTGGTGCGTAAATCCCATATGGATCACGTCAAATAGTTGTAACATACTGATTATACATCTTTATATCTTTTGGCACACATACTGCTTTATTAGCCTCCATCGGAGCAATCCATTAACAGGGACGCTCTGAAATTTGTTTACTAAATTAAAGCAATTTACTCACATTAGGAGAGAAAGATGAAAAAACTAACCGCAACCCTTCTCGCTGCTGGCGTTATCGCCGGTGCCGGTATGATCGCTCCCGCGATGGCCGACGGCCCGAAAACCAATATCAGCTTTGTCAGTGATTACATCTTCCGTGGCGTTAGCCAGACCCTCAACACTGCCGCTGTCCAGGGCGGGTTGGACTGGGAGTCCGGCGACGTATCTTACGGTATATGGGGTTCTGCGTTTGCCATTGGTTCAGAGATTGACCTGTACGCCAACTATAAGCTTGGGCCGGTATCCGTCGGTGCGATTTACTACTGGTATCCACTGGTCGACAAATTAGGACTGCCCATAAGTGCTGCTGAAATCAACGTCGGTGGTGATCTTGGCCCCGTTTCTCTCATGGCTTCATTGGGCGAAAACAGCTACTACTATGCAGAGGCTGGTTATTCGATGGAAGTAACTAAAGGCATGAGTCTCGACTTGCATGTAGGCGTTGATAACTCGAGCAATAGTGACTACTCAGTTGGGATTGGCACCTCCGCCGGGGGCGTGGATCTGGGCCTCACCGCGGCTAACCACAGCTTAACGGGTAGTGTATTTGCCGTCAGCATCGGCAAGGCCATGTAATTTGAAACCTGATAGAGGTGCCGGTTTAACCGGCACCTTTGTTGTTAACCAGAAGGAGAAAACTCCATGAAGATAGTCACAGCTATCATCAAGCCCTTCAAGCTGGATGACGTGCGCGACGCACTTGCTGAAGTCGGTGTGCAAGGTATCACCGTTACTGAGGTAAAAGGTTTTGGTCGTCAGAAAGGGCACACAGAACTTTATCGTGGCGCGGAATATGTTGTTGATTTTCTGCCCAAGGTAAAACTCGAAGCTGCTGTTGA
>JAZFSZ010000050.1:0-4183 GCA_036446455.1 Acidiferrobacterales bacterium
TTCTATCGTCTGCCCGATAACCTGAAAGGTATCGTATTCCTAATGCTGGCCTCGGTTGTATTTTCGATAATGGCCTTGTTGATCAAGCTGCTGGGGCAGCGCTTGCATATCACGCAGATACTGCTGGTGCGTCAAATAGGCATGGTCATCATGGTAGCGCCGGCGATACTGCGGAACTTCCCTGGTTCGCTGCGCACTGCGCGTCCTAAATTACAATTGATTCGCGTCCTTTGTGCGCTGGTGGCGATGCTTTTCGGATTTACCGCAGTCATTCACATGCCATTGGCGGATGCTACCGCAATCTTCTTCGCCAAAAGCTTTTTCGTCACAGTTTTCGCGGTGTTTTTTCTCGCTGAAACCGTGGGCGTGTACCGCTGGAGTGCGGTGCTGATCGGTTTCGTTGGCGTAATGATCATGCTGCAACCCGGCACCGACAATTTTTCTATATACGGTCTGGCCTCGCTGGTGGGTGCGGCGGGTACCGCGGCCGTGATGATACTACTCCGCTTGCTGTCGCGTAGCGACAGCACGGATACGATTATGACCTATGGAGCGCTGGGTGTCGGACTGGTCATGATATTGCCCGGTATTTATTTCTGGCAGCAACCGACTTCATCGGAATGGTACCTGCTCGCCGCGGTGGCGGTGGTTTCCTACTTCGGACAGCGGTGCAATATCTTTGCCTATAAACACGGCGAAGCGTCGCTACTGGCATCGCTGGACTATGTGCGCCTGTTGTGGGCCACCTTGTTCGGTTTCCTGGTATTCGGCCACCTGCCGGGAGTCCCAACCTGGATCGGCGCGTCGATCGTCATCGTGGCGGCGATTTTTACGATTTACCGTGAGACACGGCGCAAAAGCGGGTTGACCACTGCTGCGAGCGGAAACGAGTAAGGTGTCGGTTTTGATTCGATGTTTGCATTTGTTCTCAAAATAACTACAATTGTAGCGATATTGAGAACAAGCGGTATTCCTGTTGGAAAAACAACCCATCGATTTCTTATTCAGTCGCTACCGGCGTCAGGTGTTGGCGTTGCTTTTCCTGCGCCCGGACGAGAGATTTCATGTGCGCGAACTCGAACGTCTAACTGGGATATCGGCGGGTTCGCTGCACCGTGAATTGAAGGCCATGGCGCAGGCCGGGTTATTGATTCGCGAACGGCAGGGTAACCAGGTTTTGTACCGGGCAGACCGCTCCTGTTCGATATTCGAGGAACTAGCGTCGATCTTCCGTAAAACGGTAGGACTGGCCACTTTACTCAAAGATGCGTTGGCGCCGATCGTCTCGAAGATTGAGGTGGCATTCGTGTTTGGCTCGGTGGCGGCAGGCAGGCAACATGCGCGCAGCGATCTGGATATTTGCGTTCTCGGGGAGCTAGAGTTGCTGGATGTGGTCAAGGCTCTGGGATCATTGCAGGAAAGCCTGCAACGCGAGATCAATCCGGTGGTGATGAGCGTTACCCGGTTTATCGATCAACTGGCGCAGCATGAGCGCTTTGCCGAACGTCTGTGGGACGAGCCGAAAATATTCATAATTGGGGACGAAGATGAGTTTGGAAAACTTGTTGAAGATCGGGCAGCTTGAACGGCATGAAACCGATGCCGTGCAGGTCGGTCGATTGCTGGATTCCTCCGTTCGATGCCTTGCCGACGCCCGTCAAGATTCTATTACGGTGGAAACGCGCCTCGAAGCCGGTTATCGCGCCATCATGCAGCTCAGCATGCTCGCGCTTTGGGCTAACGGTTACCGACCGACCACTGCCGCCGGTCATCACAGGACAATGATCCAGTCCCTGGTACATTCGGTTGGGCTTGATCCCGATCAGATGCGGGTGCTGGATACCTTTCGAGTCAAGCGAAACGCGATTAATTACACCGGCGAGGACATGGATATCGCCAGTGTTGAAGCCTGCATCGCAGCGGGTGAAGCATTAATGCAAGATATACGTGGCTGGCTAGTTGAAAACCATCCTGAACTGGTGCAGTGAATGCCGAGAAACGGACAAGCCGAGTCAGAGAGCAATATCCTCTAATATTAGAAACAATTGCTCTCTGGCACCTATTTTCATCTCGCCATACCGTGTTGATATATGCTTCCTGGCGACCCTCCCTCTAACGGCATAAATGAACTCCGCGTAAGATATCTGTGCAGGAATCTACAGACTCTTTATACTTGCAGCCCTGAATATGCGTAGTGAAAATTAGTTTGGTTTGATTCCATTCCAGATCAGATGAAATGCCTGTTAATTCTCCCATCACAAAAGATACAGTGATCATGATGCGGGTACTTTGAGAATCATTTCCACTCCTTAATTAAACATCACGATATCGGGATGTTGTCGCGCAACAGACTGTAGGCAACCCGATAATGTATTGAATTTATTATCTAACAGGCCGTAAATCATGGCGAAGATTTTTCAAAAAGGCCCTGCGCTGAAGCAGGCTGAGCATAGAAAAACCAACTTTGAAGTCAAAAACACCTTTCGTCTAGGTACCAGGAAGGCACCGGCACAAATTAGTGTTAAAACCCAGGAGCGTGAACAAGAGCTGACAGCCGTTTTTGCAAAAAATGGCTGGGCCTGTGTTATTGAGTTGAATTCTGAGCAGGATGAAAATATCCGTGATCTGGAGGAGCTGCAAAAAAAACAGGTCAGAGCCGTGAGCACCAAAAAGGCCAAACGTAATGATCCCTGCCCCTGTGGGAGTGGCAGGAAATACAAGAAGTGTTGCGGGGCGTAATGTGTGTTATTCGACGCACTTGGCACTTGTGTCGTGGTGATTGTTTCGCCACCCGGTAATTTGCTACGTAATGGAATATCGACCCCATTAATAGTAAATAACGTTAACAGGCCAAATTACAAAGCAGAGACCAGCCCTTTCTGAACGGCTTTTCTCTCCTGAATAGCCTTCGCCCAGCGCAACACATGCCTATACGAAGCAGTATCTAAAAATTCAGCTGCGTCATAAATCTCACCCATCGCTAGCCGTCCGTACCAGGGCCATATTGCAATATCCGCAATCGAGTAGCCGCTGGCACACATATAGTCACGCTCAGCCAAATGACGATCCAGTACATCTAATTGGCGTTTGCTTTCCATCGCATAGCGATCAATCGGGTATTTCATCGGGTAAGGTGCATAGCGGTAGAAATGTCCGAAGCCACCGCCGAGGAATGATGCACTGCTTTCCTGCCAGAACAACCAGGACAGGCATTCCGTGCGGCCCACAACATCTTCCGGAAGCAAAGCACCATATTTCTCTGCTAAATAATGCAGAATAGCGCAGGACTCAAATACAGATAGAGCGGGTGATATAGACTTATCTAATAGTACGGGAATTTTCGAATTCGGATTGAGTTTCACGAAGTCTGAACCGAATTGCTCGCCTTCTCCAATATCGATGATGTGCAGATCGTATGCCGCATCTGATTTACCCAGCGCCAGCAGTTCTTCCAGCATTACCGTAATCTTCACGCCATTGGGTGTGCCCAGCGAGTACAGTTGTAATGGGTTTTCGCCGACTAGCAGGACTTTCTCGTGGGTTGGACCGGCGATCGGTCGGTTGATGCCAGCCCATTTGCCGCCACTTTCACTGTCCCATGTCCAGACTTTTGGTGGAGTGTAGTCTTTATTGCTCATTTTGTGGCTCTCAGGCTTTGGCATTCTCATTGGTTAATTACATTGGTTAATTATAAGATATGCCTGGAATCCAGGACATCAAAAGACTGAAATGACCATATATCTATGTATGGGGGAGGTTCAACGTGTCCCCAGAATTCTGCTTCTATGCGCCCGGAACCTTGGGCCCCGGCTTGCCTTCGATATTGTCTTTGACGAGGCCTGACAGGAATTCGGTGAGCGGCTTGATGTTCTGATTGACGCTTGCAGATTCGAGCGACTGCATGTAGTCCTTGCGGCGCTCGACCGGGATCACAGTCCACGGGTAGCCGCCGGAGGCGAGCATCACATTCATCAGGAAACGGCCCATGCGCCCGTTGCCGTCAAAGTACGGATGGATATAAACGAACATGAAATGACCGAGTACGACGCGAACCGCAGGTTCGGACTCTTCTGCCAGCATCTCGAAGAGCACCGGCATCATATCGCGCACGGCTTCACGTGACGGTGGCGCGTGCAGCGAATTGCGGATATAGACGGGGCTGTTCCTGTAACCGGCAAGATCG
>JAZFSZ010000051.1:0-9666 GCA_036446455.1 Acidiferrobacterales bacterium
GGCGCCGACGTCGTGAATGGAGATAATGGGATTGGCCGCACCCATGGCAGTGCAGCGATCGATAACTTCCTGGCAACGGCGTTGCATCTCGGCGTTACTGCGTTGCACCGAGGCAAAGTCGAGATCCTCGGTGCTGGTGCCGGTGGCCATGCTCGAGGCCGCGCCACCGCCAAGACCAATTAACATGGCGGGACCACCAAGCACGATAATTTGTGCACCGGCGGGAATTTTATCCTTGAAGGCGTGCTGGCCACGCAGGCTGCCGAGACCGCCGGCGAGCATGATGGGCTTGTGATAACCGCGGATTTCACCGGCGACCTGTTGCTCGAAGGTACGGAAGTAACCGCCGATGTTGGGTCGGCCAAATTCATTATTGAATGACGCACCGCCAATCGGTCCCTTGAGCATGATGTCGAGCGCGCTGACAATGCGCGACGGTTTGCCGTTGTCCTGCTCCCACGGCAGTTCGGTGCCGGGCAAACGCAGATTCGACACCGAGAAACCGGTAATGCCGGCCTTGGGTTTGGAGCCGCGGCCGGTGGCTCCTTCGTCACGAATCTCGCCGCCGGAACCGGTGGCAGCGCCAGGGTCGGGAGAGATCGCCGTCGGGTGATTATGCGTCTCCACCTTCATCAGGATATGGAGATCATCCTGTTCATAACGGTACTCGTTCGTTTGCGGAACCGTGATTAAACGCCTGGCGTTCGGGCCTTCCATAATGGCGGAGTTGTCCTCATAGGCCAGCACCGTGCCCTTGGGCTGTTGCGCATGACTGAAGCGAATCATGTCGAACAGGCTTTCATCCTGCGCCTTGCCGTCGATGGTCCAGTGTGCGTTGAATATCTTGTGCCGGCAGTGTTCAGAGTTGGCCTGGGCAAACATCATCAGTTCCATGTCAGTCGGATTGATGTTGGCCCCTGACTCTATATTGGTGTAATTCTCTACCAGGTAGTCGATCTCGTCCGCCGACAGCGCCAGGCCCATTTCCACATTGGCGGCACTCAAGGACTCTGCTCCACCCTTGAGCACATCAACAACCCTGACCGCTGCCGGTGTGGTGTCGTCAAACAAGGTTCTGGCTGAGGCCAGATCGGGCAACACGGTTTCGGTCATGCGGTCGTGAATAAAGGGCAGCACAAGATCGCGCTCTTCGCTCGACAGTTCGCCACCGGATTTTCTGATCTGCCAGCTTATGCCGCGCTCGATGCGAATAATTTTGCCGAGACCACAATGACGGGCGATATCGGTGGCCTTGGTGGCCCAGGGCGAGATTGTGCCCAGCCTCGGCACCACAAAGAAATCCGCTTCGCTGTTGTCAGTCTCTTCCTGCTTTGGTCCGTAGGTGAGCAGGCGCTTGAGCACATTCTGTTCTTTCTTCAGTAGTGCTTTAGTCAGGGCGACCACATGGACGTAAACCGCATGCAGTTCATTGAGCTGGGGAATGACTTCGTTGAGTTCCGCCAACAGACGCTGACGGCGGAACGGTGACAACACCGCCGATCCTTGCAGGGTCAGCACCTCGCTGATGGCGTGGGTCAGGGAGCGGGGTTGGGGTTTTTTACTCCGGCTCATCTTTCTTTTTGCTGATCACGCTATGGCGTGCCAGGGCAGCCCCCTGTCCTGATCGGCCACTTGTATAAACGATGACTCGCAGTCCAGCACTTCACGCAGCGCTGCCCGCGCCAACGCCGGGGTATTATTGGTTGCGCTCAAGTGCACCGCCACCAGGTGCTGCAGGCGCGAGGTATCCAGGCGCGACAACAAGGTGGCCGCCGCCTGATTGTCGAGATGCCCCTGCGCACTGGTGACTCTGGCCTTCAAGGCGGCAGGGTACGGCCCCTGCATCAGCATCTGGTAATCGTGATTACACTCCAGCGCCAGCGAATCGCAGCCGCTTAGAATTTCCTCTATGTGCGGTGTCGATTGCCCGACATCGGTGAGAATCCCAAGACGCACAGTGCCGTCATGAAACACATATTGCACCGGTTCCTTCGCATCATGTGGTACCGGGAAGGGATGCACTTCAATGTCGCCAATGGCGAAAGGGCAGTGGTGATCAACAATATTGCGCTGCGGTACATTGCCAATGCGATCTCCCACCGCGCACCAGGTACCCGCGGTGGCCCACACCGGTAGTTTAAGGCGCCGGGCCAAAACGCCAACACCGGATATGTGATCGCTGTGCTCATGCGTAACCAGAATTCCGTCCAGCGATTCACCGTTGCGCCCCAGCCGATTCAGCCGATTCAGGGTTTCGCGAACCGAGAAACCGCAATCAAGCATGAGGCAGGTTTGCCCCGCCTCGATGAGCGCGGCGTTACCTTTACTACCGCTGCCTAGGTAGGCGAACTGCATATCTTTCCTTTCGTATTCTTGTGGGTTTGCAGTCGCATCCGGGGCCAGTGATTAACGCAATTCCTCAAACAGGGACTTCATAAAGCGCTTGCCGTCCAAGGTGCTGATGCGACGATCTTTTTTCACTTTCAGCAACTGCACTTCACTGCCTATGGTCGCCGCGCTGACACGCAACCGATACTGCTGTGCCTGTTTTTTGTCGCGACCGAACATTCTCGAAAACATGCCGGGTTTCTTTTTGTCACGCTCAGCGTCCGTTACAGCGACGGTATAAATACCGTTGACGCGACTATTGCTTTCTATTTTCGCATCAAGCTTGTCCAGTGCCTTGCCGACACGACGCCAGGCACTGCCGAAATTGTCGACCAGCTGCAGGTGGGCCACGTCTGTATCATCAAACACAAGTCTGGCGCGGGCACGACCGATACCGGCCGTCAACAAACTGCGCGCCTTCACATCTTCCACACCGAGATGGATCATCAGCAGTCGCAGCAATTCTGCCTCGAGTTCCGGATCTGACGGCCGGCGCTGCCACAAGGTCTGCACGATCGCATCGCCACCCCCGCTGGTCACCACTTCTTCCATCCCCTGATGCGTTAAATAGATATCCGTCGTACCTTTTGCAGTACCTTCTTCAATGCGAATACGGTATTTATCCCGCAGGCCGGTATCTTTGAAACTGCTGAAGAACCGGGCCACCATGCCACCGGAAGACAGTCCGGCACGATTCTCCGCCCAGTCGGTTTCAATCACGCCGGTGGTCTTGTTGTCGCGGGCAATCGCCAGTCCCATTCCAAAGACGAACTCGCGCAGCTGTGGCCATATCTTTTCCGGTTCTGCATCCACTTCCAGCCAGCGTTGGCTGCCCGAACGTTGCAGCCTGACTTTTGCAAAGGTCGGTAATACCGCCGTCATTGCGATACCCTTTACACTCTGCTCGGCGGTAAATCCGGTGAAAGTATTAATACCGGATTCACGCTGGCTGGGAGGAAGGCTACTCAGGTCAGGTGGCACCTCGAGGCCGGAACGTGCCTTGGCGGACTTGTAGTTCACCTTGCGGCCACCGGTGAGTGAACTACAGGCAGCGACGGACGCCACCAGCAACATAACAAAAACAATTCTAGATATTTTCAATTTCTTCTCTTGTAATCAAAATGACAAATTATTCGATCACCCCGGCGTCACGCATCGCCTGGCGCAGCGTTTCGTGGAGTGATTCTGCGAATGGCGTCAGCGGTAAACGGATACCCCCGCCCATTAAACCCATTTGTTGCACTGCCCACTTTACTGGAATGGGATTCGACTCCAGAAACAGGTTGGTGTGCAGCCCGATAAGTGATGCATTTATTTGCCGCGCCTTGTCAGCGTCGCCGGCCAGTGCAGCCGCACACATTTCATGCATTTGCTTCGGCGCGACATTGGCAGTCACCGAGATATTGCCCTTGCCACCAAGCAGGATCAGATCCATGGCAGTGGTATCGTCACCGGAATAGATGTCGATCCTGTCACCACAGCGATCGATTAACTCCTTCGCGCGAGCCATGTCACCCGTGGCTTCCTTGATGCCAATAATATTGGGGACATCAGCCAGACGCACCACGGTGTCGGGCAACATATCGACGGCAGTGCGCCCCGGCACATTATAAAGAATTTGCGGCACCGGCACCGCGTCGGCCACTGCCTTGTGGTGCAAGTACAGGCCTTCCTGTGTCGGCTTATTATAATAAGGTGTCACCAGCAAGCAGGCATTGGCACCCGCTTTGTGCGCGCAATCGGTTAGTTCAATGGCCTCGGTGGTGGAATTGGCACCGGTACCGGCAATAACGGGAAGTCGCCCCGCAGCCTGCTCCACCACCTGCTTGATGGTCTCGCAGTGCTCGTCCATATTGAGGGTGGCAGATTCGCCAGTGGTACCCACCGCAACAATGGCATCGGTGCCATTATCGACATGAAAATCGACCAGACGCCTCAGCGCCGGCACGTCGACGGATCCGTCATCGTGCATTGGCGTCACCAGTGCGACCATACTTCCGTGAAACATTAAACTCTATCCGAACGCGGGAAAAGACGCCCCGGATGGTACTTGCCCCATTGACTCCTGACAAGCGGTGGCCCCAGACTCCCGGGCTTCAAGGCCGTTATGAGAGCAGAACATGAACAGCAATGACGACAGTGTGCGCGAAATACGCATCAACCCCATCGTTCCGGCAGAATCAGTCCTGGTGGCCACGGCCCGCGGCATGCGTCCGAAGAAGGCTGAAGAATCGGCACCGCGGGATACCCGCGAGCACGTGGAGTCCTGCCCGTTTTGTACCGGCAACGAGCACATGACGCCACCGGAGATCTCCCGCCACCCTGAAAACGGTCCCTGGGCCGTGCGCATTGTAGAGAATCTCTATCCGGTGCTGGGGGATGACCGCATCACGCCGGGGCTATCATTTGGTCTGCAACAAACCATTGACGGTTATGGCCGTCACGAAGTCATCATTGACCACAACCAGCACGGCATTGCCTTGCACGAAATGACATCGGAACACATCGCATTAATGTTCGAGACCTTTCGTAACCGCATGGAGCAGCTCTATCGCTCCGATTCGCGCTTGTGCTATGTGCTGGTATTCAAGAATTTCGGCCCCGCCGCCGGCGCCAGTATCCCCCACACCCACAGCCAGATAATCGCTACACCGGTAATTCCCGAAAACGTGACGGCCGAAGTACGCAACAGCCGTGATTACTTCCGCAAAAACCACCGGTGTATTTTTTGCTCATTGATTGATGAGGCCCTCACCTTTGAGGCCACAATCTATGACCGCGACTCCGGCGAGGTGCGTCGCAAGATTAATGTCGGTCAGTACATCATTGAAAAGAGTGAGCACTTTATTGCCATCAAACCTTTTGCCAGCCGTTATGAATGGGAGATCCATATCCTGCCGTTACAACACCAGGCCGATTTCATGCGCACCAAGGAAGAATTAATGGCCGACTTTGCACAGGTCCTGCGTCGTACCATGGCGCGCCTTGACGCCGTGCTTGGCGGCGCGCAGTACAATTTCTTCCTGCATACGCTGCCCCACGAACCCGAATGCACAGAGTGCGGCGACAGTTACCACTGGCACCTTGAGATTTGTCCGCGCACCAGCATCCCTACCGGATTTGAACTGGGCTCGGGACTGTTCATCAATACCATTGCCCCCGAGGAAGCAGCAGAACAGTTACGTAATGCGAAAATAGACTAGACCGAAAATGCTGCGTGGCAGGTTTTGCTCAGGCAACATTTCTCGCAGCGGGCGCGTTTGCGGCAGATATCCTTGCCGTGGACCACAATCAGCGCATGAAATTCATTCAGCACCTTAATGTCAGCACCCATTGCCGATTCAAACTGTTGGCGCAGGTTTTCATAACTCTCGTCTCCCGCGACCAGGCCAAGACGGGAAAAGAGGCGCCGTGTATAGGTATCAATAACAAACACCGGCCGGTCAAACGCATAGAGCAACATATCGTCAGCAGTTTCCGGCCCGATACCGTATACCGATAACAAATCGTCGCGCAGGGTTTTGGTATCGCGCTGTCGCAACGGTGCTTCACCGCCTTGTTCGAGCAACCATTGGCAAAATGCTCGCAAGCGTCTGGCCTTGACGTTAAAGTAACCCGACGGTTTTAGCCAATCGGCAAGCTGGTCAGTGCCGGCAGCAACAATGGCCTGCGGCGAAAGCACATCGGCCGCTACCAGGTTGGTTATGGCCTTCTCGACATTGGTCCACGCCGTGTTTTGCGTCAGCACCGCGCCGACCATAATCTCGAACGGGCTGTCACCGGGCCACCAGTGTTGCGGGCCGTAATGGCTGAAAAGTTTCTGGTAAATGCGGTGGAATTCTGACATTGCTCTATAAAACGACGACTGGACTTACACCCAACTAAAAAAAACAAACATCTGCCGCAGAGACGCTGAGACGCGGAGATAAACCAAAATAAGGCCGGCTGATAGCCGGTATTATAAGATTGTATTCTTTATCATAGCGGTCTGTTAGACCGCTCATAATCTTTTCTTAGCGCGATGTACATGGACGTACAAGTGTCGCGGGCGCATGGATGCGCAAGAGCGACCCTTTGCGTCTCTGCGGCGGATGTTTTATCGTCACCGGCGTTTGCGATGATGTTGATTTTTGTGACTGGTTTGCTTGATGGTGTGTTCGAGCCCGACCGTGGACAGCAGTTTCTTCGCCACCCTGTCATCCATATCTTCCCAGTGCCCCTGCGAAAGACTGCGTGGTAATTCCACCACCCCGAAGCGCACACGTATCAACCGATTGACGCGAACACCCACCGCCTCCCACATGCGTCGCACCTCACGGTTGCGCCCTTCTTTCAAGGTTACGTGGTACCAGTGATTGCTGCCCTCGCCGCCGGCATCGGTAATGGCAGCAAACTTTGCCTGTCCGTCCTCCAGCTCGATACCGCGCCTTAACTGACGTTTCATTTCCTCAGTCACCTGACCTCGAACACGTACAGCATACTCACGCTCGATTTCACTCGACGGGTGCATCAGCCGATTGGCCAGGTCGCCGTCATTGGTAATCAGCAGAAGACCGGAGCTGTTGAAGTCGAGTCGGCCGACGGTAATCCAGCGACCGCGGTGGATGCGCGGCAGATGCTGAAAAATCGTTGGCCGACCGGCGGGGTCCGAAAGCGTGCACAGTTCGCCCTCGGGTTTGTTATATACCAGTATGCGTCGTCTTGGCGTGGTTGAGGTGTGGCGCAGCACGTGGCCATCGACGCGCATAATCTGTTCGGCAAGCACACGGTCGCCGAGTTTGGCAACGCGCCCATCTACCGAGACGCGCCCATCGCTTATCCAGCGCTCCATCTCCCGACGCGAACCGACTCCGGCGCGGGCGAGTACCTTTTGCAGCTTTTCCCCCAGCGGTTTATCGCTACCCTTTGCGATTGGCTCACTCATGGCCTCCGCCAGAGCCAGCGGCACTGATAGCAACGGCAGAATTCTCGACAGTATTATCCGATGCCGTTTCGTCTTCGTTGCCAAAATCGAGGCTAAAATTGAGTTCACGACCAATTTCTTCCAGGTCACGCAGTTCCGACAGAGGCGGCAGGTCGGACAGACTTGTCAGATTAAAGTGTTCGAGAAAGCCGGGCGCGGTTCCAAACAGCGCCGGTTTACCCGGTACGTCACGGTGACCGACTTCACGTATCCACTCGCGATCCAGCAAGGTGCGTATCGTATCCGTACTGACGGACACACCACGTACGTCTTCAATGTCGCCGCGGGTGGCCGGCTGGCGATAGGCGATAATGGCCAGTGTCTCCAGTAGTGCACGTGAGTAACGCGCAGGCCGCTCCTCGGACAGCCGCGAGACCCACTGCGAATATTTCTCCCGGCTCTGAAAGCGATACCCCTTACCCACCTGTTTCAGCTCAACACCCCGGTCGGCGTAGTCTGCCTCCAGTTCAGAGATGGCTTGCTTGAGCTCGTCGTTGGTGGGAACGGAATCTTTCGGAAACAGTGCCGCAATGCGCTTGAGTGGCAGGGGTTTACCCGCGACCAGTAGCGCCGCTTCCAGAATATTTTTCAGCTCTTTGTTTGCTTTTGACATTATGCTGCCGTTTTGATGTGTATCGGTGCAAAGGGCTCCTGTTGCACCACGGTTACCAGCAATTCTTTCAATAGTTCGAGGATCGCCAGGAACGTGACGATTACACCCATGCGTCCCTCTTCCAGATCAAACAGAGCCTCGAAATTGACAAATTTTTCGGCACCGACAAGTTCCAGAATTCGGGTCATGCGTGCTCGCACCGACAATGCCTCACGCTGAATATGGTGATGCCTGAACAGCTCGGCCCGGTCCACCACCTTCTTGAAGGCATTGAGCAACTGGTCCAGCGTCACTGTTGGTTGCGGCCGTTCCACCACCGGCGCACCCTGGTACTCGACCACGGCCATTACCAGCTCACGACCGATACGCGGCAAGTCATTAATCTCCTGCGCCGACTTGCGATAGCGCTCGTATTCCTGCAACCGCCTTACCAGGTGCGCCCGTGGGTCATCTTCCTCTTCCTCTTCCACCTGCGGACGCGGCAACAACATGCGTGACTTGATCTCTGTCAGCATGGCGGCCATCACCAGGTACTCAGCAGCCAGTTCCAGCTTCGTCTCTTTCATCAGATCGATATAGCTCATGTATTGCTCGCACACCGGCGCGACGGGAATATCGAGGATGTCGATGTTCTGTTTGCGAATGAGATAGAGCAACAGGTCCAACGGACCTTCAAAGGCATCCAGAAACACTTCCAGTGCGTGCGGCGGAATATAGAGATCCGCCGGCAACTCGGTCACGGCCTCGCCGGCAACGATGGCAAAAGGCATCTCCACCTGCTGGATGACGCGCTGTTCTTCGCTATTGTGTTCCGTCGGTTCCATACAGCACCTGATTCGTGGTTAGCGATAATTCAGACCCATGACCTCTCTCACCTCGGTCATGGTTTCTTCGGCAATTTCCGCAGCGCGTTTGCAGCCGTCATCAATAATATGTTTTGCCAGTAACGGATCCGCGCCGAATTCCGCGGTGCGCTTCTGTATCGGCTCCAGCTCGGCCAGTACCGCTTCAATTACCGGTTTTTTGCAATCAAGGCAACCAATGCCGGCGCTCTTGCAACCTTCCTGTACCCATGCGCGCGTCTTGTCATCGGAGTAAACCTCGTGGAATGGCCACACCGGACACTTTTGCGGGTCACCGGGATCGTTGCGCCGCACGCGTGCCGGATCGGTCTGCATGGTACGTATTTTCTTTTCCACTACCGCCGGATCGTCGCGCAGGGAAATGGTGTTGTTATAGGACTTGGACATTTTTTGCCCGTCCAGCCCCGGCATACGCGAGGACGGCGTCAGTAGCTCAGTCGGCTCCGGCAGGATAATTTTACCGCCACCCTCGAGATATCCATAGAGACGTTCACGGTCGCCCAGGCTGATATTCTGTTGTTTGTTCAGTAGAACACGGGCCTTTTCCAGCGCATCGTGGTTGCCCTGCTCGACGTAGGATGTACGCAGTTCACGATAGCGCTTGCCGCCCTTTTTGCCCAGTTTCTTGATCGCATTCTCGGTCTTTTTCTCGAACCCGGGTTCGCGGCCATAGAGGTGATTGAAGCGACGGGCAATCTCGCGGGTCAATTCCACATGGGCCACCTGATCTTCGCCAACCGGCACCAGGCCGGCGCGATAAACGAGGATGTCCGCCGCTTGCAGTAGCGGATAACCGAGGAAACCGAAAGTGGCGAGGTCCTTGTCGCGCAGGGTTTCCT
>JAZFSZ010000052.1:0-8880 GCA_036446455.1 Acidiferrobacterales bacterium
GACCTGACTGACAAAAGCGCCTACACGTATTGCATGAACCAAATTGTAAAAGAACACAGTCTGAGGCTTAACCCCGGACAGGCGGCGCATTATACGCACCTCTTTTAGTGCGTCAACGCCTTTCACTATTATTAATAACGATAATTCCGTCGCATTTCCCTGACCTGTATCAAGGTCCGGAGAATTCTTCAGGCGAGAGCTATTTCAGCGATATCCGGGCAAATTTTCGTTTGCCCACCTGGTAAATGTGGGTTGTCCCGGCAGCAATCTCCAGGCTGCCATCGGCCACCTTTTCCCCATCGATGCGCACGCCGCCCTGCTTGATCAAGCGCGCCGCTTCCGACGTACTTTTGGCCAGACCCGCGGCCTTGAGTATTTGTGGCACGGTGCGGTGGCCCGATTCCAGTCCCAGTTCCAACTCGGGCATGTCATCAGGCAGGATCCCCTTCTGGAAGCGGGCAATAAAGGCCTCGCGGGCGCCGGTTGCGTCGGCCGCGCTGTGGAAGCGGGCAACGATTTCTTCGCCCAGCAGAAATTTGATATCGCGGGGATTGGCGCCATCGGCAACCTGGCTTTTAAAGCCCTCAATCTCGCTCAGGGGGCGGAAACTAAGGAGTTCAAAATAGCGCCACATCAGCTCATCGGAAATCGACATGATCTTGCCGAACTGCTCCTCCGGCGCTTCGCTAATACCGATATAATTACCCAGTGATTTGGACATCTTGTTAACACCATCGAGGCCCTCAAGAATGGGCACGGTGATCACCACCTGTGGCTTCTGGCCGTAGCCTTTCTGCAGATCACGACCGACCAGCATATTGAATTTCTGGTCGGTACCTCCGAGTTCAACGTCGGCCTTGATAGCAACCGAGTCATATCCCTGCACCAGCGGATAGAGAAACTCGTGAATGGCAATCGGTTGGCCTGACTTGTAGCGCTTGTTGAAATCATCGCGCTCGAGCATTCGTGCCACCGTGTGGCGTGCGGCCAATTTCACCAACTCGTCGGCTTTCATCTCACCCATCCATCTGGAGTTAAACATCACCTGGGTTTTTTCCGGATCGAGGATCTTGAAGATCTGTTGTTCATAGGTGCGTGCGTTTTCAATCACGTCGTCGCGGGTAAGCGGCGGACGGGTGGCATTCTTGCCCGTGGGATCGCCTATCAAACCGGTAAAGTCGCCAATCAGAAATATCACCTCATGACCCAGGTCCTGGAACTGGCGCATCTTGTTTATCAATACGGTATGGCCTATATGCAGATCAGGTGCCGTCGGATCAAAACCGGCCTTGATACGCAGGGTTTTACCGGATTCCAGGCGCTCGGCCAGATCCTTCTCCAGCAGGATTTCATCGGTACCACGACTGATTTCCTGCAAACTGTCTTCACCGCTGCTCATCTAAATCACTCTAACTGACCTGTAAATGGCCGCAAAGATTACCATAGGCACCGGTTTTTGAGCACATTTTGGCGAATTTCCGATAAAACTTGAGAAACCAGCAAGAGTGGATTATTTATTAAAGTAGTATGATCACCCCACGGTGCGGTTTTAGAACAATGCTAAAAACAAAATTACACAACATCAAAAACCGGGTGATTCCGCTATTCAATGAATTTCTGACCAACGCCAGCCATCGGCGCTGGGCCGTTGGCGGTATCGCCCTTTTTGCGACCGGCACCATAGCCGCCATTCAACAGGACCCCGGCCTGGCGGGCGCGCTGGAACACGACGTCATCATGGCCGTGCCTCAGGAAATTATCCAGGTGCCGGCACCGCAGGGCGGCATGCAACGCCTGGCCGATTTACCGGCAACCTTCAACGTGCGCAGCGGTGCCATTGTTCACGCTGATAAACCTTCATTTGAATGGCAAACACTGGTGATCCGGCGGGGCGACACACTGGCATCACTGCTCAGTACAAGGGGGCTGTATTCCAGTGAGGTCCGGGAGGCGGTAACAAAAGACGCCGCAAGCTACTCATTACGCCGTTTACGTGTCGGCCGCACACTGCGTCTGGGTGTGGACGCGCAAGGAAAGCTGAATGAACTGATCTATGAGCTAAACAACAATGCCGATGTAATACTGCAGAGGGCCGCTGACGGCAGTTATGCCGCCAGGCAAGTGGCACGACTGTATGAGACCCGCCTATCCTACATATCGGCAACCATCGAAGACTCCCTGTATCAGGCGGGCGTAAAGGCAGGTTTGTCTGACCGGCTGATTATGGATATAGCCGGCATATTTGGCTGGGACATCGACTTTGCCATGGACCTCCGTCGCGGCGATCGCTTTACCGCGATATACAAGGAAAATTACTGGCGTGGCGAAAAAATCGGGGGAGGCCATATCGTTGCCGCCGAGTTCATCAACCGGGGGCGGATTTTCCGCGCCGTCGGTACTCGAGATGGGCAAGGAAGGCTGAATTACTACACCCCTGGCGGCAAAAGCATGCAGCGGCAATTTCTCAAAAATCCCGTTCGCTTTACCCACATCAGTTCGCGATTTAGCAAGGGCCGTTATCATCCCATCCTCAAACGCTGGCGCGCACACAAGGGTGTCGACTATGCCGCCCGTCGCGGCACGCCGGTACGGGCGACGGCAACGGGGCGTATCTTCGAGCGCGGTCGCAAGGGCGGGTACGGTAAAACTGTGGTGATTCACCACGGGGGTAAATACAGCACCCTTTACGCCCATCTGTCTCGCTACCGCCGCGGGCTGCAACCGGGCAGCCTGGTTCATCAAGGCGATATCATCGGCTACGTCGGCAGTTCGGGATTGGCCACCGGCCCGCATCTGCATTATGAATTCCGGGTCTACGGCCGGCACCGGAATCCGCTTACAGTACGCGTGCCCCGCAGCCATCCCATCAGCAAGAACCTGGCGTCGGACTTCCAGCGCAGGGCGCAACAATTGAGCGAAAAACTCGATCGCATCAGTGATCGCGTGCGGTTGGCCAGCAACACACATTAATTTTCCATGTATTACATTGGACTCATGTCGGGTACCAGTGCCGATGGTATTGACGCGGTTTTGGCATCATTTTCGAACGCTCCACCGCGGATCAAGCAAACGCTGAACCGCCCATACGCTGACGATTTACGCCGGAAGATATTCGCCCTCTCCCACCCCGGCGACAATGAAATCGAACGCATGGGCACGCTGGACCACGAGTTGGCGACGGCATTTGCCGATTGCGTGCAGGCGCTGCTCGACAACAGTGGAGTCAGCGCAAATGAAGTCAGCGCCATCGGCAGCCACGGCCAGACATTGCGCCACCACCCGGATAACGCCACCCCATTCAGCCTGCAGCTGGGCAACCCCTCGCTCATTGCCGAACTCACGGGCATCACCACGGTCGCAGATTTTCGCGCCCGCGACATCGCCGCCGGCGGCCAAGGTGCGCCGCTGGTGCCGGCGTTTCACAACACCGTTTTCAGGTCAGCCGATGCGAACCGGGTGATTATCAACATTGGCGGCATCGCCAATGTCAGCAACCTGCCCGCCGACGAAAAAAAACCGGTTACCGGTTTCGATACCGGTCCGGGCAATACATTACTGGATCTCTGGGTGCAGAAACATCTTGGGCGAAACTATGACCAGGATGGTGCATGGGCCAGCGAAGGCGAAATAGTACCCACCCTTCTGGCCGGTTTATTGGCTGATGCTTATTTTGAACGACAACCGCCTAAAAGTACGGGCAAGGAATATTTCAACCTGGCGTGGTTGCAACAAGCCACCGACAAATCGGAATCTTCACCAGCCGTCGCCGATGTACAGGCGACCCTGGTCATGCTCACGGCAAGCTCGATTGCCGACGCCATCAGGGCTCACGCCCATGATTGCGATGCAGCCTATGTCTGCGGCGGCGGCAGTCATAACCCGGTGTTGATGAAATCGCTGGTACAGTGTCTGGCGCCAATAAGTGTCGCCACCACAGCGGAGCTGGGCATCGACCCCGACTGGGTGGAGGCGCTGGCATTTGCCTGGCTGGCCAAACAAACTATCGACGGCAAAGCGGGAAATCTGCCGTCGGTCACCGGCGCACGCCATCCGGTCATCCTCGGTGGAATCTACCCGGCTTAAATAAAATCTGCCGCGGAGACGCTGAGACGCAGAGAAAACAATAAAATTATAGGGCCAGCTTTCAGCTGGCCTTGAAATGAAAAACTCTTTATCTTGGCGATCTGGTAGACCGCTCTTGAAGATTTGTCTGCGCCTTTGCGGCAGAATTAATATCAAAAAAAAAGGAAGCCGAAGCCTCCTTTTCACATCTATCTAATTTGATCGCTCAAACGCCGAAGGATGATCCACAGCCACAAGTGGTTTTGGCGTTCGGATTCTTGATAACGAACTGCGAGCCCTGCAGACCCTCGGTGTAGTCAATCTCGGCACCCACCAGGTACTGGAAGCTCAAGGGGTCCACCAACAAGGTAACGCCACCTTTTTCCACCGCGGTGTCGTCATCGTTCGCTTCTTCTTCGAAAGTGAAGCCGTACTGAAACCCCGAGCAGCCGCCGCCATTAATAAACACACGCAATTTGAGATCCGGATTGCCTTCCTCATCGATCAACTCTTTGACCTTCGCGGCCGCGCTTTCAGTGAAGATCAGCGGGGTCATTACTTCAGCTGCTACAGACATTTTACTGCTCCAAATAAAGTTACTATTGAGATATGGGGCCGGGCGCCCATCTCTCAAGGGTACCGAAGTATGCTATTCCCGACAATTAAGGTCAACTACTACGCGTCCTCGGCCACCGAATCCTGCGATCCGGACACGGATTTGAGCTTGGCAACATTGCCTTTCAGGGCATCGTCGGCGCTATCCTCACGCAGCAGATTGCCGTTGATGGTGGCGCCCAGAGCCATTTCGATGATTTTGTAGTGCACATCGCCAACTATTTCAGCTTTGGGCTGCAATTCAATATGCTCGCCACAGTGTATATTTCCCTTGATCTTTCCGTTCAGAATCATGTGCGGAACCTGGACGTCGCCGACGACTTCGGCGTGCTCGCTCAGCACCAGTGTGCTGCTGCCATCACTTTCGGCCACAATATTACCCTTGATTTTGCCATCGACCCGAAGACCGCCGGAAAAAATAATATCACCCTTTATTTCAGTATTTACGCCAATCAGGGTGTCGATGGTATCACAGGGTTTTTCGCTTTTTTTCATCATTGTTCCATTCGTATTCAGTTTTTCAACTATATAACGCCCGCGCCGATTCACAAGCACCCGTTGCTCCTAATGGTTCAAGCATGCCTGCCCCGGGGCCAGGTATATTCTTTTTCGATGGTCGTGCCATTACGCCCGCGGGTGGTGACGCTCACCTTTACGCGGCTGGGGGTGAAATTCTCCGGCAATTTGAACTTACCCTTAATATCCTGAAAATACTTGAAGTTTACTACGATTGCCCGTCCATTAGTGCCCGGGTATTGCAAAACCGTGCTTTTCCCTGCCTGCAGTCCTGAAATCTCGAATCTCGCGCGGCCGTAGACCTGTCGCTCATGTTTTAGCGCCTGAATGACCACCAGTTTGTACTGGAATAATGATGCCTTGTCTGTGGGTTCGATGCGCAGGCTCTGGATACGCACCCCCGGCTGCTTGTTCGCGGGGGAAAGAATATTGCGATAAAAACTGATTTCTTCTCGCAGCCGCACGATCTGCTTGGCTGAGCTCTGCAGTGAATCGTCCAGTGCCTTATAGGTGGTTTCGTTAATCTGCACACCGCGTTCGGCGCGCGCCAGAGTCTCGCGCAACTCCTGATTCTCGCTGCGTAGTTCCTTTACGGTATCGCGCAACTGGGATTGCATGAGCGAGGCCAGACTGAATTCAAACCCGCCTTGACTGAGGCCATAGCGATAGATCGCACCGCCGGCGACCAGAACGACTAGCGTCAGGAAAGCCCATACGAACACTTTACTGTTTGATGAAACGCGATGCTTTACTACCAGCTCGCTTGTGCGATTTCTCTTGAACATTTCGAACTCAACTGCAACCGGGGAAAATTATAAACCTCTGCGAGAGGACCACAAGCATGACGGCAGCTACCCCCGTCAGGGCATCAGACCCGGTTGTCCGATACCCGCGGTTTCGTCGAAGCCAAACAAGATATTCATATTCTGCACAGCCTGACCGGCAGCGCCCTTGACCAGGTTGTCGATCACCGACAGCACCACAACCGTATCACTTTCTTGTGGCTGATGAATCGCGATACGGCAGGTATTGGTCGCACGCACACTGCGGGTATCAGGATGACTGCCCGCTGGCATGACATCGACAAACGGCTCGTCCTGATACCTTGACTCATACAAGGCTTGCAAATCAACCTGCTTGTCCAGTGTTGCATATAGCGTTGCGTGGATGCCCCGGATCATTGGCGTCAGGTGGGGCACAAAAGTCAGGCCCACTTCCTTGCCCGCGGCCAGTTCCAGCCCCTGCCGAATCTCGGGCAGGTGAGGATGGCCGGGCACGGCGTAGGCTTTCAAGCTGTCGGCAACTTCGGTGTAAAGCGCGCCCACATTGGCACCGCGACCGGCGCCGCTGACACCGGATTTGCAGTCGGCGATCAGGTGGTCAAGATCAACCAAGCCGTTTTCTATCAGTGGCAAGAAACCCAGCTGGCTGGCGGTGGGATAGCAGCCGGGATTGGCGATTATGTTGGCCGCCTTGATGACCTCGCGATTGACTTCCGGCAGGCCATATACGGCCTCGGCTACCAGTTCCGGGCAGGCGTGCTCCGTGCCATACCACTTCTGCCAGGTGTCGACATCCTTCAATCTGAAATCGGCCGCCAGATCGATCAGCTTGGTGTCGGCATCCATCAGCGCCCTGGCGTGCTGCATGGCGACACCATTGGGCGTGGCACTGAACACCACGTCACAGGCACCCAAAGTTTTGGCATCAGGCTCACTAAAGGTTAGATCGACAAAACCACGCAGGCTGGGGAAGAGATCGGACACAGCTTTGCCCTTCTCACCGCGCGACGTAATCGCGGTGAGCTCGACATGGGGATGGGTCGCGAGCAATCTCAATAGCTCGACGCCCGTGTATCCAGTTCCACCGATGATGCCGACTTTAATCATTGTCAATTTTTGATTTAAATTGCGTATAAATTAATCATGCGTGTTTCGTGATAAACCTGACATCTGGCAGATGCTCGAACTCCCCATCTGAGCTGATTAACTCCACTTGGTAGTGTCGTGCAGTGGCATAAACTATGGCATCGGCCATGGCCAGCCGATGTTCGGCGGAGATATCCGCTGCCTCCATTGCCAGGGAACTGTCAAGAAACGCGATCTTGCAATTCTCCAACTGCGCAATTGCCGCCAAAGCCAGTTCCTCGTCGGTCTCGCGTTTGAGAAATTTGTAGACTTCGTAGACCACAATAACCGGAACCAATAATTCCTGCCGATTCTTTTCCAGAAAAGGGGCATAGCTTTGTGCAAGCGGACCCTCGGTAAAGTATTCAAGCCAACCGCAGGTGTCTACCAGAACCATCAGAATCTGTCTGATTTATCGCGATACTTCTCTACCTTCACCCCGGACGCGATGCCGCGCAGTTGGTCTAATGATTGCGCTGGAATCAAATGCATGACGCCACCCTTTTCAATAATAGTCAGACGCTGCCGGGGTTGAAGCCGCAGACGCTCTCGAATCGCTTTCGGGATGACTATCTGAAATTTGCTTGAAATTGTGGTTTCCATACCGATATCTTACGAAACAAGTATCGATAAGTAAATAGTAGGTTTGTCAGGGCCGCGCCTGTCAGGCTGACGGGGTAATTCCTTTTCCCAACAACAATTGCAGCACCTTGTCTGTACTTTCTGTAAGCGACTGCTTGTCGGTATCGATGATCAGATCGGGGTTTTGCGGTTCGTCATAAGGTGCGGATATGCCGGTAAAGTCCTTGATCTCACCTGTCCTTGCCTTCTTGTACAAACCCTTCACATCGCGCTGTTCGCACACTTCCACCGGGCAACGACAGTACACCTCCAGAAAGTCACTGCCCATCAGTTTGCGCACCAATGCACGGTCTTTGTGCAGGGGTGAAATAAAGGCCGTCAGCGCGATCACACCGGCGTCGACAAAAAGAGTACACATCTCGGCGATGCGGCGAATATTTTCAGAGCGATCCAATTCGCTAAACCCGAGATCTGAGCACAGACCGTGGCGCACATTGTCGCCATCAAAGACATAGGTCCGACAGTCCATTTGATGCAGGCGCTCCTCGATAGTATGCGCGAGAGTTGATTTACCCGACCCGGACAGGCCGGTAAATCATACAACCGCGCCTTTGTGCGCGTTTAATTTTTCACGTCGATCGCGGGTAACGGTGGCGTTGTGCCAGATGGTATTGGTAGATTTAGAGGACATTGGACAATACTGTGATTAATACAATTTACTGAAACGACATCATGGCTCCAGCCACAGTCAATATTTGATCTCTGCTCATCTCAGTACACCGACCGGCCACAACTACGCGACATGAGTGTGAATACGCTTTTCCATCTCCGGCCATATAGTCTGCCTGGCCACTCGCAACTCGTAATCCGACTGCAACCCCGTCCAGACCTCGGGCGATACGCCAAAGTACTTACCCAGGCGCAGCGCGGTATCGGCCGTGATGGCGCGCTTACAATTAACGATAGCGCTGATCCGGCCCGGGGGTACGACGATATCCCGGGCAAGCCGATTGATACTGATTCCCATCGGCTTCATGAACTCCTCCAACAGGATCTCGCCCGGATGAATCGGTTGAAGCATTTTTTTTCCCACCATTACGCACCTCTAATGATAATCCACGATCTCAACATCATAAGTATCTCCGTTTCTCCACCTGAAACATATCCGCCACTGATTATTGATACGGATGCTGTGTTG
>JAZFSZ010000053.1:0-7469 GCA_036446455.1 Acidiferrobacterales bacterium
CAGAAGCGCACGATGACGCGTGGCTCCGGCCAGCCTTTAAGTTCATAGTGGTGGTGCAACGGCGCCATGCGAAATACGCGCTTGCCAGTGAGCTTGAACGACACCACTTGCACAATCACCGACAAGGTTTCCATGACGAACAGACCGCCCATGATAAACAGCACGATCTCCTGTCTTACAACCACGGCAATCACACCGAGGGCGGCACCCAGTGCCAACGCTCCGATGTCGCCCATGAAAATCATCGCCGGGTAGGTGTTAAACCACAGGAACCCCAGGCCGGCACCCACCAGTGCCGCGCAGAAGATCAGGACCTCACCGACACCGGCGATGTAGGGAATGCCAAGGTACTGCGCAAAATTAGTGTTACCAGTGAGATAGGCAAAGATACCCAGCGCACCGCCGACCATGACCGTCGGCATGATAGCGAGGCCGTCAAGACCGTCGGTAAAATTAACCGCGTTACTGGAGCCGACGATTACCAGATAAGTCAGAACGATAAACATCGGGCCCAGGTTGATGGCGATGTCTTTAAACACTGGCACAATCAGTTGCGTCTCCGCCGGTGAGCGTGCCGTGTAATAAAGAAAGAGCGCAGACGCCAGGCCAGCAACCGACTGCCAGAAAAACTTTCTCTTCGCCCCGATACCGCGCGGGTCCTTGTTGATAATTTTTTTGTAATCATCCGCCCAGCCAATAGCACCAAAGGCAAACGTGGTTAGCAACACTACCCAGACAAAACGATTCGTCAGGTCACTCCACAGCAGGGTGGCAATGCCGATCGCCACCAGCAGCAGGGCGCCGCCCATGGTCGGTGTTCCCGCCTTGGCAAGATGAGACTCGGGCCCATCGTGACGAATGGTTTGTTTTATCTGGTGATAGCCAAAACGCCGGATCATGCCGGGGCCGATCCAGAACGAAATCGCCAACGCCGTCAGCACGCCCAGGATTGCCCTGAACGTGAGATAGCGAAACACGTTCAGAAAACTGTAGTCTTGCGCCAGCGTATCGAATAGATGGTAGAGCAATTTAATTTCGCCTCATTTTTTCAATTAATCGCTATCACCCCTGGTGATACCCTTTACCACTTTCTCCATGTGCGTACTGCGCGATCCCTTGACCAGCACGGTCATGTCACCGTGAAGCACATCGAGTAGTGCATCGACAGCTTCCGCATGGTCCTTGAAATGACGGCCACTCTTGCCAAACGCTGCTACGGCATGCCGGCTCAATGGGCCGACCGTAAACAGACGGCTTACCCCAATACGTCGCGCCAGCTCACCGACCCGCCGATGGATGCCTTCAGATGCCTCACCCAACTCTGCCATGTCGCCCAGTACCAATACCTTTTCACCAATGGCCTCGCGCAGGACCTCAAGTCCGGCAGTAACGGAATCCGGGTTGGCGTTATAGGTGTCATCCAGAATGCGGGCACCGCTGATGCCGGTTTTGATTTCCAGTCGCCCGGCAATGGCGGTGAGTTTTTCAAGACCCTTTTGTATGTCGCCAAGACTGGCACCACCGGCCAATGAGGCAGCGGCTGCTGTCACGGCATTCATGACATTATGTTTTCCCAATAACGGTAAACGCATTTCAAACTCCCCCCCTTTGGTTTTCATTGAGACGAGACTTCCAGATTCGATCGTTTGGTAATCCGCGGTTACGTCGGCAGAATTTTCAAGTGCGAACGTCATTACCTGGTGCGGGACCGCCCGGTCACGCCATAACCGGCAATACGGATCATCGGCATTGATTACGGCAATACCGTCCTCATGCAGACCGCCGAAAATCTCGCCTTTGGCATGGGCAACTTGCTCAACACTTCCCAGACCTTCAAGGTGGGCATGTGCCGCATTGGTAATGACAGCGATATTCGGTTTGGCAAGACCGCTTAAATACGCCATCTCACCCCGGTGGTTCATACCCATCTCGACCACGGCGAATTTGTGTTGCTGACGCAACTTGAGCAGTGTCAGCGGTACACCAATGTCATTGTTGAGATTACCTTCTGTCGCCCAACCCACCGCCGATTGCGACAAGATGCTGGCGATCATGTTCTTGACAGTTGTCTTGCCATTGCTGCCCGTCACGGCAATTACCGGAAAATTGAATTGCTGGCGCCAGTAACTGGCGAGTGAGCCCAGCGCAACCCGTGTATCTTCAACCTCTATCGTTGGGAGTGCGGTACTAATTGTGCGCGATACCACCGCGCCAGCGGCGCCGGCACCAAGGGCTTCCACCAGAAACAAGTGGCCGTCAAAGTTGGGTCCACGGAGTGCAAAGAACAGGTCCCCATTTGTCAGCGAGCGTGTATCGGTACCGACACCGGTAAATACAATATCGCGACCGTCAAATTGCGTTTGCAGAACATCGGCTGCCAACGATAAAGACATCACGCCGCCTCTCCCAGAATCTCTGTCACCACTTCGCGATCACTGAAATGAAACCGCTCATCACCAATCTGCTGGTAGTCTTCGTGGCCCTTTCCGGCCAGCAATACGATATCGCCTTCTGTCGCGTTTTTGATCACTTCGCCAATCGCCTGCGCCCGGCGATGTATTACTTTTGCTTCGGTGCGCATACCCAAACGAATATCGTTGATAATCTGAACCGGGTCTTCGTGCCGCGGATTATCATCGGTTAGCACTACCTGGTCCGCCAGTTGTTCCGCGACCCCGCCCATTTGCGGCCGCTTACCTCGATCACGATCGCCGCCACATCCAAATACACACCACAGGGTCTGTGTTGTATGTTCACGCAATGCCTGTAATACTTTTTCCAGTGCATCCGGTGTGTGTGCGTAATCCACAACCACCAGCGGCATATGGTTGCGTCCGCCAAAACGCTCCATACGACCGGCAACCGGTTGTACCAGCGCCAGTCGTTGCGCCGCTTCATCAAGCGATAGTCCGTGTGCTGTCAGCACGGCAAGCACGGCCAGCAGGTTTGCGGCATTGAAGCGTCCGAATAATCGGGTGTTGAGAGAGACGTTACCGGCGGGAGTCACGGCATCAATTTGCAAGCCGCTGATACTGGCAACGATGGCAGTCGCATGATAGTCACCCTGCTCCAGACCAAAACTGATTGCGCGAATACTGTTATCAAGTCTCGACAACAATTTTTGCCCAAAATCGTCTTCCCGATTAATCACTGCTACCTTGATACCGGGCAGGGTAAAAAGATTGGCCTTGGCGGCAGCATAACTCTCCATGTCGCCGTGATAGTCCAGATGGTCCCGCGACAGATTCGTAAACACGGCAATATCGAAAGCAACGCCGTTGACACGCCCCTGCTCCAGGGCATGGGAGGAAACCTCGACACAGACACAACTGGCCCCGGCTGTCAGAAACCGTGCGATCAAGGCATGCACGGTAATGACATCGGGTGTGGTGTAAATTGTGGTATCGAGGTCGCCAATAAATCCGTTGCCCAGCGTGCCGATAACGGCACAGCGATTTTGCGGCGTGTCCAGTACTTGTGCCAACAGCTGTGTACAGGTTGTCTTGCCGTTGGTACCAGTAACACCGATCACCGTTAACTTGGTTGACGGGGAGTTGAAAAAGCGGTTTGCGATCTGGCCCACGACCGTGGTCAGATGGCGGATCGGATACAGGGGCACGCTGACGTTGGGTGGCATAAATTCATCTGAAGCCTCGTAGAGAACAGCGGCCGCACCTTGTGTAACGGCATGGGAGATAAACTGCCTGCCATCGATACTGGCTCCGGGTACAGCCAGAAACAAACTGCCGTTGGTTACATGGCGACTGTCGAGGGTGATGCTACCGACAATACAGTCACCGTTCATGTCGACCTCGGTAATGCCGTCAAGCAACTCCGACAATTGAAGATCGCGCTCCACTAGACCGCTCTCCCCGGTTCGGATCGTACCAACTGACGCACCGGCCGCTCTGGCTGGTCCGGCGGGATGTCCAGTAGCCGCAACGCACCTGACATTACGCGACGGAACACCGGTGCCGCAATCTGGCCGCCAAAATAACCGCCGCGCCGGGGATCATCGATGGTGACCACCATCACCAGTCGCGGGTTGCTGGCAGGCACCATGCCAGCGAAGAGTCCGACGTAACGATTTTCGGAATAACGACCATCGATCAATTTATGTACGGTACCGGTCTTGCCGGCAACGCGATAGTAGGAAATGTTGGCTGCCTGCCCGGTACCCTTATTGCCCACTGCGCGTTCCAGCATGTAACGTAACTGCTGCACAATCTCAGATGACAGTACACGACTAGTGGCCATTGCTTTATCGGTGCGAATCAGGGTAGGCGTAATTAACACGCCATCATTGGCGATAACGGCATATGCTCTTGCCAACTGCAAGGAAGTCACTGAGATACCGTAACCAAAACTAATCGTCGCCTGATCCACCCGCGCCCAGCGATCCGGCGGATTAAGCAAACCACTGGACTCACCGGGCAATCCACTTTGCGTGCTCTCACCAAAACCCACGCGAGTCAGCATGTTCCAGATTGGCTGCTTGCCTATTTGCAACGCCACTTTGGCGGCACCCACATTACTGGACTTCTCAATAATGCGCGCCAGACTCAACCAACCATAGTTTCGCTTGTCGTGGATAACCTTTTGACCAACGGTCACACGACCCGGCGACGTGTTTACCAGTGATCGGGTGGTGTAATCCCCGGTCTCCAGTGCCGCGGCGATAGTAAAGGGTTTCAGGGTTGAACCAGGCTCGAACAGATCCGTCACGGCGCGATTGCGAAAACGCTGGCTCTTTAGATATGACCGATTGTTGGGATTGAATCCGGGCTGACTCACCATGGCCAGCACCTCACCTGTACGCGCATCCATCACCACAGCCGTACCGCCTTTGGCATCGTGCCGGTTGACGGCTTTTTTCAATTCGCGATAGGCAAGATACTGAATACGGCGATCGATGCTCAGCACCAGATCCTGGCCACGCTCAGGCAGGGAAATACTCTCGACAGTTTCGACAATATTACCGAGGCGATCCTTTATCACGCGCTTGCTGCCCGGCGTGCCCATTAACCAGTCGTTGTAGGCCAGCTCGATTCCTTCTTGCCCCTGATCATCAACATTGGTGAACCCCACCACATGACCCGCCGCCTCACCGGCGGGGTAATAACGGCGGTATTCGCGTTGCAGTGCGACTCCCGGAATATCGAGCGCCATCACACTGCGTGCAAATTCAGGCGAAACCTGTCGTTTGAGATAAACGAACTCACGGTGTTTATTGGTAGTAACCAGTCGAGCCAGCTGCGATTGTTTCAACCCGATCTTTCGGCTGAGCTGAGGCCATTTGTCTCTTGCTTCAAGCAGTATTTGTGGTTGCGCCCAGATCGATTCAACCGGGGTACTGACAGCCAGCGGCTCGCCATTGCGATCCAGGATCATGCCACGATGAGGGGCATCCTGTACCACGCGCAAGTGACGTGCACTGCCCTGCCGCTTGAGGTAATCGGCGTGCCACACCTGCAAATACACCGCTCGCACTAATAGCGCCATGGTTGCCAGCGACAACACGAAAACCACCAGGCCAAAGCGAAACAGGGGTACCCTTTTGTGACGACTCATCGTTGCCCCCCTGATCCACGCAGATCCACTATCACCACCTGGACATTGTCCGGTATCTGCATGCCCAGTTTTCTGACGGCGGTGGATTCAATGCGTCGATGTTGTGACCACGCGCCCTCTTCCAGCAGTAGCTTGCTCCACTCCACTCCAAGGTCGTCACGTATCTGCATCAGTGACTGCAGATGGGTAAACGTCGTGCGATTCCGGTGACGCAATTCCACCACTGCCACCGCCGATATCAGAACAAGTATCGCCAGGAGTCCCAGTTTGCTATTCATGCAACTCCCCCAGGCGCTCAGCCACCCGCAGGACCGCACTGCGCGCACGTGGGTTGCGGCTGACTTCATCTTTGTCGGCTTTTATCGCCTTACCGATCGTGCGGATGCGCGGCTTCAGCACGTCATGGGTGACGGGTAAATCCGGCGGATAGTCGTCACCTCTGGATGCTTTCTGCATAAAGCGTTTTACGATGCGGTCCTCCAGGGAATGAAAACTGATAACGGCAAGGCGTCCGCCGGGACGTAACAGTTCAATGGCCTGTGGCAACACCTTTGTAATTTCGTCCAGTTCGCCATTAATATAAATGCGAATGGCCTGGAAGGTGCGGGTTGCGGGATCCTTGCCTTTTTCACGGGTGCGTACCGCCCGCGCACAAATGGCAGCAAGCTGGTCGGTTGTTGCCAGTGGGTGTGTCTCGCGCTCCGCGACAATCAATCGCGCGATGCGCCTGGCAAAGCGTTCCTCGCCATATTGCTTGATAATGCGAGCGATGTCGGCTTCGTCGGCACGGTTCAGCCAATCAGCAGCCGATTCACCACTGTCGGGATCCATGCGCATATCCAGCGGCCCGGTCCGACGGAAACTGAAACCACGCTTGGCGTTATCCAGCTGGGGGGAAGAGACGCCAAGGTCTAACAGCACGCCGTCAACCTTTTCTGCCTGTCCCAGCTCCTGAATGGTCTGGCCTAACATTGAGAATGGCCCTCTTTTAATTTCCAGTCGTTTTTCACTGGCGAATTTTCGTTTCGCCTCTGCCACCGCCTGCGGATCGCGATCAATCGCCAGCAAACGGCCTTCCGGTCCCAACCGGCTCAGGATTTCCAGTGAATGCCCGCCTCTGCCAAAGGTAGCGTCCACATAAAAACCTGCCGGTTTAATTGCCAGCGCTTTCACCGCCGCGTTCAATAAAACCGGCTGATGCGGTTGCGCTGTCACAGCGTTGCCTAGAGTGACAAGGAGCCGAGCTCGTCCGGCAGCGGTCCGCCGTCTTCGTCCTCTGCCGCCAGCCACTCACTGCAGCTGTCATTCCATTTACCTTCTGCCCAGATCTCGAACTTGTTACCTTGACCGATCAGTACTACAGTTTTTTCCAGGCCGGCGAACTCCCGCAACATGGGCGGCACCAGGATACGCCCGGCACTGTCGAGTTCGCATTCGGTGGCATGTCCGATCAGTAATCGTTGCAGCGAGCGCGCCTGCTTATTAAAGCTGGGCAGGCGCACCAGTTTGCGTTCAATGTCTTCCCATTCGGGCAAGGGATAGAGCAACAGGCAGCTATCGCGATCCACCGTCACCACCATCTGGCTGTTACACTGACGCACCAAAGCCTCCCGATACTTGGTCGGTACGGCCATTCGGCCCTTTGTGTCCAGATTGATTGTGCTGACTCCGCGGTACAACTTATCCCTCCTGGGCAGTGTTATCCCACTATTACCCACATTTTCCCACTATCAGACACTATATGTAGGATATTGCACGGGTGTCAAGCAAATTTCCCACGCAGCCAGGGAAACTTTCCTTTTATGGACAAGTGGTTAGAGACACCGGATCGGAGGCCGGGTGGACAAAAACGTATCAGTAAATTGATAATTTAGATGAAGTTAATATTATAATACACT
>JAZFSZ010000054.1:0-23931 GCA_036446455.1 Acidiferrobacterales bacterium
GTGTTGAATATTGCCTTTATGTTAAATGCAATGATATGGCTGATGAAAAAAAGACAGGACCTGTCGCACCTCCTTCCTGCGGTGTGACTTTGACCGAGTTGGGAAAACGATTCGGCCGCGATGCCACCACAGTGAGCCGTGACGTGTGCCGGCGACGGCGCAATCAGACCAGCGCGTCGCCAGGCAGTTGTGGCAAATCTATTAATGCAATAATGCACGCCTGGCCCGGGTTTTCGGGTTTTTCGATCCTGCCCTTTCTGTATTCTCTTTTGTTTTTATTGTGTTCAAAGGGCTCATAACGGTTTTCTTGTTGTAACCGGATTCCGGTATGCTTACATGCCCGTCAGCATGGAGGTTCAGCCATGGCGACTGATGACCTGTATCAACGTATCCTCGACAAGTCTCTGGAACTGGCTGCGCAATCGTCCTGGGAGAAACTGCATCTCTACGATGTGGCGGCGGCACTGGGGCTCTCACTCGATCAGATCCGGGTACATTTTGCCCAGAAAGATGACCTGGTTGAGGCCTGGTATGACCGGGCCGACAGCGCCATGCTCAAGGCCGCCGCAAAGAAGGCCTTCCTGAAACTCGATATGCCGCATCGCCTGCATAAGCTCATCATGGTCTGGCTTGATGCACTGGCGAAACACAAAACAGTATCCCGCGATATGTTGCTGTATAAACTCGAACCCGGTCATATTCATCTGCAGGTACTGGGCGCACTGCGTGTCAGTCGCACGGTACAGTGGTTTCGGGAGGCAGCGCATCAGGACAGCACGCATCTCAGGCGCATCCTCGAAGAGATCGGCCTGAGCTCGATCTATCTCATGACGTTTGTCTACTGGATGAATGATGCATCGGATAATCAGGAACGCACACGGGTTTTCCTCGGGCGCAAGCTCGAACGGGCAGGACATTTAGTGAATTTGATGGAAGATTGGCTACCGAAACGCGCTCATCAGCCGGCTCGGCCAAACGCCGACAGTGCTGATTGATTTGAGTTATGGACACCATCACCCATGCCCTGGTCGGTGCCGTTACCGCCCGCGCCACAGCACCCAAAGTTACCAGCGACAAACATGTGCCGATAAAGATCCGCGTCCTTGTCGGCGGTCTGGCGGCCGCCTTCCCGGATATCGATTTTGTTTTACTCTGGATCAACCCGTTAGCATTTATCGCCGACTGGCACCGGGCCGAGACCCATTCCTTTGTGATGCTGCCCGTATGGGCGATGTTACTGGGTCTGTTATTCGCCTGGATTGTGAAACGCCGCCACCAATGGCAAGAGCTCGCCAGTATCTGTGGACTCAGCATCTTCAGCCATATCATTACTGATTTGATTACCAGCTGGGGGACCATGATCTTCGCCCCCATCTCCGGCTATCGGGCCAGTCTCGGTCTGACTTTCATATTTGATCCGGTATTTACGCTGATCATTCTCACCGGGCTGATTATTGCCTTGATGAGACACTCGCGGTTGGTAGCCCGTTCGGGCCTGGTGATGCTCGCTGCCTATGTCGGTGTGCAAGCGGTCCTTAAGTCACAGGCGACGGCCATTGGCGAGGCCTATGCCGCCAAGCGGCAGTGGCCGGATGCCCAGGTTTACACCCTGCCGCAACCGTTCTCGCCGTTTCACTGGAAGATCATCGTCAGTGAGGGCAAGCGTTACCACGCCAGTTATATCGATCTGATTGCCGGCGAGGACAAACAACAGCCGCACAAGACCGGCACTTCCTTGCTGGGTATCAGGAATTACTATCGGCCAAGGTCACAGTTGCAGTGGCAGCGATATCACCGCGCCGACAGCAGGGGGTTGGCGCGCCTGGTGTGGCAGCAGCCGGAGATGGCACCGTACAGGCGATTCGCCAGCATGCCGGTGTTGTACCGGATCGACCGCACCGCGTCCAACCACTGTGTGTGGTTTGTCGATCTTCGCTTCATTATCCCGACCCTGACCTCACCGTTCCGATATGGCATGTGCAAGCGGAAGGGGGAAAGTGACTGGCGCATTTATCGGCTCCAACGTTTCAGTGAAAATACGAGACTTCGTGCATACCGCCATAATTAATCTTATAGGGACGGTTAAGGTTGGGCCTATGGGATAAGAAAGACTCTAGTGCCTAGATTCTATATTCACCAACCCATTTGTCGCCCACATAATCGACCAATAGATACTTCGGTTTCATTTTAGAAGCGGCTGTTGAATCAAATTCCTGCTTAACCGGAAAATTCTTAGCGAATTCCACTGGATCACAGGCTGTGGATTCAACGGTGCGGAAGGCGACCGTGATTTCATTGTTTACAGCAACGGTGTCGAGATCGTAAGAGTCATGGAACAGGACTCGCTTTTTGACCACACAACTAAAATAGAGCTGCATTTCTACGATCAAGGGGGTATCGCGTTGCTCCAGTTTGCGTTGTGCGCGTTTGGTCCATTCCACTTCAATTGGGTGCTCTCGAAGTTTTACTGTTTTTGTATGACGCGGCGGGTGAAGCCACCTGTCGAGAATTTGTAGCGGATTACCAACCGAAAAGTAACTGGCGTGAATATTGATCATGGCGTCCTCAACTGGGTCATGAAATATGCAATCATTTTATTCTGATCCTGATTTGCTCAATTAGTTCTATTCGCGCATTGATTAGAACCAGCGTGGATGATCGTCCTAGAAGGGCCTGACAACGGCCAGAATAATAATCGGGATAATAATGACTACCGGAAACTCGTTTAGCCAGCGGAAAAACACATGGCCGAGGGTATTTTTGTCGTTTTTGAAGTCGCTCACCAGTTTGCCCAAATAGATATGATAGGCAATTAATATTGCCACCAACGCCAGCTTGGCGTGCAGCCAGCCACCCGAAGCGCCGTATCCCAGCCACAGCCATAGCCCCAATACGACAGTGAGTACACCGCCCGGGGTCATGATGCCGAAGAACAGTTTGCGTTCCATAATCTTGAAGCGTTCGCGACTGGTCTGGTCTTTACTCTGCGTGTGATAGACAAAAAGGCGCGGCAGGTAAAACAGCCCGGCAAACCAGGTGACCATAAAAATAATATGAAAAGCTTTGATATATAGTTGCGTCATTTTTTTGTCTCTCTGAATTGTCAGTCTGCGATCATCACATTTCTGTGGAGTTTTGGTTCAATTCCCGAATGCGGGATTTGAGTCGGCCTATATCGAATTTACCTTGCTTGCGCCAGGTAATATTTCCATTGGGCGCTATCAAAATGGTTGTTGGTGTTATCGTAACATTGTCGAATGCGCGCACGACTTCGGCATTAATATCCAGCGCCACCGGATAGGGCATTTTCATCTTTTTGGCAACCGCAACCACCCGTGTCGGCGGGTCATAGGGCATGGCTACGGCGATCATCTCCAGACCTTCTGGCTTCAGTTGTTGGTAAAGAGAATTCATATCCGGTGTTTTGGCGATGCAGATCTTGCAGGTCGTGGCCCAGAAAAATACCAGAACCGGTCTGCCGCGCAGATGCTGTAGCGACAGTTTATTGCCAGTAATTAGTGTGAAGGTGATTGCCGGCGCCTTTTGGGAAGGTTTGGGCCACAGGACGGTTATGCTTCCCAACACCGCCGCCGCGATGATAATAGCTAAAACAACTCGCGGATTCCTCCAGGCTGACGTTTTCTCTTTCATGGTCCGAAGTGTAGTGCTCGACATCGCTAACAATTAGTCAGGCACAAAGAGTGTCAACATATCGTTGAGAAAACGCTGCCCATGTTCCGTGGGGCGCAAAGTAATGGCGCCGCGATCGATAAATCCCTTTTCTTCTGCGCTCGCAAGTTGTGGCAGTATGGAATTTATCGTCAGCCCGGTACGTTCCTGATAACTGGCCAGCGGCACGCCCTCACAAAGTCGCATGGTATTCATCATAAACTCCAAAGGTAAATCCTTGTCCGCTACCTGAGTGATGCCTCCGATACCTTTTTCTGTTCCTGCGTTCTGCAAAAAGTCTTTCGGGTGTTTGACTTTCCAGAGCCGGAAAATTCCCTCATGTTTACTGAGCTTGCCATGGGCGCCGGCGCCGATGCCGAGGTAATCTCCAAACGTCCAGTAATTCAGGTTGTGGCTCGATCTGTTTCCCTTTGTCGCATAAGCAGAAATTTCGTAACGCGCAAAATCCGCCTGTGCCAGCTCGCTCTGCAACGCCTGTTGCATATCCCAGATGGCGTCTTCAGCAGGCAGTATGGGCGGCGATGCACCAAAGGCGGTATTGGGTTCAATGGTGAGTTGATACAGCGAAATATGATCTGTCTCCAGAGATAGCGCGGTTTCGATGTCATGAATGGCTTTGTCCAGTGTCTGCCCTGGCAATCCAAACATCAGGTCGAGATTAATTTTTTCAAAACCCGCGTACTTGGCAGTTTTTATGGCCTCAGCTGCCTGTTTGCCGTCGTGAATGCGACCCAATTGCTTCAGGCTGTCATCATTGAAACTCTGGACACCAATGGACAAACGATTGACTCCGGCTTCGCGAAAGTCGGTAAAACGCTCTGCGTCTACCGTGCCCGGATTGGCCTCTAGCGTGATTTCAGCCGAGGGATTAAAAGGAATGCGTGCGCGCAACTCCGACAATAGTCGCGCGATAGCGTCAGCTGAAAAAAGACTGGGTGTGCCGCCACCGATGTACACATTTTCCACATGCCTGCCCCAGACGCGCGGCAGGTCCTGTTCGAGATCGCGCAGTAGCGCGTCGATGTACCCCGCTTCGGGAATATCGTTTCGCAGCGAGTGGGAATTGAAATCGCAATAGGGACATTTACGCACACACCAGGGCAGGTGAACATAGAGCGAAAGCGGGGGTGGCGCGGTAAGCTGGGTCATGGCATATATAATGGTGTTGCGGCGGAATAATACAATACTGTGCCCGCATCTGAAATCTGGTAGAACAACAACTCGGCGCCGATTAAAACACGTCTATTATAAGGAGCTTAATAATGAATAGAGTTATCCGAAGCTTTTTTATCATCCTCGGTAGTGCCTTGGTGAGTAGTCAGGTGTTGGCCGATGGTGCGCCGTATCAGCGCATTCGGGCGCTGAATATGGAAACCGCCAATAAAGCGGCAATGGCCGCAGCGCGAGACTGCGAAAAAAAAGGTCATCAAGTCGCGGTGGCAGTTACCGACCGCTACGGCAATTTGCTCGCCTTCGCGAGAAGTCCATTGTCACGTATCCATGCTATTGGTGGAGCTCAAAATAAAGCCTACACTGCCGCCAGCATTCAGGGCTCGACAGAAGAGCTGGGGCCGCTCCTACCATATCTTAAAGGTATCAACCGGTTTTCGCTTATCGGCGGCGGCCGGGCAATTCGTGCCGGCGGCCATATGTATGGCGCCATTGGTGTTGCTGGCGCACTGGGTAAAAAGACGCCGGGCGACGTTGATGATGGCTGTGCCAAGGCCGGTATCAAGGCCATCCTTGATGACCTTGAATTGGCAGATTAGTAAACTCAAATGTGGAAATCGTAAGCGTGCCGAGTGTTATGGGCGAGCGAGCCAGGCTCACAGTTTACTACCGACGCTAGGTCGCCATCTGTTTGAGCGCTGCTAACAATTGGCGCAGTGCCTGACCACGATGGCTGAGTCGATTTTTGTCTTCTGGTGTCAGTTCCGCCGAAGCGCAGTTGTGTTCTGGCACATAGAAGACGGGATCGTAACCAAAGCCGCCCGTGCCTGTGGGTTCAAACAATATACGACCCTCCCACGTGCCCTGGCAGATCAGCGGAGTGGGGTCATTTTCGTGACGCATGTATACCACCAGGCACTGGAAGCGAGCCGCCCGTTTGTTTTCTGGAACGTCTTTTAGCTCTTGCAGTAACTTTTGCAGATTTTCTTCGTCTGACGCATCGACACCGGCCAAGCGCGCGGAATAGATGCCGGGTGCACCCTTCAGTGCATCGACTTCGATACCGGAGTCGTCGGCAATTGCAGGCAGACCTGTGTAATGTGCAGCGTTACGTGCCTTAAGGATGGCGTTTTCGACGAAAGTCAGGCCGGTTTCTTCGGCTTCCGGCACATCAAAATTATTTTGTGGCAGAACCTCGATATTCTGATCGGCCAGCAGCTGACCGATTTCACGTACCTTGCCCAGGTTATTGCTGGCGAGAACAATGCGTTGGCTCATCACAAACCCAGGCTTTGTTTCTGTTTTTCGATCAGGTCAGCGATGCCCTGTTTGGCCAGCGCCGTCATTGCCAGCAACTCCTGTTCGGTAAACGTGGCGGTTTCGGCCGTGCCCTGTATCTCGATAAACTTGCCGTTATCATCCATGACAAAGTTCATATCAGTTTCGGCATTGGAGTCCTCGTCGTAATCCAGGTCCAGTACCGCTGCGCCCTGGTAGATACCGCAGGAGACCGATGCCACCAGATGATTCAGCGGATCTGTCTTCAGTAAATTGTTTTTCTGCAAATAATTCAGCGCATCAACGAGGGCCACGCAGCCACCGGTGATCGATGCGGTACGGGTACCGCCGTCGGCCTGAATGACATCGCAATCAATAGTAATGCTGATCTCACCCAGTTTCTCCAGGTCGACTGCCGCGCGCAGAGAGCGGCCGATCAGGCGTTGTATCTCCATGGTGCGACCACCCTGTTTGCCCCTGGCGGCCTCGCGGTGCATACGAGAACCGGTGGAGCGCGGCAACATGCCATATTCTGCTGTGATCCAGCCCTGGCCTTTACCCTTTAACCAGGACGGTACACGCGTTTCCACGCTGGCATTACATAGTACCCTGGTGTCACCAAATTCCACCAGCACGGAGCCTTCGGCATGACGGGTATAATTTCGCGTCAATTTGATTTCACGCAATTGATCAGACGTACGTCCACTGGGGCGCATGGGGATTCCTTTTGTAAGTTGAGCTTGGTGATTCAAAACGCGGATGTTAACGCTTTGGCAGATAATCATCGAGGAAGGCTTGAAGATTCTTGATTTCTTCTTCCAGCGATGTCTCCGGCTCTTTCTTGCGGGACGGTTTCGCCGGTTTTTCGTCAGCTGCCGCTGGTGCACCTGGGGCCTTCTTTTTAGCGGCGATGGCCCACAATGCGGCGTGGTTAATTTCTGCCGTGGTGTTCACCTGTAGTGGTGGTTTGTCCGTGAGTCCATCCTCCCAGCGCAAACAGGTAGCACTGATATTGTCTGACGAACCTCCCATTTTGCTTTCCGCTGCCAGCAGCATGTCGACCACCGCGTCTTCCAGGTCTTTATTATTCAAATATTGTTGAATTTCGTCGGCAGACAATGATTCCCAAAGTCCGTCAGTACAGAGAAAAAGCGTATCGCCCGGCATCAACGCGGTCTCCTCTCCGAGTGTGACCAAGGGGTCGCGTGGACCACCAATACATCGGAGCAGGCGATTCTTTTCCGGGTGATCCAGCATTTCCTTTTCGGTTAACACGCCTTCCTGCCTGAGTCGCTCAATTATGGTGTGATCATTTGTGCGTCGCATAACGCCGTTGTTACGAAACAGATACAGCCGGCTGTCGCCGATGTGAGCCCAGTAGGCATAGCCGTCCTGCACCAGGCATAACACACAGGTGGTGCGAGGTTGGATCGGGGGCGTCTGCGCCTTGCCCATGGCGTTGATGGCACGATGGGCATGTAAAATAGCCAGCGCCAGAAACGCCGATGGCTGTGTGATCATGGATTGTTTGATTGATTGGTAGGCATGAATAACTGCTTGTACCAGCAGCTCGGCGGCTAGCTCGCCGCCGGAATGTCCACCGAGTCCATCGGCCAGTACCAGCAACACTGAATTGCCACGCTCGGCGAATCCAATACGGTCCTCGTTCATATCGCGTGATCCGCGCACACTGTAATCGGCGATCTGGTATTTCATGGCACCCTAGTTCTTGCCCCCTTCACCGTGCCAGAAACGTCGCCACAGCGAGGGTCGCTCATTTTCAATCCACTCCTTGTTCATGAAATCCAGCAGGTCATAGACACTCTGGGGTCGTTGTGCAGGCTCCATTTGCAGACACCAGTCTACTGCTTCCAGCAGTTGGCGTGAGTAATTGTGCGCAAATGATTTGATCGCTGGTTTCAGAGTGTCCTTCTTCTCACGGTCGAGGGATATGGGCGGTGGTTTCCCGCTCATGCAGGCCCACATGCTGGCGCCGATGGCATACATGTCAGTCCAGGGGCCAACGTGACCACTCTTGTGCTGCTCGGTGGGTGCGTAACCCATGGTCAGCGTGTGCGGACCGTGTATTCGGTGGGTCATGGCTTCACGCACGGCGCCAAAGTCCAGTAACAGGGGCTTGCCGCCGGGGCGGATATGGATATTGGCAGGTTTTATGTCGAGATGCAGCAGGCTGTTCTCATGCAATTCCCGCAATCCTTCCAGCAAATGGGGAAACACGGTAACAATAAATTTTTCACTCAGGTGCCCGGAGTAGCGTTTGATGTACCAGCGCAGATCATGGCCCTTGTGATAATCCATCACCATGTAAACCGTATTATTGGCACGGAATACATCACGCACCTTTACGATGTTGGGATGACTCACCTTGGCCAGCGCTGCGGCCTCGTTAAAAAACCGCTTGATACCGGCGGCAGCGGGATCGGTATTTTGTGATTCCTGGGAGATAAATTCGATACTGGCGTCATCCAGTCGTCGCACCTGATCGAGCGGTAGAAACTCCTTGATCACGACCTTGCGATTTCGTTCTGTGTCAATGGCCAGATAGACAAGACTAAACCCACCCCCACCAATACTTTTTTCGATAAGGTAGGTGTGCAACCTGTGCCCTTTGGGCAGTGCATGGTCCAGACTTGATAAGCTCATAGAATCCGGAATTGTTGATTAAAGTAGTGACTTGCCTGGCGGCCCCTGCCACCCCGTATGACGAGTTATTTTCCATGTTCGCCATCTTGATAATAGACCAGCGATTGCAGAAGGTCGCTGTTAGGCCTCTTGCCGCAAACGTTATACCATGGGCAACCGCGAAACTACTGATTCCTGTATCGATATGATTTATAGCATGACAGCATTTGGCCGCGACCAGTCGCTGTCGGCCGGTGGCAGCCTCACCTGGGAGTTGCGCACGGTGAACCACCGCTATCTTGATATTAGTTTGCGTCTGCCGGAAGATCTGCGACAAATCGAAATCGAAGTGCGCAAGCGCGTCGCCAAGGCGCTGGGTCGTGGCAAGCTTGATGGCGTATTAAAGTTCCAGCGTGATGCCAGTGCTACCGACATCGACGTTGATAGTACCGTGGTCGAGCGATTAATTGCCGCGGCGGCCACTATACAAAAGCAGGCGAATGGCATAGCGCCCATGAGCACTGCCGATATCCTGCAGTGGCCGGGTGTGATGACATCACCCGAGCTGGATGTGTCGTGTTTGGCAGCAGATGCCCTGGCCGGGTTTGAGCGCGCATTGACGGAACTGGTAGAAACCCGCTCCCGCGAAGGCGCGGGTCTGGCCGCCCATATCGAACAACGTTTGGCGGCGGCAGATAAAATAGTTGCGGAAGTGAAATCGTTGATGCCGGAAGTGACCCGCGCCTATCGTGATCGAATCCGCGAACGCCTGAGCGAGATTCAGCAAGAACTGGACCCTGCCCGACTGGAGCAGGAGATGGTGATATTCACCAACAAGAGCGATCTCGCCGAGGAAGTCGACCGACTGGCAGCCCATATCGGTGAGGTACGTCGCATCGTCGCCAAAGGTGGTGCTGTTGGGCGCCGTCTCGATTTTCTCATGCAGGAATTCAACCGCGAGGCCAATACCATTGGCTCCAAAGCAACCGATATTCGTATTACCAACGCATCCATCGAACTGAAAGTGCTCACCGAACAGATGAGAGAACAAGTACAGAATATCGAGTGATTGATAAATGATTTTGCCCGAATATGGCACTGCGCTTCTTGTTCCGAGCCCGTTTACGCGCCGGCATACCGCGCTTCTAATGGGTACCCCACCGTATTTCCGGGCGCCTGTGTTGCTGAGTGAAATCTCGATTTTTCAGATAAAGACAGAAATATGACGGAAGCGCACCAAGGTACGTTGTATATTTTTTCCGCGCCTTCGGGTGCCGGAAAATCCAGCTTGGCAAAGGCACTGGTAGAATCAGGCAACGATACGGTGTTGTCGGTGTCCCATACCACCCGCGAGCCACGTCCCGGCGAAGAAAACGGCGTGCATTACCACTTTATTGATAAGGTTGGCTTCGAGGCCAAGATCGCGGCCGGCGATTTTATCGAATACGCCAAGGTGTTCGATAATTTCTACGGCACCTCGCGCGGTGCAGTCGAAACCCCGTTAAATAAAGGCATAAACGTAATTCTCGATATCGACTGGCAGGGCGCTCGTGCCATCCGTGAGCAAATCAAGAATAGCGTCAGCATTTTTATTTTGCCGCCGACGCGAGCGGAGCTGGAAAATCGCCTCCGGGGTCGGGGCCAGGATTCGGACGAAAACATTGCCCGGCGTATGCGCGATGCAGTGTCGGAAATGAGCCACTACGATGAATTTGACTTTGTCGTGGTCAATGATGATTTTGCCGCCGCACAGGACGATTTGCGGGCTATTGTTTCCGGCAGGCCGGAGCAAGTACGGCCCATGAATGCGGATATCGACGATTTACTGCGCGAATCAGTGGAAAAATCGGTTCAGGATCAGTAGTATACCGGGCCAAATTCGTGGCCCGGGGCAAATCCCGGGCCATTTATTCAGTCAAAGTAAGGAGACGAAGTATAATGGCGCGTGTGACAGTTGAAGACTGCCTTGATAACGTTGAGAATCGATTTCAGTTGGTGCTGGTGGCAGCACGCCGTGCGCGGCAGTTGCTGGCTGGCGCCGAGCCCTGCGTTGAGCGGGAGAACGATAAACCCACGGTGCTGGCGCTGCGAGAGATTGCTGCTGGGTTCGTAACCAGTGCCATTCTGGAACAAAGCGAACAACAGGTAGAGGCAGGTCTGCATGTCGATGAAGACTTATTCAGTGAAATCGGCGCCACCAGCGGCGAAGCCGCGGAAGCCAAAGGGGCCGGCCAGCAAGAGCAAGCGCCAGAGCCAGAAAAACCCAAAGAAAGCGGCGAAGAAAAATAATTCCCGCGAGCGTCCCGAGTGGGAATCGGGCAGGTTGTTAATTGGCGACCTGTGCGAGTTGCTCGAAACCTACCTGCCAGATACCGAAGTCGCCGATATATATCGCGCCTATCTTTTTGGCGCCGCAGCCCACGAGGGCCAAACCCGGAAAAGCGGTGAACCCTATATCTATCACCCGATAGAAGTGGCCAATATTCTTGCCGGCATGCATCTCGACAGTCGCTCCATTATTGCCGCCATCCTGCACGACACCATCGAAGACACCGAAACAGCCAAGGCCCAGATCGCCAGCGAATTTGGTGAGAATGTGGCAGAACTGGTCGATGGTGTCAGTAAAATCAGCCAGATAGAATTCCAGGACAAGGAAGAGGAGCAGGCCGAGAACTTCCGCAAGATGATGCTGGCGATGTCGCGCGATATTCGCGTCATCATTATCAAGATGGCCGATCGACTACACAACATGCGCACCATCGATGCCTTGCCTTTGCACAAGCGTCGCGTTATCGCCCGCGAGACCCTGGATATTTATGCGCCGATTGCCAATCGACTTGGTGTGCGTCAGTGGGCCACCGAGCTCGAAGACTTGTCTTTCAGTGTGTTGCATCCCATGCGGTATCGCGTGCTGGCCAAAGCCATGGGCAAGCGCCATGGCAACCGCAAGGCGATTGTCGAACGCATCAACGAAGCCATTGTCAAGCAATTGAAACAGGAAGGAGTGGACGGCGAAGTCAGCGGTCGCGAGAAGAATGTTTATAGCGTGTATCGAAAGATGTGGGAGAAAGGGGTGTCCTTCGAGAACGTCCACGACCTCTACGGCTTTCGAATCATCGTCGATCGCGTTGACACCTGTTACCGTGTACTCGGGATTATTCACAATCTCTATAAACCCATTCCGGGTCGCTTCAAGGACTACATTGCCATCCCCAAAACCAACGGGTATCAATCGTTACATACCGTCGTGTTTGGTCCATACAGCGTTTCTATTGAAGTGCAGATTCGCGCACGGGATATGCACCATGTTGCCGAAGTTGGTGTGGCCGCGCACTGGTTATACAAGAGCGGGGAAGACTCCAGTGACCGCGCCCATGAAACCGCGCTGCAGTGGCTCAAGAATCTGCTGGAAATTCAGCAAAAGGCCGGCAACCCACGGGAATTTCTGGAGCATCTCAAGGTTGATCTATTTCCCGACGAGGTTTACGTATTTACTCCCGGTGGCGAGATCAAAAAATTACCACGTGGTGCGACCGCTATAGATTTTGCCTACGACGTGCATACTGACGTCGGTAACCATGCGGTGGGTGCGCGCGTGAATCATCGCCTGGTGCCATTGCGCAGTGAATTGCGCAATGGTGATCACGTTGAGATTCTGACCTCGGATTGGAGCCGACCCAATCCTACCTGGCTCGACCACGTATTAACTGGTAAGGCGCGCGCCAACATTCGCAGTTTTCTCAAGAACCAGCAGCACCATGAGGCCGTGGCCTTTGGTGAGCGTCTGCTGGACCGTGCACTGCAGAGTTCTGGCGCCGATATGGAATCACTGAGCGAACAGCAGAAACAAGCCCTTCTCGATGTTCTGAAGCTCGGCAGCTGGGATAGCCTGTTGTCCGAAATTGGTCTGGGTAACCGTCAGGCGCCAATAGTTGCTCGACAGTTGTTGCCCGAAGGCGGAGATGATCCACAAGAAAGCAAAGATGGAGCGCCGGCGGTTGCCATTACCGGTACCGAGGGTGTGGTGGTGAATTTTGCGCGATGTTGTCGGCCCATACCGGGGGACCCCGTGCTGGGTTTTTTGACGGCCGGACGCGGTATTGTGGTGCATATTCAGGATTGCCCCAACGTCGCCGAGTACCGCAAGCAACCCGAACGCTGGATCGATATTAACTGGGATCCGAATCCTGAGGGAGTCTATCCGGTTAACCTGCGCATTGAATCAACGAACCAGCGCGGCGTGCTGGCCAACGTGGCGGCAACCATCTCGCAGCATGAAGCCAATATCGACACTGTTTCCTTTGACGACCGTGATGGCAGCTTTACAGTCATGCACTTTACCATCGAGGTGCGTAACCGCACCCACCTCGCGCAAATCATACGATCGATTCGGAGAAAGGAAGCCATTGTGAGGGTGAATCGCACCAAGGGCTAAGCCACAGCATAGTGAGGTATTTAATGGATAAATGTGAGGAGATGACACAACATGGCAAAAGAAATAATAAAAACGGACAAGGCACCGAAGGCCATTGGTACCTACTCTCAGGCAGTCAAAACCGGTAACACTGTTTATCTTTCCGGACAGATTCCGCTGCAACCGGAGACCATGGAATTGGTGGATGGCGACATGCGCGCCCGGATTTCCCGTGTGTTTGACAATCTCAGTGCGGTGGCCGAGGCGGCTGGTGGTAAGCTCCAGGATATCGCCAAGCTCAATGTGTATCTGACCGATCTGTCACATTTTCCACTGGTCAACGAAGTGATGGCACAGTATTTTCAGGAACCCTATCCGGCACGTGCCGCTGTAGGCGTGGCGGCACTGCCCAAGGGGGCCGATGTGGAAATGGACGCCATCATGGAGCTTGATAAATAATTTTTGTCGCAAAGACGCGAAGGCGCAAAGAAATTACTGGGCTGGGTCCATGCCTACACAAAGCGTGTAGAGCTAAAATCGAAGACAGTAATATTTCCAAAGCACGCAAGCAACTTCGAAAACTTTGCGCCTTCGCGTCTTTGCGTCAAACAATAATATGGACATTGAATCCCAACCAATCACGGCGCTAAAAGGCGTCGGGCCAAAACTGGCGCTCAAACTGCAACGACTGGGATTAGTTACCGTGCAGGATGCACTGTTTCATCTTCCCATACGCTACCAGGATCGCACCCGCGTGATGCGGCTGGGGAGTTTGCAACCGGGGCAGTCCGCAATGGTAAGAGGAAACGTCGAAGTCACCGATGTGGCTTTCCGCGGCAGGCGCAACCTGATTTGTCGTATCAGCGATGGTACCGGTTTTCTCACCCTGCGCTTTTTTCATTTTTCAATGGCGCAAAAAGATAATTTGCGACGCGGGCGAATCCTGTCATGTTATGGTGAAGTGCGTGCCGGTCGTGACGGGCTGGAAATGATTCATCCGGAGTATCAGTTTGTTGATGATACCGATAACGCTGTTGAGTCACACCTGACCCCGGTATATCCCACCACCGAAGGCCTGCACCAGTTGAGCATACGCAAGCTGGTGTTACAGGCAGTGGATCGATTCTTACCTCACATTGAGGAATGCTTGCCAGAGCCCCTGTTAAGAGAATTCGGTTTTCCCAATCTGCAGCAAGCTCTTGCTTGCGTCCATCGACCCGACCCGGAGGAAAATATTGGTCTGCTGGAGGCCGGTCGCCACCCCGCGCAACAAAGGCTGGCGTTTGAAGAGCTGCTGGCCTATCAACTGAGTTTGCAAAAACTGCGACAACGACAACGGCGACGTGCGGCACCGGTGATGAACAGCGACGTTGAGCTGCAAGCCGCGTTGTTGCGTTCATTACCGTTTGCATTAACTGCAGCCCAGCAACAGGTCATGAAGGAAATTTCACAGGATCTGCAACAGGCGCATCCCATGCAGCGCCTGGTACAGGGCGATGTGGGTTCAGGTAAAACCATTGTCGCCGTATTGGCGGCGTTGCAGGCAGTGGAGGCCGGTTACCAGGTCGCCATTATGGCGCCAACGGAATTGCTGGCGGAACAACACCTCAACAACTTTGGCCAATGGCTGGTGCCGTTACACATTGCCGTATTGGGATTGACAGGCAAGCTGAAGAATAGCGTCCGTAGAAAAGTACTTCATTCCATGAAAAGCGGTAGCACGAAAGTTATTGTGGGTACGCACGCATTGTTTCAGGAAGGCGTGGAATTTGATCGTCTTGGGCTGATTGTGGTTGATGAGCAACATCGCTTTGGTGTGCATCAGCGGCTGGCGCTAAGACAAAAAGGTACAAATAAGGGCAGCGTACCGCATCAGCTCATCATGACCGCCACACCAATACCGAGAACACTGGCGCAAACAATTTATGCTGACCTGGATGTCTCCACTATCGATGAGCTGCCACCGGGTCGTATACCAGTCGAAACCGTTGTCGTGCCGGATACGCGACGAGCGGAGGTCGTGCAGCGCGTAAAGGCGGCGTGTGGTGATGGCAGGCAAGCCTACTGGGTGTGTCCGTTGATTGAAGAGAGCGAGTTATTGCAGCTGCAGACGGCAACGCAGACAGAAGCAATGCTGAAAGAGGCCTTACCCGGTATACGGGTGGCGCTGGTGCATGGGCGTATGAAGTCGGTGGAAAAGCAACAGACGATGATGCAATTTAAAAATGGTGACATCGATTTACTGGTGGCAACCACGGTGATAGAAGTTGGCGTTGATGTGCCCAACGCCAGCTTGATGATTATTGAGAATTCGGAGCGCCTGGGGCTTTCGCAGCTACATCAGTTGCGAGGTCGTGTCGGACGTGGCAGTGAAAAAAGTAACTGTGTTTTGATGTATCAGGCGCCGTTGTCTGATTTCGCCAAAAAACGGCTCAATGCCATGCGCGATACCAATGACGGATTCGAGATTGCCCGACGCGATCTGGAGTTACGCGGGCCAGGTGAAATGCTGGGTACGCGCCAGACCGGCGCGCAGCAGTTTCACATTGCCGATATCATGCGAGACCGCGAACTGTTACCGACGGTTCGCGCTGCCGCCAAAACAATGTTGGCTGAGTATCCGGGTAACGTAACTCATGTTATTGATCGCTGGATTGGTCGCAAACAGCTTTATGCCGATGTGTAGTTTGGATTTACTGCCAGTGCAGGGATAATAGCGGCATGAGAATAAATAAATACGGGCAGCGACGTGGCTGCTATCATCCGGAGCCGGTGTGGGTGCCCAATACACGGTTTGTTCGCAGCCAGGCTCCCCCTGCCATTCTTCACTGGTTGCTCGATCGCGCATCATTAACTCAGCGAATCATTAGCGCCTGTGACGGACCGTTTCGTGTGCGTGTATTGTCACAACACTGGGCACGCCCTATGAGCAATGAGGCCAAGACTCTGGGCATGCGTCGCAGCGGTCATGCGCTGGTGCGGCAAGTGCAGCTGTTGTGCAACGACGTTCCCTGGGTATATGCGCGTACCGTCATTCCGCGACATACGTTAACTGGTCGCCAGCGTCGCCTGGCGCATCTTAAGTCACGTTCGCTCGGTGCTATGTTGTTTGCGGACCCCAGTATGCGTCGGGGCGAATTACAGTTGGTGCGCCTGACCGCCCGCGACAAGTTGCATTCGATTATTGCCCAGCACATTGATAAGCCATCGGCAGTCATGTGGGGGCGTCGTTCCGTTTTTACTCTTTCGAATAAACCGTTGCTGGTTAGTGAGATATTTTTATCGGCAATAGAAGGACATCAATTTTGATTGTTGCAGCGCACCTGCGTGAATACGCACTATTAATGCGGCTCAACCGACCCATCGGCATCCTGCTGTTGATGTGGCCGACGTTGTGGGGTCTGTGGGTGGCCAGTCATGGCAGACCTGACACGCTGGTGCTGAGCATATTTGTTCTGGGCGTGGTGCTCATGCGTTCCGCCGGTTGCGTTATCAATGATTATGCTGATCGTGACATTGACCCCTTGGTGGAACGTACGCGCGATCGGCCACTGGCGGCGAAGCGCATCTCCACCAAAGAAGCTCTGGCGCTGTTCGTTGTCCTGTGTCTGGTAGCCTTTGTACTGGTCCTGCAACTGAATCGACTCACCATACTGCTGTCTCTTGCCGGCGCGTTTCTGGCGGCGAGTTATCCCTTCATGAAGCGTTATACGCATTTGCCACAGGTCTATCTCGGTGCGGCATTTGGCTGGTCGATACCGATGGCGTTTGCCGCACAGACCGGTGAAGTACCGACGGTGGCCTGGGTCATGTTTTTTGCCAATCTATTCTGGGCGGTGGCGTATGATACTGCCTATGCCATGGTAGATCGGCAAGACGACATGAAGGTAGGTGTAAAATCAACAGCGATACTGTTTGGCAAGTGGGATCGTCATATGATTGCGCTGGCACATTTTTTAAGTCTTGTGTTGTTAATAGTCGTAGGACGTTTGGCTGACTTGGGCGGTTTCTTTTATCTGGCGTTGATTGGCGCCGCGGGACTGGCGGTCTACCAGCAAAAACTGATACACCGGCGTGATCCCAAATTGTGTTTTAGGGCCTTTCTTAACAATAGCTGGTTTGGTGCTGTGATTTTCGCCGGACTGATACTTAATTATATGGTGCAATTATGAAGCTCTTTGGTTCCGACACGTCGCCTTATGTCAGAAAGGTACGCATTGTCATTGCCGAAAAGGGTGTTGCTTGCGACTGGGTGCTGGAGCGGCCTGCCGATAGTGGTGGCCGTTTCCGTGAACTCAACCCCTTGGGTAAAATTCCAGTGCTGGAAACCGATAATGGCAATGTAATTTACGACTCACCCGTCATTGCCGAATATCTCGACAGCTTGTCGATACCGCGATTGATTCCAGAGACTGGTGATACGCGTTGGCAAGTGCAGACGCTGCATGCTTTGGGAGATGGCATGATGGATGCGGCTGTGGCGCGCATGCTGGAACAACGTAAACCAGCTGACAAACAGACCGCGGCGACGGTAAGAAAACAGGAAGGTAAAATTGCTGATGCCTTGCGTTCACTGGATAGTACAGCGGCGATCCCGTTCCTTGTGGGTAATCATTTTTCCATGGCTGATATCGCCATCGCCGCTGCCTTGTCCTATATCGATTTCCGTTATGCCCATGACTGGCGGGCGCACTACCCGGCGCTGGCGAAGTGGTCTGAATCCATATTCGATCGCGACAGTTTTACCGGCACGCTTCCTCCAGACGAGTAAGCGTATATGACAACGAAAAAACTGTTCGCGGTATTCGGTAACCCGATTGGTCACTCAAAGTCACCGCAGATTCATGCGATGTTTGCACAGCAGTTTGGTGTCAATATTGACTATCTTGCCATCGAGGCGCCACTGGATGGGTTTGCCGCTGCCATTACCGCCTTTCGTGATGAGGGGGCAGGCGGTTGCAACATTACGCTGCCATTCAAACAAGTTGCGTGGGAATTGGCCGATAACAGAAGCGGCCGTGCTGAAATGGCGGGTGCAGTTAATACCTTCCGCTTCGAAAATGACGGCACTATCTTTGGTGACAACACCGACGGCGTTGGTCTGTTGCGCGACCTGACACTGAATTTGGACACGGACCTCATTCAGAAAAAAATCCTGGTTATTGGCGCCGGTGGTGCCGTGCGTGGCATTCTCGGCCCGCTCATTGAGCAGCAACCCAAAACACTGATGCTGGCGAACCGTACGGTGGCCAAGGCAGTGGAACTGGCAAAAATATTTTCCACCATCGGTCCTGTCGAACCCTGCGGATTAAATGAATTGAATGATGAGCAATTTGACATCGTTATCAATGGCACGGCGGCCAGCCTGTCAGGCGGTGTACCACTCCTGCCGGAGGATATTTTTTCTGACAACGCTCTGGCCTACGATCTGATGTATGCGAGCCAGCTGACTGCATTTATGAAATGGGCAAAGACCCACGGTGCCGGTCGAGTCAGTGATGGTCTGGGCATGCTGGTTGAGCAGGCGGCGGAGTCGTTCGCACTCTGGTTGGGTGAAAAGCCGGATACGGAAGCGGTAATTAAGGTATTGAGAGACGGTTGAACAAAATCCGGTTCGAGTTTGGCTCCGCTTGTTTCAAGGATAAGCGACCCGGAAAGAAGAAAAGACGTCGAACAGACAGAAAACCGAATCTGACCGCTTTTTCTACATAAAACTATTAACAATCAGACTTGGCCCCATCGACTGGAACATGGAAATAAGGGCAAAGGTATTCAAAAGTATTACAAAGGAGTTGATTTCGATCAATGATTTCTTTGTATCAGTTAGCTAACAATGATTAGTCGGGTGTGTAGCTGATATTTTGCGGAGAGCCGATCCGAACAAAGATATAGGGACCAATAGAGTAGGCTTCGGGCGCAGCGGTCAAAAGAGGTCAATTATGGCTAATCTTGCAGACTTACTTTTTCGCGCAGTAGATGGCGTTTTTGCCGTCGATGCCAGGCAGAAGATTATCTATTGGAATACCGGTTGTGCCCAGTTATTTGGCATACCTTCCAATGAGGCGCAAGGTCGCTCGTGTAGCGAGATTATCCAGGGAAAGGGCCCCTCGGGGCAGCCATTCTGCGGAGGGGGATGTTGCGTGGCGCGGTTGATCAAGGGTGGAAACGCTCCCGGAACGTTTCCACTTCGGGTCCGTGACGGCGACGGAAAAGAATTGCGGATCTCGGTAAGTATCGTGCTGGTGCCGTCCCGGCGGAAGGATTTGTGGACGTGCGTGCATCTGCTTCATAGAGGAGAGGCCGCGGATACCCTTGATGTGCTGGAGTACAATACATCGCAAGGGCGACCAACCGGCGACCGTTCGTTTCCCGCAATGATTTCATCTCTGACCGCACGGGAGCAGGAGATTCTTCAATTGCTGGCGGAAGGCCTTGCCGTTTTGGTAATCTCCCAGTTGTTAAACATCAGTCCCGTGACGGTACGGAACCACCTTCAGCATATTCAGGCAAAACTTGGGGTACATAGCCAGGTAGAAACTGTGGCCTATGCATATCGGCACAATCTCATCCAGTATTAGCTGTGACCAATAGCAGGTGACGACACTGGTAAAAAAGATAGCCGTGCTTGTCAGGGATCGGCAGGGCGAAGCGCTTAGGATGTCACTGGGTCTCAGCCTTGTGGATGACATCATTGACGTATATGTGCTTGATAGAAAGCTGGAAGGGACGGAACAGGAGCGCCTCAATCTCGAATTAATAAAGGAAATGGGGATGAAAATATACTCCAATTACCAGGGAAACGGCGACGTGGAATACCTTACTATCGAGGAGATTGCGCAAAAACTGCTTGAGTACGATCACATTTTGCCCTATTAAAATTGCATTAGGCTACCTGTACATGGGGACGCTTTAAACACGGTAAGGCCGTTCGTAACCGGCACTGTCAAGTGTTGTCTACAATAAGCGCTCAGAGTGATCGGGATAGGTGGCCGCCCTTCCCAAAAATGATGCAAATACATCATTGTCTTTTACCAACCTCACATCATAGTATTTTTTCAATATTAGATACGCTGGCAAGACAATCGCAAGCCATCTAGGCGAGCTGTCGTCAGCCATGGGGAGCCGAAGGATGAAATTGGGGATTCTGGTAAATACGGATAGACATCTTGAGCACATACTGGGATTCACAAAGGCGGCCGCAGCAAAGAATCATGAAGTGATCATTTTCACCATGGATGAGGGCACAAGATTGCTGGAAAACGATTCATTTGTCGCGTTATCGAAGTTTTCAGCTGTTTCCATGAGTCTGTGTGAGCATAGCGCGGAGAGTTATGGGATTAATACAAAAGATTTACCAATGGATATTGACTGTGCCAGCCAATTTAACAACGCGATGATGAATCATAACGCCGACAAGGTAATTGTTTTGTAGAAAAAGTAAATTTGTCGTGTCGGGCGCTCTACACGAATGCAACACAACGTGCATAAGTCAACAGATAAAGGTGGTAAGGCAATGCGCATACTGCACATATTAAATGACGGTCCGACCGCATTATCCGATCAGATAATCAATGTGCATTTCAGGAGATGTCACGTTGAAGCGATTGACCTGACAAAAAAGGAGGTCCCGTATGAGGACCTTGTCGACAAAATATTCTCTTGCGACCAGGTAATCTCCTGGTAACGAAGAAGTTGATGACAGGGCCACATAACATATTCGGCAGTTGTGGTTGCGACCTGTTTTGTTCGCCCGAAAATCGTGCGGACAAGTAAGTGGAAAAGCAGGGAGATGCACCACAAGAAGCGGGGATGTGTTAGCAGTGAGTGGAACCAATCTGGGTTATTTACACGGTTTGTTCCCGCGGTCGCGGCGGCTGGGGGCGGATATTTTGTGGCCCAATAACATTATTGGTCTAAACGAATCCAAACCGAAAAATAACGATAATCTTCTGACCTTCCTGGTTTTCCTGCTGACCCTGACGGTATTTCTTGCGCTTTTTGCTTTCCGCGCATTGGATGATAACCGGCTCACAAGTTGGCATTGGGCATTTGCCGACGTCGACGTACTTAATATTCTATTTGCCCTTGTGATCGGCGCTTCTCTTGCGCATGCGCTTTCCAATATTTCCCTTCCCGTACGTAAGCCGGCGATATGGCTTTTCATTTCCTCGTTTGCCGCCGCCGGGATCCTCTGGGGGGAACCGGAGGTTATTGTGGATGCCTCCAGGTATTTCATACAAGCCAAGCATCTCGAACTATACGGTGTGGGATATTTCCTTAGAGAGTGGGGCAATGATATTGCGGTGTGGACGGATCTGCCGCTGGTTCCTTTTCTCTACGGACTCATATTCAGCGTTTTCGGCGAGACCAGAATGGTCATTCAGTTGTTTTCCACACTCCTGTTTTCCGGGACGGTGGTGCTGACCTACCTGATTGGAAAAACCCTGTGGAACGAAACCGTCGGTATATATGGTGGAGCACTGCTGCTCGGTATGCCCTACCTGCTTACCCAGGTTCCCCTCATGCTGGTAGACGTACCGACGATGTTCTTTCTCACCCTAGCCGTCTTTACGACGATCAAGGCCGTCAAGCAAGGCGGTACGGGACTGATGATATCGGCGTCGGCAGTAATAGTGCTGGCAATGTTATCCAAATATTCAGCCTGGTTGATGCTTAGTGTTGTTTCCATCATTTTTCTTTCCCACCTTGAATACGGATGGAGAGTCATTCTTCGGCGTGCCGCCGTGATTTCGCTAGGCGCGGTGTTGCTTATGGGGTTGGTCATACTTTGGAAGTTTGACGTTATGGCAGAGCAATTTAGCCTGCTACAGAGTTATCAAATCCCGGGGCTTGGACGCTGGGGGGAGAGCTTTACCTCGACATTTCTGTTTCAAATCCATCCGTTTATTACGATCGCCGCACTTTATTCCATCTACTTGGCAATAAAGAAACGTGACCTTTACTACGCCATCATCGGGTGGATGCTGTTTCTTGTGATGTTGCTGGAGATCAGGCGAACCAGGTACATCATTTTGGTCTTCCCGATGCTTGCCCTGATGGCATCTTACGGGCTGACGCAGATAAAGAATGCAAAATTAGGCAGATACATCGTTTCGTGTACCGTAGTCTCCACGCTCATCATCGCCGTTTTTGGATACCTGCCGTTTTTGCAGAAGACGAGTACCACAAACATAAAGAATGCAGGCAAGTATCTCAATTCCATTAGGGCGGCGAACGTGGAGGTATTTGTCCTTCCGCAAACACGCTCCATCATTAATCCGGCCATTTCGGTTGCACTCCTTGATTTGTTCACCGAAAAAAAAATTACCTATCACGACAACAGTGATATCAAGCCACGGCCGGAATTGATTGAAAAGTCGCCGTTAAGATTTACCTGGGAATATGAAAATCCGGAATTCTTTACCAGCGGCTCCAGTCACGCTGATGAAATCACGGCAGTGGCGATCATTTTTAGCGATGGCAATCAAACTATACCCGGTCGCATTGCCCGGAGGATTTCCGGCTATCGTTTGTCCAGGGAATTTACCAGGCTGGATAAGGTGTTTAGATATCAAACCCTCATTAGGGTATATGAGCCGGCATGAGCATGCTGGGCCGACAAGATGTTCAGGCGGAAAACAGTAGAGGTCATTTAAATGAATAATGGTGAAAGCAAGGGGCGATTATGGGCGTATGCGATACTGGCCTTCTTTGCGATGGTCAGTATAGGGACCTACGCCTACAACGAGTATTACATTTATCTTTCCGTCTATCTGTGGTTCGGATTGGTCTACGGGATGTGTCTGCAGTACGGCAGGTTCTGCTTTTCGTCCGCGTTTCGGGATCTTTTCGCCGTCGGTGTTCCGCGGATGGCCGTTGGCATCATGATCGCCACGGCCCTTTTTGCTTTTGTGGGTGCTTTTGTGACAGCGACCGGCATCAGCACTTTTCATCCAGCACCGACCAGCCTGCATGCGACGATTGCCGGTTTCATATTTGGGGTGGGGATGGTTTTTGCAGGTGGCTGTGCTTCGGGGTCTCTGTATAAAACCGGCGAAGGTAACATGAGTGCACTGCTTGTCGTTTTATCGATAAGTGTCACGCAGGCGATATTCGTGGATATGGGCGGATGGACGAACAAACTCGTGCCGCAGTCCTGGCACGAGTCGGCTATGGCAAAAGGACTGCCTGAAGTTATCAATGTCGGTGATGGCTGGGTTGATCAGTATCTTGCCGGCTATGTCTGGGACCAGCCGGTGATGACCTTCGCCAGTATGTTGGGGTGGTCCAACGAGTCCGTAGCGGGGGCATTTTTAGGTAACTTGTTGATAGGGGTTATATTACCTGGGGCACTGGTTATGGTGATCGTTTATGTCATCTGGTCGCGTAAGGGTTTTATGAGGAGAAGGAAAAAGGAGAAACAGACCGGCATAACTTTCAAGGATGACATGGTCGGTTATTGGACCATGATCCTGGCTTCCAGGAGGACCGCCATAGCGGGGTTGATTCTCGGCATTGCCGCCGGGCTGCATATGTTTGTTATCCAGGGCCTGCGGGTCAAGTTCGGCGTCAGAAATGCGGGGACACTCCTCGAGAGAATGGGTTTCGACTTTGGTATATCCGTGAACGGAACCGTATTTGATCCAGGATACTGGTATGTAACGACGCAAGAGGCGCAATGGGTCGGTTGGGTATTCCAGAAGTCTGGTTGGAACATGATGGACAATATCTATTTT
>JAZFSZ010000055.1:0-8855 GCA_036446455.1 Acidiferrobacterales bacterium
CGCAGGTCGCTAAATGGACCTGTTAATAGTCGGCTGCCATCTAGGGTGGCAGACACTAAATACCTGACTGGCCCTCATAGGGGGCGCCAATCCAGAGATTATTGGTTCAACCTTTTTTATGACTCGGGGCTATGATGTCTACTGCGATAAGCCAACAACCACCCAGAGTATTCAGTGAGTTAAAGCCCTGGCTGCAAGAGCACTATAATTCTTTGCCCAGGCGCTTACAGAGCGTTGCGGAATTTGTATTGCACAATCCGGAAGTAGTTGCACTGAATACCATAGCGGTGATTAGTGAAAGAGTCGAAGTAACCCCGTCAACGCTGGTGCGCTTTGCCAAGTCTATCGGTTACCAGGGTTTTTCCGACATGCAGTCCGTGTTCCAGGAAAGCATGCGTCACATGCCGCAACCCTACGATCAGCGCATCCGCCATCTGGACGACCAGGAGCAACTCGAACAAACTGTATTACACCGTTTCAGCCGAGCGGCCAGCACCTCTATCGATAAGCTGGAACAACAGGCAGACGAAGCGGCCATATTGCAGGCCAGCGAGCAGCTGGCGGCCGCGCGTTGCATTTATATCGCCGGTCAGGGGCGTGCCACACCGGTGACGACTTACCTTCATTATATGTTTGTGAAGATGGGTTTACAGGCTGTGTTGTTAGACGGTGTGGCAGGTATGATGTCTGATAAGGCCAGCCTGATTCAGCGTGACGAAGTACTGGTAGCGGTTAGCTTCAGCCCTTATACCGCTAATACCCGTGAGTTGGTAGACATCTGCCTGGCGCGGAAGGTGCCCGTGGTCGCTTTAACAGATTCTACCTTAAGTCCTATCGCCAGGGCTGATGACCTGCACCTCGAAGTGCTCGAAGAGGAAGTAGGAGGTTTTCGTGGATTATCAGCCACGATGTGCCTGGCTTTGTGTCTGGCGGTAGAAACAGGTAAGAGACGTTCGCAAAAAGACTAGAAATTTATTCGTATTCCACGGAATTTTATGCAAAATTTTAGAATATTTATTTTGGAATTTTAGGACAATGAAACCTGGAGATCTGGATCTGATCTGTATCGGTCGAGCTAGTGTGGATCTGTATGGTCAGCAGGTGGGTGGTCGTCTGGAGGACATGGGTAGCTTTGCCAAGTATGTAGGCGGGAGCCCGGCCAATACCGCTATAGGTACGGCTCGCCTGGGTTTGAAATCGGCCATGCTTACCAGGGTGGGCGATGAACATATGGGCCGTTTTATCCGGGAAACCCTGTGCGCCGAAGGCGTTGATACCCAGCAGGTGATCACTGACCCTGGTCGCCTGACTGCTCTGGTGATACTGGGGATCCAGGATGAGGAGCGCTTTCCGCTCATCTTTTACCGCGAAAACTGTGCTGATATGGCGCTGTGTGAGGATGACGTGAAGCCGGACTTTATTGCCCGCGCGCGCGCTGTACTGGTGTCTGGTACGCATTTGAGTACCCCCGGAGTGGCGGCGGCCAGCCACAAGGCGATGAAGCTCGCACGATCTCAGGATGCCAGGGTGGTATTGGATATCGACTACCGGCCTAACCTCTGGAACCTGGCGGGTCATGGTCACGGTGAATCCCGTTTTATTGCTGACCGGGACGTGAGTCAGCATCTGCAAAATTATCTCGATGACTGCGACCTGATCGTTGGTACTGAAGAAGAATTTCATATTGCCGGTGGCAGCAAAGATACCTTATCCGCACTATCCCGAGTGCGCGAGCTCACCGATGCTGTGTTGGTGTGCAAGCGTGGGGCCAGGGGTTGCGGGGTTTTCGAAGGCATTATCGATGGTTGGGAATCCGGTATCCAGGGAGCGGGTTATAAGGTGGAAGTTTTTAACGTATTGGGAGCCGGTGATGCGTTTATGGCGGGCCTGCTGCGGGGCTGGCTGAAGGGAGAGGACTGGCAGACAAGCTGTTCCTACGCCAACGCCTGTGGTGCCTTCGCGGTGTCACGCCATGGCTGCGCGCCGGCTTTGCCCTCGGAGGTGGAGCTACAGGACTTTATCCGGAACGGTAGCGAGTTCTGTGCCCTGAGGCTTGATCCACACCTCAATCATCTTCATCGGGTGACTAACCGGCGCAAAGACTACGATCGGGTAGTGGCTTTTGCCTTCGATCATCGCCACCAGTTTGAAGCCTGGGCAAGCGAGCATGGACGCGACAGTGCTGCCATCGGGCAATTCAAAAAACTGGCCTGGCAGGCCGCCAGCGAAGAAGCGAGCAGTGACTCCGGTTTCGGCGTGCTGGTCGACGACCGATTGGGACGCTCCGCCCTGCAGGCAGCGACTTCGTCCGGCGCCTGGATTGGACGCCCAATCGAATCCTCTGGTCAATTCCCTCTCAGCTTTGAGACAGAAGGTGAGATCGCTCAACACCTGGCCGACTGGCCTCTCACTCAAACTGTCAAGGTATTGTGCCCCTATCGGCTGGATGACGACCTGGAAATTCGGGCGCACCATGAACAAATGATCGAGCGCCTGGATCGCGCCTGCCGGCACACAGGGCATGAGTGGTTGCTTGAGATTATCACCGCTCGAAATGGAAGTAGCCCTTTATTCGACAGTATCGCGGGCATTATGAAGCGCTTCTATGAACTCGGCGTGAAACCTGACTGGTGGAAGCTGGAACCGGGGATGGATGAAGCCTACTGGCAGGATGTGGGACGGGTGATTGATGATTATGACCCCTACTGCCAGGGCATCATCGTATTAGGCCTGGATGGATCTTTCGAATCCATCGGTGAGTCTTTCAAGCTTGCAGCCGCTCAATCGCGGGTCAAGGGATTTGCGATTGGCCGTACTTTGTTTGCCGAATCGGCCAGGGACTGGTTTGCGGGAAGGATTGACGATGCTGCGGCGGTAGCAGGCATGCGCGCGAGATATCGCAGTATGATTGATGCCTGGGATGCTGCCTGCGCACAAGTCCATCGTGAACACTAAATTTTTTAAGAGTAATTCGGCATGAAAATTATTCGCCTTACGGCGGCTCAAGCTCTGGTGCGATTCCTTACCAGTCAATTTGTACGCTTTGACGACGGCAGCGAAAAGCCATTGTTTGCCGGGGTCTGGGCCATTTTCGGTCATGGAAATGTGGCTGGTATTGGCGAGGCATTATTCCAGGTAAAAGATCAGTTACCGACCTACCGCGGGCATAACGAGCAGAGCATGGCTCACGCTGCAATCGCATTTTCGAAGGCGCGTCAACGCCAGCAGATCATGGTGGCCACTTCTTCAATTGGTCCGGGTGCAACCAATATGATTACCGCGGCCGCTGTGGCTCACGTAAACCGTATTCCGGTGCTGCTGATCCCCGGGGATGTCTTTGCATCGGGCTTGCCGGATCCGGTATTGCAGCAGGCTGAAGATTTTAGTGACGGGACGGTCAGCGTAAACGATGCGTTTCGTCCGGTGAGCCGGTACTTCCATCGAATCACCCGGCCTGAACAGTTGATCCAGGCACTGCCTAAAGCCATGGTAGCGCTGACAGATCCTGCCCGTTGCGGTCCCGCAACCATCAGCGTCTGTCAGGATGTGCAATCGATGGCTTTCGATTACCCGCAAGTCATGTTTGAAAAACGGGTCTGGGGATTGCGCCGGCAGGCGCCGGATAGTCACGAATTAGCGCAGACTCTGGCCGCTATCAAGGCCGCCGTCAAACCGGTTATCGTTGCCGGGGGAGGGGTACGTTATTCTCGCGCAGAAGCTGAATTACAGGCTTTTGCAGAGGCGCACAAGATACCCGTTGTCGAAACCCAGGCCGGTAAATCCTCCCTGCAAGCCGGGCATCCTTTCAATTTCGGTGCGCTTGGTGTTACCGGCGTGACCTGCGCCAACACGCTGGCGCGTGAAGCCGATCTGGTGCTTGCGGTGGGTACCCGTTTGCAGGACTTTATTTCCGGCTCAAATAGTCTGTTCAAGTGCCAGGTAGTACAACTGAATGTACAACCCATGGATGCCATCAAGTACCGCGCCATGCCTTGTGTTTGCGATGCGAAACTGGGGTTGCAGACACTCACTGCGAAACTGGACGGCTACCAGTCAGGTGCAGACTGGCTTGCGCGTGCCAATGAAGCCAGGGCGGAATGGGCTGGAATCCAGCAGGATATAATTTCAGCCGCTGACAATACGACTATCCCCAGTGATGCGCAGGTCGTCGCCGCGGTCAACCAGAGTGTCACTGAAAACGCGGTAGTAGTAGCAGCGGCTGGAAGTTTGCCAGCCGAATTGCATAAGCACTGGAACGCCGGCTCAGTCGGTGGATACCACCTGGAATATGGATACTCGTGTATGGGATACGAGATTGCCGGTGGCGTCGGTGTGAAGATGGCGGACCCCGACCGGGAAGTAGTGGTCATGGTTGGGGATGGCTCCTATTTGATGATGAATTCCGATGTGGCCACCGCGGTGAGCCTGGGTCTTCAGATCACTATTGTCATACTGGATAACCGCGGTTTCAGTTGTATCAATCGTTTGCAGATGGCCACGGGCGGCGCAAATTTCAACAATTTATTGCGCGATACTCACAATGAAGGGCTGGCTGATATTGACTTTGCCGGCCATGCTCGCGCCATGGGCGCTCATGCCGAAAAGGTGGCCAATATAGGAGAGCTCAAAGCCGCGGTCAGTGCGGCTTCGGATCGTGCCGGTGTCAGCGTCGTGGTGATAGAGACCGATCCGGTGCAAGCTTCCCCGGGTGGTTGCTGGTGGGAAGTAGAAGTACCAGAAGTGTCGGTGCGTCGTGAAGTGGTGGATAAGCGCAAATCAGCTGTTGCCAGTCGTAAACAGGAAAGAGGTTACTAAAGTGAGTCGGTTATTGGTGAAGCCCGCGCGCGATCAGCAGGTGCATCGGATTACGCCCGACAGCGCAGGCTGGAAATACGTCGGGTTTGAGCTTTATGACCTGCAGACGGGGCAGGAACTGGTTCTGCAGCAATCGGGTCGTGAACTCTGCCTGGTAGTGCTGTCGGGGGCTGCAAGCGTCAAGGTTGGTGAACAACTCTGGCAGGGTGTGGGTGGACGCGCTTCTGTATTTGACGACCAGGCTCCCGGGGCTGTATACGTGCCTGCTGGGATCAATGCCGAGATATCGGCAGATACATCAGTAGAACTGGCGGTTTGTAGCGCCCCCGGTCAGGGTAAAAGTGGCTCAGCACGCCTGATCGATGACAGCAAGATGAGCCGCGAAGTACGTGGCGAGGGTACCAATACCCGTTATGTGCGCAACATCTTGCCGGAAACCGAGCCGGCCGATAAGTTACTGGTGGTAGAGGTAATCACGCCTCCGGGGCACTGGTCCTCTTACCCACCCCATAAGCATGACAGAGATGCCTTGCCCTACGAGAGCAAGCTCGAAGAAACTTATTATCACCGACTCGATCCTCCGAGCGGTTATGTACATCAACGTGTTTACACGGATGATCGCAGTCTCGATGAAACCCTGAGTGCAGAGGATAGAGATGTGGTACTGGTGCCTGAAGGTTACCACCCGGTGGGTGTTCCTCATGGATACACCAGCTATTATCTGAACGTCATGGCGGGACCGATACGCAAGTGGCATTTTACCAATGACCCGGCACATGAGTGGATTATCGATAAAGCAGAGTAAACCTTATGCAGCTGAAAATTGGCATGTCTCCAATTTCCTGGTCTAACGACGACCTGCCTCAATTAGGGGGTGAAACCTCTCTCGAAACCTGTTTGCGGGAGACCCGTCTGGCCGGATATACCGGCACTGAACTCGGAGGCAAGTTTCCCAAAGACAGGGAATCCCTGGCTAAGGTACTCGCCGAGCACGAGCTCAAACTGGTATCGGGCTGGTACTCGGGACTTCTACTGAACAATAGCCTGGAAAATGAGCTCGAGCGTGTCAAACCGCAACTCGAGTTATTTGCGGCCCTGGGCGCCTCTGTACTGGTTTATGGCGAAACCTGTGAAACCGTGCATAACCGTCAGCATGAGCCTCTGGTGAATAAACCGGTGCTACCTGATTCCGAGTTTGCGGCTTATGGTGAACGACTCACAGGCCTCGCGGAATACTGTGCCGGGCAGGGTGTTCCACTGAGCTTTCATCATCATATGGGTACGGGAGTAGAAACCGAGCGTGAACTCGAGTTGACAATAGCCAATACCGGTGACGCTGTAGGCCTCCTGGTTGATACGGGACACCTGCAGTTCGCAGGTGGTGATATCCTTGCCGTAATCGAGCGTTATGGACATCGAATCAACCATGTGCATGCAAAAGATATCCGCCCTGAAGTGCTTGAGACTGTTGATAGAGACCGGGATTCATTTCTCGATTGCGTGCTCAGGGGCATCTTCACCGTGCCCGGCGACGGCATGATCGACTACCCTGCCGTGATGCAGGCCCTGGCGGACAAGGAATACCAGGGTTGGGTCATTGTCGAGGCCGAGCAGGACCCCGCCGGGGCTGACCCTTACGAATACGCCTGTATCGGATATACAACCCTCAAGCAGGCCGCATCGGCTGCCGGTTATACCATCGTCCCGTAGGAGACTTTATGATCAATTTTGCCTTATTTGGCGCCGGCCGCATCGGTTCGATTCACGCAAACAATGTCGCCGGGCACCCTCAGGCCCAGCTCGTGAGCCTGTACGACCCGTACCGGGAAAATGCAGACCGTCTCGCCGGTGAGCTTGGCTGCACGCAGATGACGCCGGAACAGATTTTTACCAGTGACGACATACACGCAGTGCTGATTTGCTCAGCTACTGATACCCACGCCGATCTGATAGAACAGGCGGTGGCATCGGGCAAACACGTGTTTTGTGAAAAGCCTGTAGATCTGTCCCTGCAACGAGTGCGGCAGTGTCTGGATCGGATTTCGCAAAGTGATCGTAAGGTCATGGTCGCTTATAATCGCCGTTTTGATCCCAACTTCCAGGCCTTAAAGCAGCGAGTTGAGGCGGGCGATATCGGCACCGTGGAACTGGTCAGCATCATTTCAAAGGATCCGGAGCCTCCGCCCGTAGAATACATTAAAGTGTCCGGCGGCCTGTTTCGTGATATGACTATTCACGATTTCGATATGTCCCGGTTCCTGTTGGGCGAAGAGGTGGTAAGCGTCAGCGCACAGGCTTCGTGCCAGGTTGATCCAGCGATCAATGAAGCGGGCGATGTAGATACTGCGGTCATTACTCTGGCCACTGCGAGTGGCAAATTGGCGCAGATTTCTAACAGCCGGCGCGCCAGTTTCGGTTATGACCAGCGCATAGAGGTGCACGGTTCCAAAGGAATGTTGGTTGCCCAAAATGTAAACGAAAATACAGTCGTGGCATATAACAGCGATGGTGTTACCAGTGCCAGGCCGCTGCATTTCTTTTTGGAGCGCTACGCAGCCGCCTATCGGGCTGAGCTGGACAGCTTTGTGCGCTGTCTGTCAGGCGAGCAGGTGGAATTACCAGACTTGGACGACGGTTTGAAATCCCTGATGCTTGCAGAGGCCGCATTATTGTCCTACCAGCAGGCTCGCAGCGTAAATCCTTCAGAACTGGACTAAATTTCGGTTCGTTCGCATAAAGATTTAATCGCGCGCCGTGATCGCGCGGCAATGATCATTCAACGCTCCCCAATATGTGCCAGCTCCGCCTTGAAGTCTTCGATGAGCTCTACTGGAGTTGGATCGACACCTCGAAGCATTGCCAGGTGATAGCTGCACCAGTCACCGAATGTGATGCCGGTCAATACGCGGCCTAATTTGGTGTCGCCGAATAAGTCAATTTTTCGTGTCTCAACGTGAGATAAATTTCGTTCCCTGAAAAGCCTGGTCATAGTGGAAAATCTGTTACTCACAGAATCCGAGTCACTGGGGTCCGAAATGTACATTATGCGAAAACTTGTGCCAATGTCCGATTCGAAACCGATCATTTCATTGTGATTGATTTCGGGTAATGCGCCTGCGAATGCCGGGTATTTTGCATTCTCGTTAAACTTTATCTTCATTGTTCGAGCTAATGAGTTAAAGAGGGCAGCTGATGAATAGACGATCGGAATACTATTGTTGATCCACTGCGCCGCTTCTTTCGCGCGATCTTCGATGCCATCGCAATTTTTAGTGTAATCGATCACAGCCTCTTCTATCTCGTCTACAATATTCGCACCAACGCCGGCGGCTTGCAGCAGCCTGACGCCGTAGGTGAGTAAATATCCAACCGAACTGCGGGGTTGAAAGTCGCGTGGCTCATTCGACAGGTCTAAACGAATGAGTTCGACGGCATCGGATTCGGCGCGCCTTGCTAATTCACCGCCTGTAGTAACGGCAATGACACATTTACATTGTTTGCGCATCACTTCATAGGCGGCGAGAGTTTCTTCAGTGTTTCCAGAAACCGAACAGGCGATGCCCAGGGCGCCTGGGGACACTTGCGTGACGCTATAGTCACGATGAACTCTCATAGCCCCGTTTAACTTGTGACCCACGGTTTCGCTCAGAACGTCCCACGCCAGGGCGGACCCTCCCATAGCGGCTACTTCAACCGAATCGAATGATTGATCCAGCTTTTCCGGTACCGTGTTGTCCGCTAAGGCAAATCGAATCTGATTACCAAGCCCGGCGATGGCTAATGCCATGCTGTCACGTGCGTCTTTCATTTACCTGTCCCAATCGAATGTAATATATGATCTTATAGCCTTATGTGGCGAACCTGGAGTTTATTGTATTTCTGGGTTCTGAGATGTTACTGTGCTTTATTGTACTTTATGAGTCTCAGATAATTCTGGTTTGCTTGGTATTTCAACGAGTTGTGGGCTCTATTGGATGTTACTGGATAAGAATAATGTGCCCAGAAGAGGACTTGAACCTCCACGACCTTACGGTCACTAG
>JAZFSZ010000056.1:0-4938 GCA_036446455.1 Acidiferrobacterales bacterium
GGAGTGGCAACGGTTTTTCGAGTTCCGTGACTTCCCTCATTTTATCGAGGTCTACCTGGCGGCAGTCGGTTGCCTGCAGACGACAGGTGATTATGGTTTGTTGATCGACAACTTTTTCAAACACCAGTCCGAGCAAAACATTGTATATACAGAGGCCTACCTGAGTGCGACTTTCATTGTTGAGCAATTTGAAGATGAAGATGCACTGGATGCCATTGAGGCAGCCGTACTGGCCGGCCAGGAAAAATACGACTGTGTGGTCAAGCTGATTCCTGATATTGCCCGCATGATCCCCGAATCACAGGACCGGGTCCTGGAGTTCGTGCTAAAGGGTAAAAAACGTGGCCTGTTTATTGGACTCGGTCTGGGCGGCATGGAGGATGGTTTCCCACCCGGGCTGTTCATCGAATCCTTTGCCGAAGCGCGGCGTGCCGGACTAAGAACGGTAGCCCACGCCGGTGAAGCCGCCGGCCCGGAAAGTATCTGGGGGGCAATCGATGATTTGCAGGTTGAGCGAATCGGACATGGCGTTCGTTGTGTTGAAGACCCCACACTGGTGGACGCGTTGCGTGAGCGTCAGATTCCTTTGGAGGTATGCCCCGTCAGTAATTACTGTCTCGGCATCGTAAAACAGGGTGAAATGCACCCAATCCGGGAAATGTTTGATGCCGGATTGAACTGTTCCATCAATTCGGATGACCCTGCAATGTTTTCAACCAGCCTGGTCAACGAGTACGAAACACTGGCTTCACTTGGTTTCAGCTGGCAGGAACTCCGGCAACTAAACCTGAATGCATTGAATGCCGCCTTTCTGGACGATACTGTAAAACAATACTATCGCGATAAATTGCGCTGATGCATTAGTTCCTGAACTCTCGGGTTATTTTTCAACATCAATTTTCTTCAGAAGCTTCGCAACGCTTTTTCGCATGTCATAAAGCGATGCCGAAGAAGTCTGGTTTCTTATGAAATCCTTATATGGAACGGGAGGGAATCCACCGTAAAACCCGGGCTGGGTAATATTTTTACTGATCACAGAAACCGGGCCCATGGTGACGTCATCACAGACGCTGATGTGGCCATTGGCGCTTACCCGTCCGGCAAATATGCAGTTGTCACCAAAAGTAGAACTACCGGCAACGATGAACCCGGCTGTGATCAAACAATCTTTGCCGATGATCGTGTTGTGGGCAAAGTGACAGTGGTTGTCGATTTTCGTGCCTGCACCGATCACCGTGTCCTCATAAGTCCCGCGGTCGATGTGTACGCCACAACCAATTTCGACCCGGTCCTCGAGTATGACCTTGCCAAAGTGGGGTTTGGCAAAGTGTTGACCATTATTGTCCGTGCCATAACCGAACCCATCAGTGCCTATGGTTGTTTGCGGTTCAACCCTGCAGTCATCTCCGATTTGCACCGTATGGGCTATGAAGACATTGGATTTGATGAAACAACGTTTACCGATGGTAATGTTTCCTTCGAGCGTGGTATTGGCTCCAATGACTGTCTTTTCTTCAATAAAAACATCCGGGCCGATCACTGCATTGGGCTGGACCACAACACTGTCGTGCAGCCTGGCGCTGGGGTGAATGCTTGCCGAAGGGTGAATGCGATCTTCAGCAAATGGCGTGCGACCCCATTGCGGCAGGAAAAGTTCGGTATTTATTTTAGCCATTGCAGCTTGTAGCTCATCGCTGGTGAGAACAGCGCTGCTGCCGGGATTGAGGGATTCTGCGACATCGCCCAAGGCTGCTGGCACTACGAGTATCGAAACACCCTGATCGAAACAGTTATTAATTTCCTTTTTTTCCTGGCAAAAACACAATCCGTTGGGAACCGGGTGGGTGCTTGAGCACGGTCTGTCGGCAGTGGCAGAGTTATCTCCCGAAAACCAGTTAATTAAACCGGGGAACTTTTCAAGAATTGTATCGATGTTGACAGTGCCCATTCAGAATCTCCTCTTTAACCGGAACAGTCAGGGTAAGCCCGCCGCTAGCTTAAAGACCAAATCAGCTGCAGTAATGCGAGTATAGGGATATGATTACTGCGCCTCAAGGAGAGCTTTTATGAGAGACATGCTGCAGTTTTATATCGACGGGCAATGGGTTGACCCGGTTCACGCCAACCCGCTTGAAGTTATCAACCCTGCTACCGAGGAAGTCTGTGGCCATATCAGCCTGGGCTCAGTTGAGGATGTGGACAAGGCAGTAGCGGCAGCCAATCGGGCGGCGCCTGGATTTGCCCGGGTCCCGGTTGGTGATCGCGTTGATTTGCTGCAATCCATTCTCGACATATTTGCCCGTCGTCACGATGAAGTGGCAACAGCCATCATGGAAGAGATGGGTGCACCCTGGCCATTGGCCAAATATGCACAGGCTGCCAGCGGTTCACAGCATATTGGCGCAATCATCGAGGTGCTGAAGACTTTTGCATTTGAAGAGACCCACGGAACAACCCGGATTCTGAAAGAGCCAATCGGACCTTGTGCGCTGATAACTCCCTGGAACTGGCCGATCAACCAGATTGTCGTAAAGGTGGCACCGGCGCTAGCTGCAGGCTGCACCATGGTGCTGAAACCCAGCGAAATTGCACCGTTCGACGCGATGATTTTTGCCGAGATTCTCGATGAGGCGGGTGTGCCCGCAGGTGTGTTTAACCTGGTTAACGGCGACGGCCCGGTGGTTGGCAGTGCCCTCAGTGGTCATCCCGATATCGCCATGGTCTCATTTACCGGTTCTACCCGTGCCGGTGTTGCAGTTGCGCAGAATGCTGCGCCCGGTGTCAAACGTGTGGCCCAGGAACTCGGTGGCAAATCCGCGAATATCCTGCTTGACGATGCGGATTTTGACAAGGCAGTGACCAGTGGCGCCGATATGTGTTTCAACAATACCGGTCAGTCCTGTAACGCGCCGACACGCATGCTGGTGCCGAAGGGGCGATTGGCAGAGGCAGCGGCAATTGCCGCCGCAAAGGCGGATTCGACCGTCGTCGGCGATCCGCAGGAAAAAGGCACCGAAATTGGTCCGGTGGTGTCGCAATTACAGTGGGACAAGATCCAGAGCCTGATCCAGAAAGGCATTGATGAGGGAGCGACACTGGTCGCGGGTGGCACCGGCCGCCCCGAAGGTCTTGAAAAGGGTTATTACGTGAAGCCAACCGTGTTTTCCGGTGTCAATAACGACATGACGATTGCGCGCGAAGAGGTTTTTGGCCCTGTACTGTCGATCATCCCATACGAAGACGAGGATGACGCCGTACGTATCGCCAACGATACACCCTACGGCCTGTCAGGATACGTGACCTCCGCCGATCTGGAGCGGTCGCGTTCGGTCGCCGCCCGTTTGCGGACCGGCATGGTACACATCAATGGTGCATCGCTGGATGCAATGGCGCCCTTTGGCGGTTACAAACATTCCGGTAATGGCCGTGAGTGGGGCGCACACGGGTTGGAAGAGTTTCTCGAAGTCAAATCGGTGTATGGCTATGGTTAGGCGCTGAGCACAACCCGGCCGCGTCCAATCGCCATTGCTCCGCTGCGTACAACGGCGAGTATTTCAGCGTATTCACCCACCTGTGAAATGAAATCATCCATGTGCTTGTTCGCACAGGTGAGTTCCAGCGTGTAGGTTTCGGGGCAATCGTCCAGCACACGGGCGCCGGCAGCTTCAATCAAACGGGGCAATGACTGTTCCGCCCCGGCCTGGACTTTTATTTTCATCAACAGGAGTTCCCGCTCGATATGATCTTCCCTGGTCACATCTGCAGTGTTGACTACGTCCACCAGTTTCAGCAGTTGATTATTAATCTGTTCGATGATTTCGTCCGACCCCCGCGTAACCAGGGTCAGCCTTGAAACCTCCATGTCCTCGGTGGGTGCAACACTGAGGGATTCGATGTTGTAACCGCGGCTTGAGAACAGGGCGACGACGCGGGCCAGTGCGCCTGCCTCGTTTGACATCAGGATGGAAATAATATGTCGCATTTTCTGATTTCCGGTGTGGATAATTCGCCAGTTATGGTCGCGCAGAACAGCGGCTATTGCAATGCGGGAATAATTGATTAACACTTTAAAAATATGGACCATTCCTCGCAAATATTGAAACCTGCATCTCATCCTTTGGCAGGGAATACCATGACCGGTGCCGAGATGGTCGTGCAGGTGCTGGCGGATACCGGTGTGGATACCATATTCGGTTATAGCGGCGGAGCCATTCTGCCTACCTATGACGCCGTGTTCCGTTATAACGATGAACATCGTGATGATAATGGCAAAGAGCCCATGCCATTGATCGTGCCGGCCAATGAGCAAGGTGCGGGTTTCATGGCAGCGGGTTACGCCCGCGCCAGCGGTGGCGTGGGTGTTGTCATGGTGACATCCGGGCCTGGTGCGACCAATATGGTCACACCGGTACGTGATTGCATGGCCGATTCCACACCGATAGTGGTTATTTGCGGACAGGTACCAACAGCCGCAATCGGTACCGATGCCTTCCAGGAAGCCCCCGTATCCAGCTGCCTGGGTCCTGTGTCCAAGCACACCTTTCTGGTCACCAAGCCGGAATTACTCGAGGCAACGATTCGTACCGCCTTCGAAATAGCCCGTACCGGTCGACCCGGCCCGGTGGTGGTGGATCTGCCCAAGGACGTTCAAAACTGGACGGGTACCTTCCAGGGCTCCGGCTTGCTGCCGGTGCGCGGATATCGTCAGCGCATTCACGCCTTGCGGGATAACCTGCTCGATGATGAGCGTTGCGGGCAGTTTTTCGACATGTTACAGGCCTCAAAACGACCCCTGATATACGCGGGTGGTGGTGTCATTAACGGCCATGCCACTGCAGAGATGCGTCACTTTTCAGCCCACTTTGCAATCCCGGTGACGACCACGCTGATGGGTATCGGGTCAGTGGATACAAAAGACCCCTTGTCATTGCACATGCT
>JAZFSZ010000057.1:0-10941 GCA_036446455.1 Acidiferrobacterales bacterium
CAAAACTGAACCGAGCTTGCAACGTTTTATCCAGGCACGCGCCGACAAAATGAGAGAACAAGGCAAAACTGTTAATATTTGGAAATAAATCCCCGGCATTTAAGATCTCTGGCGCAAAGACGCAAAAAAATTCATGGAAAAAATTGGGGTCAGAGCCGAGGCTACTGACCCCGTTTTTTCTGGCCGCTTTTTTTATTTTTTGACTTACCGCGGCCGCTCTGGCACGTCCATGTGCTCCACGGCATTAGTGCATCCTGCACTTCGCGCAGAGTATCGGAAGGTTTTCAAACCCCGTGGGGTCGCTCCCGGCTTCCTGCCTCCCGCGACACTAGTACGTCCATGTACATCGCGCAGCCGACACAGGCGAATAAAAATACGGGAAGCGAGCCTTCTGTCGAGGCAACCCCGCTACTAAAATTAGATATCTAATTTTAGTAGCGGGGTCCGAGTTATACGCGCAACGAAGATTTTTCTGAGAATCGCAGGATTAAGCGGACGATTGGAGCAAATGGTTTTGGGTACTTTTGCCGAAACAAAAAGTACCTGGGCTATCGGGACCAGCCCCGATTAATAGCTTTTAAGACTCACCGTAGGCGAACCAATTAAAAAGGCCGGCAAAGCCGGCCTCCATCCGCCATCGCCAGATGGCCCTTACTTAATATCAAACCTCGTCGAAAACTGGACCCGCGCACGATCAATATCAAACAGATTCCACCTTGGCTGATCATAGGTGAAATTGGCCTCCGCACGTACACGCCAGTTGGATCTGACCTGCCAGTTCCAGCCGGCGGAAATGCGCGTGTATTTATCATAATCAGTCAAACCCGAAATCGAGACCTGGTCGGAATTCTGGTAACGCAGGGAAACATAAGGTGTGTGATTGCCGCCTAGCAACCAATGGCCACCGACGGCAAAACCATAGATCATGCGGGCGTTATCGGCGAATTCGGCCTCGCGTACCTGCTCATCCCCAACATAGAAACTGCCGGTCACGCCGCTGTTGGTGAATCCGCTGGTCCACGACACGCTCGCCAGGCGGTTGGCTGCATCCAGAGAACTCTCATCGGCAAGATTGTATTCGCCCCTGCCGTAACGGGCCATCACCGTAAGACTGCCGACGCCCTCGAAGCGGTGACGCCACTTAACACCAAAACCATTCAGTTCATGTTTTCCGCCCGTACCGAACCGGGCACGACGGTAATAAATTGGAACAGAAATGGCCTCTCCGCCAAATGCCAGGCCAATTTCACTGCGGGCTTGCTGGATGTAATAACTGTCGTCGAGGTTGCCACCATCAAATACGGTATCCAACGCCAGTTGTTGCTGGAGCAAACGTCTACCTGACGAGGCGGTGGTGCTGGTATCCATGAATCCGCGCACTAATCGTTGGTTGGAGTTTTGTGTTTCGGATGCCTGTGGATAGGCACCGGAGAAAGAAGCCTCACCAAACCAGGTGAGCGTGCCCCCTGCCTGCGCCGAAGCGACGGTCAGTACAGCCACCAGTGTGGCTTTGCCAAAAAATTGTAATGCGCTCTTGTCCATTTCCGTCAACTATCGACCCGTTTTCGTATGGGAATAACATAGCACAAGACTTACCTGGTGCTTATTATAGCATCCGACGGGCAGCAAAGTTTAGCGGATTAGCGGTTCGATCCGTTAATTCAAGCGGCGGGTAAAAGCACGCCAAATCAACAATAGACCGATGCCCCCCAAAATCCAGCCAGGTTCCGGAATCGCTGGTTGCATGGCGTAGGGATTGTAATGCAAGCCCAGGGTAACGGCAGCGGCGATGACGAAGGTCCCACCGGCCAGCGCCAAAGTCTGGGTGCGGTGTTGATGACGCAGTTGCCTTTCTACGCGTTCAAAATGTTCACGTTCCAGCACCCGACCATGACCCCGCCGATGCTCCAGCACTTCATGCACCAGCGTCGGCAGCTCAGGCATCATTTGCCACCACTTGGGAACTTCTTTTTTCAGGGTCTTTAACAGGGCCCGTGGGCCCATCTGCTCCCGCATCCACTTTTCCAGATAGGGTTTTGCCGTCACCCACAGGTCAAGTTCGGGATAAAGGCGCCGACCCAGGCCTTCAATCTGGAACAACGTCTTTTGCAACAGCACCAGTTGTGGTTGTACTTCCATATTAAAATGTCGCGCAGTCTGGAACAGGTGCATTAATAAACGCCCGAATGAAATGTCCTTAATGGGCTTGGCGAAGATAGGCTCACACACGGCACGAATAGCCGTCTCAAAATCCTCAGCGACGGTTTCCGGCGGCACCCAGCCGGCACGAAGGTGTGCCTCGGCCACCGCACGGTAGTCACGATTAAAAAAGGCAATAAAATTCTCGGCAAGGTAGCGTTTATCTGCATCACTCAGGGAACCCATGATGCCAAAATCGACGGCTCGATACTGACCATCCGGTGCAACAAAGATATTGCCCGGGTGCATATCGGCATGGAAAAATCCGTCGCGAAAGGCCTGGGTGAAAAAGATCTCCACACCGTTGTGGGATAACTGACGTAGATCGATCTTTGCTTCTTTGAGACGATCAATATCGCTGATGTGAATACCGGAGATGCGCTCCATCACGAATACGCGTCGGCGCGTATGATCCCAATCGACCTTCGGAACATACAACAGGTCGGATCCTTCAAAGTTGGCCTTGAGCTGGCTGGCATTGGCGGCCTCGCGGCGGAGGTCGAGCTCATCGTTGAGGGTACGACGAAACTGATCCACCACCTCAACAGGACGAAGCCGTTTTGCTTGTGGGGAAAAACGCAGTGCCAGGCGTGCCAGCAGATAGAGCAATTCAAGATCGCGTTCGATTACTTTTTCTATGCCGGGACGCAATACCTTGACCGCGACTTCGTCCCCGTTAGGCATTACCGCGAAATGTACCTGGGCCACCGAGGCTGAAGCGATTGGTGTGCGATTAAATTCCTTGAATATCTGCTCAACAGACTTGCCAAACTCGGCCTCGATGATACGCACTGCCTCGTCTCCGGAGAATGGGGGTACCCTGTCTTGCAGTGCGATCAGTTCGATGGCGATATCTTCCGGCAGTAAGTCAGGCCGTGTTGACATAACCTGGCCAAACTTGACGAATATCGGCCCCAATTCCTCCAGAGCTTCGCGCAAACGGCGGGCGCGCGGGACATTTCTCAGACGTACCCAGCGCCAGGGCATGGCGCGGATCAACCAGCGATAGGGACGAAACAAGTGTACGGCGCTGACAAATTCATCCAGGTCATGGCGCACAAAAACACGATTGATGCGCAACAGCCGACCGATACTGGAAATCGGGATCACGGTTTTCGCTCCCGCAACCGCTGTATTCGTTTATCCAGGCGGTCAACGTCCGCCCGCAACGTATCGACTGCACTCATGAACTCATCAACATGCTCTTTTTTGGGCAATAGACGCGCCTCTTCTTGCAGATACTCTGCCGCGTCCTGTCGCAGGGTGTCGTGCGCCTGACGACGCCACGCGTGAACACCGCTTACCATATTACCAATCTGGTGGGCAATGACATCGCCAACATAACGTGAGGTGATTTCCTCCCAATCAATGTCGAGCTTTTTGATAATACCCTGAAAACGTTGTCCCAGCTCGAGATCACCGCTGATTTGCATTTCACCATTGGCAAACACACCCTTTGCTCGCTGGCCCAACACCAAACGCATAAAGGCAGGTGCATTGCCACTGATGGTGACATCGGCTGCACCATCGTATTGCGATCGCAATTGCAGGCCGCCTTCGGAGGGAAAGAAATAGAATTCGGGTTGACGATCTGACCTGGCGGCATTGAGGCGCACACAGATTACCTTGTCCTGAATGTCACCCAGACGATGCAGTGTATCCGGGTCCAGTCGCAACAAACGATTGGTGGCGTCTTCAATTACGGCGGTAAATGCACTTGATGAATTCATATCAAATCGCTACGGTTCCCGAAACCTCACCGGGTATTTAAAACTTGTAACCTTTGTGAACCGCGACGATGCCGCCAGCGAGATTAAAATAATGTGTACGCTCGAAACCGGCTTGTGCCATCATAGTCTTTAGTGCCTCCTGATCCGGGTGTTTGCGTATCGATTCGGCTAAATAGCGATAGCTGGTCTCGTCTTTGGCCACCAGCCTTCCCAGCAGTGGCAGAATGTTAAATGAATAGGCGTCATAGACTTTCTTTAATCCTGGCAAAATCGGTTTGGAAAATTCCAGCACCAGGCCACGGCCCCCTGGCTTCAATACGCGATACATGGAACGCAGGGCTTCGTCCTTTCGCGTCATATTACGCAGGCCAAAACCTATGATGACACAATCAAAAGTGTTGTCCGGAAACGGCAAACACTCAGCATCGGCCTGCACCACTTCGACATTGCCAGCGATACCGCGATCGGCCAAACGACCCCGACCGGCCGCCAGCATGGAGCTGTTGATGTCACTGAGGTAAACGCGGCCTTCCCTACCCACGCGTTCCGCCAAACGTGCCGTCAGGTCGCCGGTGCCGCCGGCAACATCGAGAACTACGTTGCCCTTGCGTACACCACACTGATCAATGGCGAATCGTTTCCACAGACGATGCAGGCCCATGGACATGAAGTCATTCATCAAATCGTATTTATCGGCGACTGAGTGGAAAACCTCACCCACGAGCTTCGTCTTTTCGGACTCGTTTACGTCCTTGAATCCGAAGTGGGTGGTCTTTTGGTCGTCGTTTGCTGATTCAGGCATATTCAGATATCGCAGGAAATTATCAGTAGTGCTTTTGGAGCAATTTTTAACTTACCACTTTGCGCTTGTGACCCGCTTGTTCCAATCTTTTTAAATAGTCTGCCCAGTTTTTCTCCTGGTTTTCGCCAAGTTCGTACAGTGTCTCCCAGGAATAGATCCCCGTGCTGTGCCCATCGTCAAAATACAGCGTGATGGCATAGTTGCCCACTGGCTCTATTTTATCGATGTTGACGTTTTCTTTGCCCAGCTGCAGCACTTCCTGACCGGGTCCGTGGCCCCGGACTTCTGCCGAAGGCGAGTTTACGCGCAGATATTCGCAAGACAGTTCGAATGTTTTGCCATCCTCGAAGCTGATTTCCAGTAGTCGTGACTTCTGGTGCAACTTGATATCGGTAGGTTTGATGCTCATGATTGTATCCGTTTCAATAGGCCGGTGGGGGGAAGGGCGCGATTATACCTGCGCCCGCGCCAAAGCCCACTAAACCAACAGGCATAGTGTGCATTTATTTTGGCAACGGGAAAAGGGGTATTCCACCACGCGCGTGGCGTGGCGGAATAACAAGCAGAAATCAGCTACCAAACATGCCCTTTAGCATATAGAAAAACAGGATTGCCATGAAGGCGCCGGCTGGCAAGGTTACAACCCATGACATGAAGATGTTACCCACCACGCGCATATTGAGCGCTGCAATACCGCGGGCGATGCCGACACCCAGTACCGCGCCTACCAATGTGTGTGTGGTGGACACCGGCAGGCCGGTGAATGACGCCAGTACCACGGTAGACGCCGCGGATAACTCTGCCGCAAAACCACGACTTGGTGTGAGCGCGGTAATCTTTTCACCGATGGTACGCATGACACGGAACCCGAAGGTCGCCAGCCCAATCACAATACCGCCACCACCGAGTAACAATACCCAGGCAGGTAATGGCGATTGTTGCAGTACTCCGCCAGTGCTGACCGTACTGACAACCGCGGCCACCGGACCGACTGCATTGGCAACATCGTTGGAGCCGTGGGCAAAGGCCATGGCCGATGCGGTAAATATCATTAACACCGCAAACACGCGTTCAACGCTGGCATAGTGAAAATCGCGATCGGCTTCGGGATCAGCTTTAACGCGACGAATGAGAAAAATACCCACGATCGCGACGACGCTTGCTACACCAACTGCGATCAAAAAGGCATTGACCGTGGAAACATTGAGGTCGAGATGTTTAAGCCCTTTTTTGATCGTCAACAAAGACAGGACAAAGGTCACCGCAAATATGTAGAGCGGGCCATATTTCCTGGCATTTTCCAAAGGCTGCGCTGTATCAAGAATCAGCCGCTGAATACTTCTGAAAATCCAGAACGCGATTGTCCCGGCCAATAGCGGTGATACCACCCAGCTGAGTACAATCGTGCCGACTCTGTCCCAGTTAACAGCGTCCACACTGACCCCAACAGCAGCAAAACCAACCACCGCACCAACGATGGTATGCGTCGTTGATACCGGCCAACCGTTGCGTGAGGCAATCAACAACCACATCCCGGACGACAACAACGCCGCCAACATACCAAAAATCAGCAAGTCAGGATTGGCGGTAAAATAACTGGAATCGACAATACCTTTGCGAATGGTGGAGGTCACCTGGCCACCAGCAAGATAGGCGCCGGCAAATTCAAAGATAGCGGCAATAATAATTGCTTGCTTTACTGTAAGCGCTTTGGAACCTACCGAAGTGGCCATGGCATTGGCCACATCGTTGGCACCGATGCCCCAGGCCATAAACAGACCGAACGCGCCAGCAAGCAAAAGATAGATATTAAACTCCGTCACTGCAACTCCTCCTATCTAGCCAGGAGCAGCTGTAAACGGCTGCCGACACGTTGGGCCAGGTCAGCAACTTTTCCAATGCCTTCAATCAACTGATAGGTAAACATAACATCGGTGGGACGCAGGTCATCTTCGAGATCGAACAATATGTCACGCAATTCAATCTGTATCTTGTCGGTATCACTTTCGATCGCGTTCAGCTCGCTGATCATGTCCTGCACACGTTCAACTTCGATACCGCGAAAACCGGTTTCCACCAGTTCATCCAGCTCTTTGATAATTTTCAGTGCCTGGCTGGAAGCGTCGATGCTACGCTTGCCAAATTTTGTTATCGGCTCGTGCATTTTCTCAGGCAATGTCATGCGACGCCCAAGAACCAGCCCAGCAATATCTTTTGTCTGATTGGCAATCTTGTCCTGCATCATCAGTATATCGAGAAGATCGCGTCGATCGACAGGCATAAAAAGACCGGTCGGCAAATGGTATCGCAGTTCCCATTTCAGGTTATCTGCATCATGTTCCATCTGCGCAATCTTTTGCCTGACATTGGCAACGGCGTCCTGGTCATTTGCGATGACCGCTTCAAAAAGCGGTTTGAGTTGTTCGACGCAGGCTTGAACTTTCGCCATGTGTTCTTGCAGGGGTTTTATCGGAGAACGACCAAAGAGGTTGGTCAAATAACTAGGCATGTTTCTTACTCCTTCGGCACTGCCCATCAGCACCTGTTATCTGGTACTGCCTGTCAGCACCAAGTTGTTTCAGAAGTCTTTCGTTGGCGCGCAGTATACGCATTGACAAGTCACATGCAACAGAAAATCCGGTGAAATCCGGTATATTTTATTGTCGACAACGGCAAAAAAGAAGAGGAGTAGAAACAGGGTGTTACAAAAACATGTTTCAATAAATTAAGTTGTTTCTTGCAACCATGTTGCGGCGGTTTCGGCGTAATAAGTCAGAATGCCATCGGCGCCGGCACGTTTGATGGACAACAGGGTCTCCAGCACCACGGCCTTTTCCTCCAGCCAACCGTTCTGGCTGGCGGCCTTGAGCATGGCGTATTCCCCGCTGACCTGATAGACGAACGTCGGCATACCAAATTCGTCTTTTACGCGACGCACGATATCAAGATAAGGCAATCCGGGTTTGATCATCACCATGTCGGCACCTTCGTCGATATCCAGCGCCACTTCGTGAAGAGCCTCATCACTATTGGCCGGGTCCATCTGGTAACCAGTCTTGTTACCACCGCCCAGATTTGCGGCCGAACCCAAGGCATCGCGAAACGGGCCGTAAAAACTTGAGGCATACTTGGCGGCGTAAGCAAGGATGCGTGTATGAATGTGGCCACCTGCTTCCAATGCATCGCGAATAGCGCCAATACGACCGTCCATCATGTCCGAGGGTGCCAACACATCGGCGCCGGCTTCGGCGTGTGTCATCGCCTGCTTGACCAACACCTCGACTGTTTCATCGTTCAGGACGTAACCGGAATCATCGATAAGGCCGTCCTGTCCATGCAAGGTATAGGGGTCCAATGCCACATCGGTAATTACACCCAGTTCGGGAAAGCGCGATTTCAATTCCTGTACCACACGAGGCACCAAACCATCGGGATTGAATGCTTCGTTGGCATTTTCTGATTTAAGTGAATTTTCAACCACGGGAAACAGCGCAATGGCTGGCACGCCCAACTCGAGCAAACGCTCCGCCTGCACACACAATAGATCGAGGCTAAGGCGTTTGATACCCGGCATGGAGGTTATGTCCTGGGATTGCTTTTTGCCGTCGAGCACAAACACTGGCTGGATCAGGTCATCCGCACCCAAATGTGTCTCGCACATCAGCCGACGCGAGAACTCATCACGGCGCATGCGGCGCTTGCGTATGGGCATCATTTTACGGCTGTTATCAGTGGATTTCGACAATTTGGATTCCGGTCATCTGTTAGCGACTGAAACTTTACACCATGGTCCCCTGATCGCCAATTAGCTGCGGCTGGCTACTGCTGCCCGCCAATAAAAAGGCTCGGACCAGCCGAGCCTTGAGGGGAAACCCCGTTCAAGATTCTTTAGGGCTACCGTCTTTTCTTCTTATTGGCCTTCTTCTTGGTCTTCTTTTTCACTGCCTTCTTCTTGGCCTTTTTACTGGCTTTTTTACTGGCCTTCTTCTTGGCCTTTTTACTGGCCTTCTTCTTGGCCTTCGTCTTTGCCTTTTTCTTTGTTTTCTTCTTGGCTTTTTTCTTTGCTCTCTTCTTCGCTGCCTTGCGTATCACTGACTTCTTCCCGGCTTTTTTCTTCGTAGCTTTCTTCTTAGCCACCTTCTTTCTGGCGGCTTTCTTGCTTATCTTTTTCTTTGTTTTCTTCTTGGCCGCTTTTTTCTTCGCGGCTTTTTTGGCCACTTTCTTTTTTGCAGCCTTTTTCGCGGCTTTCTTTATAGCAGCAGGTTTGGCCGCCGGTTTTTCCCGGGCCACTGTTGTCGGTGCCGGTCTGGCTTGCGCTGCTTCAGCCTCGCTCATGGCCCTGGCAAGAGGGCGAATCTGCGCCTCAACGACGTCACAGATTTTAATAAAGATATCATTGATGGAACCAATGCCCTTGACCGTCCGCAACTTGCCCTGGGCCTTATAATAGGAAACCAGCGGAACGGTCTGCTGTTCATACACCTCTAGTCGGCTGCGCACGGTGGTTTCGTTGTCATCGGAACGATGCTGCAAGACACCGCCACATTTATCGCATTTGCCGGGCTCTTTCGGTGGTGTAAAGTAAATATTGTAAATCGCCCCACAGGAACCGCAGGTGCGGCGACCGGTGATGCGCTTCATCAATACTTCGGTATCGACATCCACCAATAGCGATAACTGCAGCGGCTGCCCGACACGGGCTAGCATGGCGTCCAATGACTGGGCCTGCGGAATATTCCGAGGAAATCCGTCAAGTATAAAGCCGGATTTGGCATCGGACTCCGCCAGACGCTCCTGAATGATGCCAAGCACAATGTCGTCGGTGACCAGTTGGCCAACGTCCATTGCCGCTTTGGCGCGTTTGCCAAGTTCTGTTCCCGCAGCCACTGCAGCACGCAGAAGGTCTCCTGTGGAAATCTGGGGAATATTGTATTTCTCAACCAGCCGCTTGGCTTGCGTACCTTTGCCGGATCCCGGCGCTCCTAGTAGTACGATTCTCATTTCTATTATTCTCGCTATATATTGGTTGGAACCGGTTTTTTCGCTTATTTTTGGCCCCCGGAAGGCCTGAGAGCGGATAAAACTACCGTCCGGCCGGTCTAACGTCAACGGTTTTCTGCGCTCATAAATACCACCTATCGGCAAATTGAATCTTTCCTGTGTGAACCGTCCCGAAATTTGAGTTAATCTAGCGCCCTCTCGGATACGGGGTACGGCAATTTTGCCCAACCATCAGGGTCAAACCGGTAAAAACCGAGCAATGGCACGATGACAGACATACCGGATTTCACTGAAGAAGAACTAAAGATAGTGCAGGACTCGGTCAACGAGCGCTACGGCCACGAGATCGAATTACAGCTGGCAGACGCCGAGATCCGGCCCGATTTATCGGTCCGTGAGCTGATAGAGGTGCCGGCCGTTTTCTGGGCCGAACGCGACGCCAATTTCATTATCGTCAAGGTGGGTAAAAACAAATACCGCTCACAATTCTTCTACCACGGTTACCAGCAATTCGGCACTGGCCATCAGATGTTTGACGACATTGGTTTGTGTGTCATTACCACGCTGCAGGTACAAGCTGACCACGAGGCCAAAGAAGCAAAAAAAACAAAATAGGCCCAACAATATTATCCTGATTTAATTAATTGACGTCTTCCAGGAGACACGGAACCCATGCCCAAGCAAGCCAAGACAAGAAGCAAAACGAAAACCGGAACGAAAGCGGCGAAAAAGAAAGTCGCCAGGAAGATAATAAAAAATGCGGCGAGCAAAAAACCTGCGCCGATGAATGCTTTTTATGCCCAGTCCGGTGGTGTCACCGCGGTGATTAATGCCTCGGCTGCCGGTATTATCGAAACCGCGCGCAAATATAAAACCAGAATTGGCAAAATATATGCTGGCCGCAATGGCATCATTGGCGCCCTCACCGAAGATCTGATCGACACCAGCAAGGAATCTGCAGCGGCCATCAGGGCGTTGCGTCACACCCCTTCCGGCGCCTTTGGTTCCTGCCGCTTCAAGCTCAAGAGTCTTGATGAAAATCGCCGCGAATATGAACGTTTGATTGAAGTGTTCAAGGCCCACAATATTGGTTACTTCTTCTATAACGGTGGCGGTGACTCGGCCGACACCTGTTTCAAAATCTCCAAGATGTCCAAGGAAATGGGCTACCCCATTCAGGCCATCCACGTACCAAAAACAGTCGATAAC
>JAZFSZ010000058.1:0-4882 GCA_036446455.1 Acidiferrobacterales bacterium
CGGTCATTGCCTCGCACACGGACATAGACGAAGCCGAAGTATTATCAATTGTTCAGCATCTTCGACAAGTCATGGTTATCAAGCGTTTTGGCATTATAGTGCGCCACCACGAGTTGGGATACCGGGCGAATGCAATGGCAGTATGGGATGTCCCGAATAAACTGGTCGCTGACATCGGCCGAAAGATGGGCGCATTCAAATTCGTTACGCTTTGTTACCGGCGCGCACGACATCTGCCTGCATGGTCTTACAACCTGTATTGCATGATTCATGGTCGTGAACAGCAACAAGTTCTGAACCATATACAGCAACTGATCAAGTCATGTGATTTGAAAGAATATCCGCACGAAATTCTTTTTAGTGGCCGTCGTTTCAAGCAAAGGGGGGCTGTTTATCAACCGGTGGAAAAGGATGTCTGCCTCTACCCAACAGCAAAGGCGGGGAGTTAAGCAATGGACACTGTAGATCGTGCAATCGTCAACACATTGCAAGAAGGTTTTCCTGTATGTAATCAACCCTTTGCCAAGGTTGCCGGGATGCTGGACCTGACCGAACATGAGCTGATCACGCGCCTGCAGACCTTGCTTGATGAAGGGGTGCTGAATCGATTCGGGCCTTTGTTCCATACCGAAAGAATGGGTGGCAGCGTGACGCTGGCGGCGATGAAGGTACCAAAATCCTACTTACGCCTGGTGACAAGAGTTGTGAACAGTTTTCCCGAGGTCGCCCACAACTACGAACGCAACCATGATTTTAATATCTGGTTTGTTATTGCAGCGGAAACATTGGAGGCGATAGACGATGTGATCGCGAGCATCCAGGAGCAGACCGGGTTCCCTGTCTACAATATGCCGAAGGAGCGGGAATATTTTGTCGGCCTGAAGTTCAATGTTTAAGAAATACATTTATATGGTAATGATGCCTCTGGCGGATGTGTGTCCGAAGGTGAAAAAATAACATGGCCGCAAAAATTTTAGCACTGGAATATTTACATGGCGATCGAGACGGCAAGCATGCTATTGATCCAGTCGACCGAGCGCTAATTATCGAGACACAGGGTGGACTGCCACTGGTATCCAAACCTTACCACGCCGTGGCAAAAAAACTCGGCCTGTCTGCCGAAGTCGTTATGGAGCGTATTCGTGCCATGCAACGCTCGGGTGCTATTCGACGTATTGGTGCGATACCGAATCACTATGCTCTTGGCTACAAAGCCAATGGTATGGCGGTTTGGGATGTTGTTGATAAGCAGGTTGATGTTCTGGGGTACAAGATCGGCCAACTGGATTTTGTCAGCCATTGCTATCGTCGTCCGCGTTACCTGCCTGACTGGCCTTATAATTTATTTGTCATGGTACACAGCCGAAGCCGTCCCGAGGTTGAGCAAAAGATTGAGGCAATAGGCCGGATACTTGGAGCAGATTGTCGCGAGAGCGAGGTGCTGTACAGCACGCGCGTCCTGAAGAAAACCGGTGTACGGCTTAAATAATCCGGATTTACCCTAATCGAGGTCTAAATAGATGTTTCGGCTTTCACAATACATGCATGAGCTGGCGCAACCAACGCCTCTGGTGGCGCGCCAGCAACCACCAGCTCCGGTAGTGATCTGGAATCTGGTTCGTCGTTGTAATCTGACCTGCAAGCACTGCTACTCCATTTCCGCCGACAAGGATTTTCCAGGTGAGCTGAGCACGAAAGAAGTGTTTGCGGTGATGGATGATCTCAAGGCCTTTAAGGTACCTGTACTTATTTTGTCCGGTGGTGAGCCACTATTAAGATCCGATATCTATGAGATATCAACGCGTGCCAAGGAGATGGGTTTTTATGTTGGGCTTTCCACCAACGGGACGTTGATTGATGAAACCAATATTGAGCGCATTGCATCTGTGGGGTACGACTATCTGGGCATCAGCATAGATGGATTGCGTGAAACTCACGATCGCTTTCGTCGTAAACAGGGAGCATTTGACGCCTCCATGCGAGCCATCGGTCTTTGTCGTGATCATGGCATCAAGATTGGCATGCGCTTTACGCTGACACAGGATAATGCGGATGAGCTGCCCGAGTTGTTGCAGCTTGCCGACAGGGAGCACATCGACAAATTCTATCTCTCCCATTTGAACTACGCCGGTCGCGGTAATATAAACCGCAAGGATGATGTTGCGTTGCAGACAACGCGTCGGGCAATGGATCTCTTGTTTGAAACTTGCTGGCGTAACGAGCAGCAAGATCTTGCCCGGGAGTTCGTCACTGGCAATAACGACGCCGATGGTGTTTATCTGTTGCAATGGGTAGCCCGGCATTTTCCCGAACGCGTAGAGCACATGCGAGCCAAACTTGCGCAGTGGGGCGGTAACTCCTCGGGGGTCAATGTTGCCAACATCGACAACGTGGGTAATGTGCACCCCGATACCTTCTGGTGGGATTACAGCCTGGGCAATGTGCGTGATCGATCCTTCGCGGAGATCTGGCAGGATACTTCAGATCCGCTAATGGCCGGTCTCAAGGCACGACCACGCAAAGTGAAGGGACGATGTGGTCAATGCCGGTATTTCGATATCTGCGGCGGCAACACGCGTGTGCGTGCATACCAACTCACGGGGGATCCCTGGGCCGAGGACCCGGCCTGTTATCTGGATAATGAAGAAATTGGCGTTACCGGTTCTGACGAGAGACTGGCAATGAGGCCCTATTCCCGACGCAGGAAGGCTGCAAGCGGTCTAAAGGTGGGGTAGTGGCAGTAGCTCCCAGGGTGGCACCTAATGTAGTTTATGGACTAGCCATGACAGTGGTTATGTTGCTGACAAATTATACCGTATTGGCCGATGCGATTGATGCCAGCGCGTTGTACCGGCAACACTGTGCTTCCTGTCACGGCACCGGGCGTCTGGGCGGAAACGGACCCGCATTGTTGCCAGAAAACCTGCGACGACTGCAGCGGAGTCAGGCCGTGAAAGTCGTGCTTGAGGGTCGGCTGGCAACGCAAATGCCGGCCTTTGCCGGCAAGATTTCCGCAAAACAGGCGACGGCTTTGGTCAACCTGGTGTATACGCCGCTGCCGCAAATGCCGGTATGGGGTGAAGCGGAGATAAAATCTACCCATATACTTAATATAGGTAAGTCAGCGCTATCTGATACGCCGGTATTCAAGGCGGACCCGCTGAACCTGTTCGTGGTTGTCGAGGCCGGAGATCACCATGTCACTATTCTGGATGGTGACACATTTAAACCACTGCATCGTTTCCCCACCCGGATTGCCTTGCATGGCGGACCCAAGTTTTCTCCCGATGGTCGCTACGTGTATTTTGCCTCCCGTGATGGCTGGATCAGCAAATTCGATATCTATAATCTGAAGACCGTGGCCGAAATCCGCGCCGGTATTAATACTCGCAATCTGGCTGTCTCCAGCGACGGACGTTTTGTCATGGTTGGAAATTATCTGCCGCATAGCCTGGTTATATTCGATGCCAAAGACCTGAGCCTGCTGAAAGTGATTAGTGTGGCTGATCAAACCGGCAAGACTTCACGTGTCAGCGCCGTATACGATGCGCCGCCGCGCAAGAGTTTTATTGTTGCGCTAAAGGATATTACCGAAGTCTGGGAAATTCCCTATACAGACGACCACGAGCCGATATTTCCGGGTCTGGTTCATGATTACCGCATGGGTGAAGGGCTGGCGCTAACAGGGCCATTTCCAATACGGCGCATCAAGCTGGACGACTATCTGGACGACTTCTTTTTTGATCAAAGTTATGAGCATTTGATTGGTGCGGCCAGAAACAGCAAACAGGGGCAGGTGGTTAACCTGGTGGTTGGTCGCAAGATCGCAACAGTTGATTTACCTGGCCTACCTCATTTGGGCTCGGGCATTACCTGGGATTACCAGGGAAGACCGGTACTGGCGACACCAAACCTGAAGGAAGCGGTAATCAGCATTATCGATATGCGCAGCTGGAAGACCATTAAACGACTGAAGACACTGGGCCCCGGATTCTTTATGCGCAGCCATGAGAATACACCGTACGCCTGGACCGATGTATTTTTCGGTCCCCACCGGGACGTTATCCATATTATAGACAAACGCACGCTGAAAATTGTAAAAACCATGAGGCCGGCACCGGGTAAAACTTCGGCCCATGTGGAGTTTACCCGCGACGGGCGTTATGCCCTGTTAAGCATCTGGGATAATAATGGTGCGCTGGTTGTTTATGATGCGCAAACCCTGAAGGAAGTCACGCGGATACCGATGAACAAACCCTCTGGTAAATATAATGTCTACAACAAGATTAATCGTTCCCGCGGCACCAGCCACTGATGGGCCAGATGGTGTTACCCGTTATAGCTGCGCAAACCCTGTAAATCGTTGATATGAATATCAGGTCCATCGACATTGATCAGGCTATGCAATATAAGGGAAAACGATTCGGGTTGAGTGGACAGGCGCATTTTAAGCCGCATACTCATGTCCGACATTATGCGAAACAAAGAACCCGGATTATGTGCACAGTTGCAACCACTGTTGAGCACGTATAATTCTGCCACATGCCAGGAATGGCTAAAAAAGCAATCAATGTCGCTATTTGTCATCGCAAAACTTGTTCCATTTGTTGCCAGGATAAAACCCTGAAGGTTGCCAAAACCGCCAGGAATCCGTTATCGCTTCCTGGAAATCGATCAAGTGTCTGGTATGTGCGCAGGGACCGGAGCGTCAGCATAGCAAGCGCTTGATGAATCCCGGAGGAATTCTGAAGTAATTAACCGAAGTTGGATTTAAGGCAAACACCCCGCATTGGTGCCGCAGGCGGTATAAAACCCCCGGTTCTTGTATAAATCTGCGCTTTGCTACTACATTCCCTTTCAGGATTCTAAGCGGAATTAATGT
>JAZFSZ010000059.1:0-45879 GCA_036446455.1 Acidiferrobacterales bacterium
CTCCTATGGGTGGCAGCCTTCGACCGGTTTAGGTGGCAGGCTTCACGTGGAATGGGTGGCAGGAATCACCGGAATACGCATACTTGGCCATGCCTTTAGTCTTTACCCTCCCATACCCTGTTAAAAAGCAGCTTTTCTGCATGTTGTGAGCTATCCATTTCCTCCAAAGCAGCCGTTCAAAATCCCTGAATTGACTTCTGCTTTCGGCACGATATAGATACTCATACCCGTTCTCGACCATACTGGTAAAGCTGTCAGGTATCTGTCAGTGAGAGCGGGACATGCACCCGCTGACTACGAATATTTCGGCACCAACACGAGATGTTCACCGCTTTGGTTTCGAGTCAGCAGGTGCGCTTGAGATCGTTAACGAATACTCAGGGCTCGCCGTAGCACCGGCTCACCTATATTGTTTTCGAAGATCTCAGGCTGCATGCCCCACCAACACAATTTAACATATTGGGGAGTTGCCATGAATGAGCAAGAATCGGTTGTCTATAGTGTCCATGTCGGTATTGACTGGGCGGATAAGAAACACGATGTCTGCATTTGCCCGAGAGATTCAGATACACGAGAGTTCGATGTTATTCAACACCGTGTTGAAGCGATTGATACCTGGGTGAAAGACTTACACCAGCGGTACGGCGGTCGCATTGCTATAGCGGTAGAACTAAGTAAAGGACCGATTGTCTCGGCCTTACAGAAATATGATTTTATCGACATCTTTCCGGTTAACCCGAGTTCACTGGCCAAGTATCGGGAGGCGTTCCAGCCGAGTAAGGCCAAGGACGATCCGACCGACGCTGAGCTTGCTGTGGATATGCTGTTGCGCCACCCAAAGCACTTCAAGGTGCTAAAACCTCAAAGTGCGAAGATGCGTGCACTGACGACGATGGTGGAACAACGCCGGCGCCTGGTCAACGAACGGGGCCGGATCACCAATCGGCTGCGCAGTGCACTAAAGCAGTACTATCCGCAGGTCCTGGAATGGTTTGAGCACATTGATACGCCCTTATTCTGTGCGTTCTTGAAACGCTGGCCGACGCTGATGCAAGCCAAGCGTGCGCGGGCCAACACGCTCAAGCGATTCTTCCACGAACATCACATGTATCGTGAAGATGTGGTCAATAGTCGCCGCCAGGCGATCAATGCGGCAAACCCACTCACACTGGATGAAGCGGTGATTGTGCCATATCGGATGCAGGTTCTGGTCCTGGTTGAACAGCTGGAGTTAATGTTCAAGGCCATCGATCAGTTCTATGATGAAATCGCAAAGCTGGCTTCACAACATCCTGACTATGCCTTATTCCAGCCACTGCCGGGAGCAGGTCCATCACTCACACCCCGGTTGATGGTAGCTTTCGGTGAGCAGCGAGAACGCTTTTCCAGTGCTGCCGATGTCCAGAAGTTATCAGGTATTGCGCCGGTGACTGAACGCAGTGGGCAAAAGCACTGGGTGCATTGGCGATTACAGTGTCCAACGTTTATGCGTCAGACTTTTGTGGAATGGGCAGCGCAAACGATCAATAAATCCTACTGGGCCGGTGCATACTATCGGCAACAGCGTGACAAAGGGTCAACGTATCAGGCAGCAGTCAGGTCGTTAGCATTTAAATGGATACGTATTCTTTACCGTTGTTGGCAGTCCGGAGTCGCATACGATGAGTCAAGATATCTTAAAGCCCTGGAGCGCCGGGGGTCACCTTTAGTCAAGAGGCAAAAAATGCTCGAATCAGCTTGACTGAATACCTCAGGGCGTGAAGCGGACCCCCAGAAAATTGCTGTTCACTGGTCTCTGACAGTTATTACCGTTAGTATTTAACAGGGTTGCCAGTATCAGGTGTCTGCGATCAAGGTGTATCCCGATACCTGTAGACTGAACCGGGCTTGAACGAGCGAGACGTTGAAGGCAATGAACGCAGCAGCAAAACACATGTTTTATTCCAGCAAGCCCCGTGTGATACACATGGCGCTTAACATCGCGCTCGCGCCGGTATTGCTGTATTTTCTGGGCGTCTGGGCCTGGCCGCCGATTCTTCCGCATTTCATCGTGTTTGCGATTACCGGTTTAATGGCGCTGCATTACACCCGCCAGCGCTGGACTATGCCACGCCTGGTGCTCGATGAAACCGGGTTGCATTGCGGCAACTTCTACCCCCTGGAGAATATCTACAAGGCCGAGGGTACAATCCGTTCGGTGAAGCTGACCGTGCTCAAGGATGGCAAGGTCAAGGAAAAAATCATCAGCCTCGGATGGGCCAGTGCCGAAGACTGCCGGACCATCATGCAGCTGTTAAGCGAGCGTTTCCAACGCGAAGTCCCGAAAACTCCCTGAAAGAGTATAGGGAGTATTAACACCCTATTTCCCTATTCCACCAAGAAAAGAAAGAGATTCACGACGCAGTCCAGCCCTGGGCATCCGTAATCTGACTGATTTCCGCCGACACGCCCAAAATTGCTTCTTCCCGCCGGTCAATCCTGCCAAATTTCAGCCACCAGGCTTGCCGAATACTTGACGCGGCCCTTGCCAATTGACCCGAGCGCGAAGGTCGCCTTCGGGTCGACTCCTGCCCTTCTATTTGAAGTGACAGACAGCAAAAAACGGCACCATAGCCGACCTTGAGACCACGGAATTTCTATTCTACGGATGCGAATACTGTCCCTATAAGAATCTTTCTAGTAGGAAAAAGTTAAGGAGAATTAGCCTTTGATATAACATCGATGTGTTGTCCCGAATTGCTCAGCTCTATAAAAAGACCTATATTCCGTATTCTTAAATGGAAGCAATAACTTACATTTCGATATTAGATGTTACTAGTATTAGATATACGGACACAAGGGGTCCGTATTTCAACTGTTGGGCGTCAGGAGGAAACGCGATGCAGATCCGCCCGAGTTTTGCAACCGACTTTGAAGCGATCTTGGAAATCATCAACGACGCAGCACAGGCTTATCGCGGGGTGATACCAAGTGACTGCTGGCATGAACCTTATATGTCTGCCGCCGAATTGACGAAAGAGATTGCTTGTGGCGTCAACTTCTGGGTGGTCGAGGACGAAGGGCGGCCGCTGAGTGTGATGGGGATCCAAGACAAAGAAGATGTTGCTTTGATTCGCCATGCCTATACCGTGACAGTGTCACAGAGGAAGGGCGCCGGGACAATGCTGCTTCGTCACGTTGCCGCCTTGACCGGCAAGCCCCTACTTATTGGAACATGGGCAGATGCCTCTTGGGCCATTGACTTTTATAAACGAAATGGATTCGAGGTCGTCTCAGACCACGACAAGAATCTCCTGCTCGGAGAATACTGGGCGATCCCGACAAGGCAAGTCGAAACGTCGGTCGTGTTGGTTGATAGCCACTGGCTAAAGGCTAAAGGCTAGACAAATGACGTCCAACAATCCGATCGAGCGGACGCCTCCGGCTACACTCTGGCGCCTCTCATCGGCGCGTTAAATGCTATGGGTCGTAAGTTGCCCTCCGAATGTCTAGTGACGAACGGCAAATAACGGCACGAAGCATTCATTCGTATCATTTAATTAAATGCGCCCCCTTATCATGGCCTGAAATAGCGGAAACAATTTGGCTTAATTATTTCCCATCCATGGTCCAATATATCGAGAATAGACTGATCGAGCGGCGCATGAGCACAGGCTGTCAAATTTTGTTTTAAATGGTCGATCTTACTCACGCCAATAATAATTCCGTCCCCATGTTCGGTTGAGAGATTAGAGTGATTTACCAGCCAGCTCAACGCGGCATCAGTTGACTTTAGATGGAATTCTCTACAAGCTTCGTCCAGTTTTTGAAGGACCTGAAAGTACTCTTTTTTCCAGTATCGAGATTGATAGGTATCGTTCAATAAAAATCGTCCCGAATCAGGAATCTCATCAACAGACAGGTATTTCCCCGTTAGCAATCCACCGGCCAGGGGATTATAAGCATAAAAACTGATTCCATAATTCCTCAAACATGGAAATAATTCTCGTTCAACATCTCTTGTTAACGAATTGTACATACCCTGGTAAACGGACGGCTCCATCCAACCATTTTTACGGCAGATTTCAGTAACTTCAGCTACTTGCCATGATGCATAATTACTTAAACCAAACGACTTGAATTTACCCTGTTGGAACAGGTCGAAACATCGCTCAAGTGATTTCTCGACAGGCGTATCCAAATCAGGTGAATGCAGGTAGAGCAGATCAATGTAATCCGTTCCAAGCCGACGTAGTATTTCTCCCAGCTGTTTTTCTATTTGATCAGGCTGCAGTCCCTGGTCATTCCAGGGATTCACTTTCGATGCGATGCTCAGGTTCTTGCGTTTTTCGGGTGGTATAAGTACCCCCAGCATTTCTTCGGTTCTACCCTCACAATACTGATGTGCGGTGTCGAGTTCAAAATTCCCCGACTCGACAAACAATGCCAACATGGACTGCGCCGTGTTTTGATCCACCTGTTCGCTGAATGTCATGGTGCCGAGTATTATCTTCATCGCTTGTTATTGATTTAAATTTTTAATCACAATTTACTGGGGCAAGTGCCGGCTTGATCAATATCATATCCGATGCCCTTTCGGCAGTCATCCAGGTTGGGGCCACCTCTAACTATCACCCTTAATCTGGATCACATGTGAGTGAAATAAGATTCGATCGAGCATGGCTGAGGTCAGCGCTGTGTTACCTGCAAAGGATTCATCCCATTGACCAAAGGATAAATTGGGGGTAAAGATAATTACAAGTTATACGAATTTGTGTGTACAACAATTGTCTCTTCCGACAAAAACACCACCGAGTACTCTGGTGGCTCGTTGACGAGAGTTATATTTTCTGATTCGAAATCGAGACTGACCTGGTGGTTAGTGCCGCGCAAAGACGAAAACGAGATGCCCTGCCAGTTACCGCTAATCGGACGATGCGCATGCCCGAAGAAAAGGTGACGAATATTCGTGTATGGCCGAACTGTTTGTGCAAAGGCCAGTTTGTCAACCAGACCAATACGATCGATACACGGCAGATGGATATCGAACGGTGGGTGATGCATAAACAAATACACCGGCTCATTTGCATGTGCGGCAAGGGTATCTCGAAGCCATGCCTGGCGGGTTTCGCAATAGGCGCCGTCGAGGGAACCCGTCACTACGGTATCCAGCATGACAAATATACCTGCCGATGTCTTCACAACGTATTGAACATAACCGTCGTGGTCAACGGGGACCTGTGGAAAGTATTGTGTGAATATATCGCGACTGTCGTGATTGCCAACAATCAAGTGGCACGGGAAGTCGAGTCGACGAAGCTGATCAGCAAACAGCTGGTATGCCTCGTCTTCGCCACAATCGGCTAGATCGCCGGTGACCACACAGCACTCGGCATCGGAATGTGACTGTTTGATACTGTCAATACAAGACCTGAAGCGCGCTTCAGGATTTAGGCCATGCAGCCTGCTTGCGGGTTCAACTAAATGTGTATCAGTAAAGTGAATGAATTTCATCGTATCTCTAATAGCCAGGAAGAATTATAGCCCCCAGATATATACAGCTCTGTATATCTCCGGAAACCAGGGTGTTATACAGCCACTATCCCCGATTAGCAATGACTCCTAAGGGCACGTTTGCGGTAGCTCGCAGGTTCTATACGCATGGCTCAGATCGGCACGGTACCGTCATTCGATGTAGATACTAAAAAATGTAGCTTCGGGGGATTCAGCCAGATTTCGGATGCTCCAGGGCCGGTTGGCGTCGCGAGTTTCTGCTCTTTATCTGGTGGAATAGTGAAAATTGGGTGTTTATACTTGCCAGGCTCTGGCGGCTGCCATAGTTACCTTGCTGTTGAGTTTGCTCCGGGGGGCGATCATGGAATCGTGGACTACGCGCCGACCGAAGCAGAACGGAGTAATTGCCGGTAGCTTTCTTTTGGTCCACGAAAACCAGCTCTGAATGCGATTTCTGACACTACTTGTCCCTCTGGTTCTGATGTTGATCGGGCTGCCGCTCGCAGGCGTCATCCTGGCCGGCAAACCGCTTGCCCTATACTTCGAGTTTCCGCCGCGAACCGTGTACGTCGTGCATGCGGCCTTTTCCTGGTGGGCATTCGCGGCGATAACATTGTTCATCATCGTCGTGGTATTTCCCTTCCTCAACCGGGTCGTGCGATACCGAGTGAGCGGTGAGCAAAGTCCAGTGCACGCCGCATACTTTCCGTGGTGGGGTTGGCTCGCCGTCGCCTGGCTCGCTATCGTCTGGCTGCTCGCGTGGAATCGGTTCGCGTGGTTTGCGCCTTTTCAGGCCTATACGTTCAGCATGCTCTGGTTCGGCTACATCGTGATCGTCAACGCGTTGACGTGGAGGCGCACCGGCCGATGCATGCTGACCTGTCGCCCGGGGTATTTTTTGGCGCTGGTTCCGCTCAGCGCCACCTTCTGGTGGTTCTTCGAGTATCTGAACCGCTTCGTTCAGAACTGGTTCTACATCGGCGGTGGCACGCTCGGACCGTGGGACTATTTCTGGCAGGCGACCTTGCCATTTGCGACGGTGTTGCCGGCGGTTCTTGGAACCCGCGAGTTGCTGGCTACCTTTCCACGCCTCAGCGGGGGCCTCGAAAATGCGTGGACCCTGACCTGGATGCATTCAAGACGGATTGCGTGGACCCTGCTGATGGTTTCCGCTGTCGGCCTCGCAGCAGTCGGTGTGTGGCCGAATGCATTGTTCTCACTGCTCTGGCTAGCGCCACTCGCGTTGATCACGGCGCTGCAGATCATCAGGGTTGAAGACTGTATCCTGGATGGGCCAGTAAGGGGTGACTGGCGGGAGATCTGGCAGGCCGCCCTGGCAGGTCTGGTGTGTGGATTCTTCTGGGAGATGTGGAACTTCGGGAGTCTGGCACACTGGGAGTACTCGGTGCCTTTCGCGCAGCGTTTCGAGATTTTTCATATGCCGTTGCTGGGATACAGCGGTTACCTGCCGTTCGGCCTCGAATGTCTGGCCGTAGCCAGACTGTTGGATGTCCTCTGGCAGGACAAACGCCAGAGGTAAAGCCGTCAGGGATCGTCCTTCGTGATTCAGCCTGACGGGAAATATGCCAGGATCAGTAGGTGATAATATCTGCTGACTTTGATTCCAGTTGGGCTATCTATGGCAAAGGAACGTCTAGCACGCAAGCAAGCAACTGCCATTGGATTTTTATGGTTCCTGTTTCGTTTTAGTCCCGCTGATAAGTGCCGATGAATCGGTTCATTCCGATCAGCCGTGGCTCTATTTGTGCGAGCAGTTCTCCCATGCTCAGACCACTATCCAGTTCGATCTCGTTCCTCAATGCCAACACCCAGAAATAGTATTTGTGTTGACCATGACCATTGGGGGGCATGGGTCCTCCATAACCTTCCTTGCCAAAATCATTCTTGCCCTGGGTATATTGGTCACTGCCTTCCACCAGGCTGGTAATCGTACCAGGGATATTGTATAGCACCCAGTGCACGAAACCGTAGGTACCCTGGCTAGTCACTAGCGGAGCATCTGGATCATGGCAAATCACAGCAAAAGCACGCGTGCCTTCGGGCACCTTGTCCCAGGACAAGGCTGGTGACAAATCCTCACCCTCCCCAGTGTGTTTAGTTGGGATCGACCCACCCTGCTCAAATGCTGTACTCGATAATTGAATATCAGACAATGCGAATCCCATAGCGCTCTCCTTTAGTTATTGGACACTTGAATATCGGCGATGATAACGTGGTTTAGGTTCTATTTGAATGGCTGATTGGGTACTTACCAATAACTTCAATTTTCGGAAGCAGAGCTACGCAACCCGAGTGTTTATCCTTGGGGATCATGGACGCACCTGAGCGTCGACTTTCCTGCAAGCTGTAATTCACATAATTGAGTTTAACAGCTGAGTTCGGCACTTTGCGGCCTACGCAATTTTGGCTGTGTAACCCCAAATTTCATGGGTTATACAGACTCCGCCTGTCTCTGCTAGCATAGTGTCTGTATATTTCATGTTAGGTACTGTAATGGTAGTGACGCTGGTGGCCTCGCGCAGCCAGTCGTCGATCTGTGCCTTCGTGTTGATCTCTGGTCCTGGCTCAATATCATTATCTAAGGAGTTATTACGTATGCCCAATTTTGCTTCTATACCCGGCCATGGGTTTCCAGACGACGAGTTCGAATATCGGGTTTCCCGTGCGCAGAAAATAATGGCTGAACATAATTTTGATGCCATCGTCCTTACGACACCGCCGAATTTTCGATATTTCAGTGGTTTTGACTCCCAGTTTTGGGAAAGCCCGACCCGGCCGTGGTTTCTTGTGGTTCCCGCAGAAGGGGCGCCGGTTGGGGTCGTCCCCGAAATTGGTGCTCCAGAGTTAGCGCGTACATGGATAAAAAATATTCATACCTGGCCCGCACCCCGGCCCGAGGACGATGGGGTTTCATTGCTGGCGGATGTTTTGTCCGGGCTTCCCAGACGGTTCGGGCGCGTAGGTATGGAGTTAGGGCGTGAACATAGCTTGCGTATGCCGGTTATCGAGCTGTATGCATTAATAGACAGGCTTTCCGGTGTTGAGATAGCCAACGGTTCACCCTGTATCTGGGAAATTCGGATGGTTAAGACTCAGGCAGAAGTGGCACGTATTCGACACATTTGTGAAATTGTCAGTGATTCCTATGCTGCAGTTCCGGAGCTGGTAAAAATTGGCGATTCCGAGCGTGAAGCCTGCCGCAAAGTCCGCATAGATATTTTGCAAAGAGGCGCGGATTCGGTTCCATTTCTTCCTGGAATTTCAGGGCCGGGCGGCATACCGCAAATTGTTTGTGGGCCGCGTGACAGGGTTATTGAAGAGGGAGATATTCTCTTTTTCGACTCCGGCTCAACCTATGATGGGTACTTTTCTGATTTTGATCGAAATTATGCCGTGGGCCAAATCACAGATGAGGCAAAACGGGCGCACGATGCGGTATGGCTGGCCACGGAAGTCGGCATCGAGGCTGCTGTTGTAGGGGGCACGACCGATAACTTACACGCAGTCATGTCAAAAGTTCTCGAAGATGCCGGGACACTCGGTAACAACGTGGGGCGGTTGGGCCACGGCCTGGGCATGCAATTGACGGAACCACCATCCAATATGCCTGGCGACGGCACGGTCATTAAAGCCGGTATGGTTCTCACAATTGAACCCGGTATGGAGTATGCCCCTGGGAAAATGATTGTTCATGAAGAAAATCTGGTTATTACGCCTGATGGACCACAGCTGCTTACGAAGCGAGCCCCGCGCGAAATGCTCGCTATCAGCTAGCTGTCCCTGCTATTAATTCGCCTGAGTTGAAATCATTGAAGTTTTTTGCATAGCGGTGTGAGCTTATTTATGATCAAAATCATGATAAGGATCGTAGGGGAGAGCAATCATCATGATGCAAAATGATCTTGATTTTGGTGCGTATACCGACTTTGGTGAGCTGCGTGCGGTGATCGTCGGTAGCGCCGAGGGTTTGGCTCTGCCACCCTTCAATCCCAGCCTGCACCATTACAACGACGAAGTCCAGGCGGCGCTCAAGGCAAGCGGCGATCAGCCGCTGGATATCCGTAAGGTCATGCCCGAGCGTTGGCGGAAAACGGTGGAGCAACTGGATCATCTCGCCGCGCTGTATGAAAAAAACGGCATCCAGGTCTACCGGCCGATGCCGTCGACAGCTTAGATCGGTAATGGCCCTCGAAATTGACGGTTGGGAAATATCCGGCATGCGTGCCGCATTATTTGCCGACCGACCAATATAGAGTTTTTTGCTTTTTTGTATAGATAAAAACTAACACCTAAACAGATAAATTGAAATTTAGCTTATCAATAATTAGGATATAAAATATCCGGTGGTGGAGTTTCATGGAATTTTGCCAGTTTTCAAGGGCCAGTGACATGAACGACAAAAACGAATGCACCTGGAAATCCGGCATCGATATCGGCGGCTCGTTTACAGATGTGCTGGCCATCAACGCTATCGATGGCCACCAATGCCATCGTCTTTAGTAATCATTCACGGATAGCCCTGGTAGTAACAGAAGGTTTCAGCGACACCAGTGAAATAAGCCTCGAGCCGCGAGAGTTCGAACACACCAACATGCCAATCAGAGAGGCCGCGAAATGAAAGTCAACTCGCCCCACGCAAGGGACGTAAAGTTTCACCTGCATCCATTCACCGATCTGGCCCAGCATCAGGAATCCGGCCCGCACATTTTTCAACGCGGGCAGGGAATATATGTCTTCGACAGCGACGGCAAGCGTTATATCGAGGGTCTGGCGGGACTTTGGTGTGCTTCTCTGGGTTTCAGCGAGCAGCGTTTGGTCAAGGCCGCCACGCGGCAACTGGAATTGCTGCCGGTTTATCACAACTTCGCGCACAAGGCGGTCGAACCCGCAATCGATCTTGCCGAAATCCTCATCGAGCGAGCGCCGGTACCGATGTCCAAGGTGTTTTTCACCAACTCCGGTTCTGAGGCCGTTGATACCCAGGTCAAAATGGTCTGGTACTACAATAATGTTCTCGATCGCCCAGAGAAAAAGAAGATCATCGCCCGCCGTGGCGCTTACCACGGGATCACTCTGGCGGCGGCGAGCCTGTCTGGATTACAATATGTCCATAATGCATTTGATGTGCCGATCAATAACATCATCCACACCGACTGTCCGCATCACTATCACTACAGTGAAGTCGGCGAGAGTGAACAGGAGTTTTCTTCCCGACTGGCCACCAACCTCGAAAACCTGATACTCGAGGAAGACCCCGGTACCGTTGCTGCGCTCATCGTGGAACCGTTCCTGGGCGCAGGCGGCGTGATCCCGCCACCGGCGGGTTATTACGAGAAAATTCAGCCGATTCTTGAGCGCTACGATATTCTGTTGATTGTCGATGAAGTCATCAGCGGCTTTTACCGCACTGGGAATATGTTCGCTACCGAGACATATGGCTTAAAACCCGATCTCATCACCCTGGCCAAAGCACTTTCGGCCGCTTATCAGCCCATAGGCGCAGTGATGATCAGCGAAAAAATTCACGATGCACTAGTTGAAGGCAGCCGCAAATTCGGTATTTTTGGCACCGGCTTCACTTATTCGGGTCATCCGGTACCCTGTGCCGTTGCCCTGGAAACCCAGAAAATTTATGAAGAACGTCGCATCGGAGAACATGTGAAATCCGTTATGCCGTGTTTCCAGCAACGCTTACACGGATTCGCCGATCATCCACTGGTGGGCGAGACCCGCGGAGTAGGACTCATCGGTGCGGTAGAGTTGGTGGAAGACAAATTATCCAGGACAAATTTCGACCCGGCCCGGAAAATCGGCCCCTGGGTGATGAACCGGGCAATGGAATACGGTCTGATCATTCGTGCGCTGGTCAATGATACCCTGGCGTTTTGCCCGCCCCTGATCATCGACGAGCGACAGATCAACGATATGTTCGATTGTTTCGCGAAAGCCCTGGACGATGCGGAAAAACACTTCGCCGGATCGTGATGGGTGCGACAAGTTGAATAATGGCTGGCAGGTCGGAATCGATATCAGGCAGGAGCGGGCGGTGGATGGTAGATGGGACGTATGAAACACGATTCAAAGACGGAGATTACTATGATACAAGCAACTCAATGGGCAATACCTGATGGATTGCCGGAGCGAATGTTCATCAATGGTCAATGGGTGGCGTCGACAACCGGTCAGATGATAGATACCATCGACCCGGCGACCGGCCGGATCATCGGTCGGTTCCCGTGTGCCAATGCCGATGACGTGGATCAAGCCGTGACCAGCGCCAGGGCAGCCCTGAGTGGGGAATGGCGCACCACGACCCCGGTCATGCGCGGCCGCATACTGGCGCGAACCGCGGCGCTGATACGCAAAGACGCCGAACGCCTGGCGTACATCGAGACATTGGAAAGCGGCAAACCGATCCGGGAAGCGCGAGGGGATATCGAGACCGCTGCGGGTTATTTCGAGTATTACGCCGGTATCGCGGATAAACTGCAGGGAGATACTATCCCGCTGGGCCCAGACTTCATCTCCTTTACCCTGCACGAGCCGGTAGGCGTTACTGCGCACATCATCCCCTGGAATTTCCCCCTGGTCACCGCTGCACGGGGTGCCGCACCGGCGCTAGCAGCGGGCTGTACTGCAGTCATAAAACCCGCCGAACAGACCTCGCTTACCTCACTGATATTGGCGGACATTCTCCACCAGGCCGGATTGCCTGCTGGCGTGTGCAATGTGATCACGGGCTATGGGCCAGGCGCGGGGGCACTATTAACGGCCCACCCCGATGTATCCCACGTTACCTTCACCGGTTCGGTACCCACTGGCAAAACGGTCATGAAAACCGCCGCCGATCACGTTGCATCGGTGACCCTGGAACTCGGTGGCAAATCGCCGGTGGTGGTGCTGGCGGATGCGGATCTGGAAGCGGCGGTGGAAGGAACGTTGAAGGCCATCTATCTCAACGCCGGTCAGGTTTGCTCGGCCGGTTCCCGGCTGGTGGTGGAACGCGCGGTGCACGATGCCATGATGGAGCGTCTGGTGCCAGCTTCCGAGGCGCTCACACTGGGGCATGGTCTGGATGACGCGCCCTTGGGTCCGCTCATTTCGGCGGAGCAGTTAAAAAAAGTGGCGGATTATGTGGATGGTGCGAGGGCGCGGTCGGTGTCGGTGGCGACCGGCGGTCATATCGGCGAGGTGGACGGTATGGAGGGTGGTTTTTTCTATACACCGACAATTCTTGATGAAGTTGCCACCGATGAAAAAGTGGTTCAGGAAGAGATCTTTGGGCCAGTGCTCTGCGTTCAGGTGGTAGATTCACCGGAACAGGCCATCGCCGTCGCCAACGGCACCGACTTCGGGCTGGTTGCCGGCATTTACACTCGAGACATCAACCGGGCTCTGGGATTCGCCCGGGACGTCGATGCCGGTCAGATTTTCATCAACCAGTTTTTCGCCGGTGGTATCGCGACACCGTTCGGTGGCACCAAACAAAGCGGTTTCGGACGCGAGAAGGGACTGGCAGCGCTGGCCAGTTATTATCGGGTGAAATGCATCACCGCCCGACTGACTTAGTGGTCTTCCAGGAGAGACAATGCATGATTATTATCGGCGAACGCATCAACAGCACACGTAAATCCATTAACGCGGCTCTCGTAGCACACGACGCTGACCAAATTTTAAACGAGGCACGCCGTCAGTGGGATGCAGGAGCAGCCTATCTGGACGTCAACACGGCAATGATGCGTGCTGCTGAACCCGAGGTAATGGCCTGGGTTATTGAGCTGATTCAGGGTGAGCTCCCGGATGCCCTGATCGCCATCGACAGTGCCAACCCTGCGGCTGTCGAGGTTGGTTTCAAGGTGCACAAGGGTCAGCCTCTACTCAATTCCATCAATGGGGAAAAACAACGCGTGGACGCCCTGATCCCACTGATCAGGGCGTCCACGCGTCATCGGCCTGACTATCAATGATGAGGGCATCATCCAGGACGCCGACAATCGTTACGGCATCGGCGCTGATTTGATCGAGCTATTATCTAAAAACGATTGTGATCTAGACGACATCTTTATCGATCCGCTGATCTTTCCGGTCAGTGCCGAGTTGCAGGCAGGTAACATCTCACTCGCCATCATGAAACGCCTGAAAGAAAACTACCCCGGTGTCCACACTGTTTGCGGACTGTTCAACATCTCCTTCGGCCTTCCCGAGCGCAGGTTGATCAACCAGGTATACATGGTGCTGGCCATGGGCCACGGTCTTGATGCCGCGATAATCGATCCGCTGGACCGCCGTATGATGGCGAGCATCATCACGGCCAATACCCTTCTCGGCCAAGACAGGGTTTGCAAAAAATACCTGAAAGCCTATCGTTGCGGCGACCTCAATCTTGAACCAACTACAGCGGCGGCTGCCGAATAATCCAGCTCAATCGGTAAAGAGAGCACTATGAGCCAGGAACCCGTCACCATCACCCTGACAGACGATGGTGTGCCGCTCTCTGTCGAAGTCGGTGTCAGCGTTCTTGGCACCGCACGGCAAAACGGCATCGACATCATGGCCACTTGCGGCGGTCGTGGTCGCTGCCGAAGCTGTCGCATCAAACTGGTCAAGGGAACAGCCACGGAACCCGGCGTTGCGGACTTTTCCCAACTCAGCAAAGATGAAATCGGCGAAGGTTATCGGCTGGCCTGTCAGTGTTATCCGCAATCCGATTCCAGGTATTCCATTACGCCACCCACCAACGAAACCTCATTCCAGATTCTGAGTGAGCCGGGCGAATGGCAGGACCAGCTCAAATCTATTGACCCTGCCAGTGAAAACGAAACACCCTACGGAATCGCCTTCGATATCGGAACCACAACCGTGGTCGGGTATCTGATCAACCTGGAAAGCGGCGAAACCCTGGCTTGTGTATCCGGGATTAACCCGCAAACGGTGTTTGGCGGTGACTTGATTTCACGCATCACCTTTGCCGCGGAAAAATCAACCAATGTAAAAAAGCTGCATCAGCGTATCGCCACATTTATGAACGATCTGAGCGAACGCGCCTGCGATCAGGCCGGGATAACCCCCACAGAGATTTGCAAAGTCGCCGTGGTCGGTAACACCTGCATGCATCACCTGTTTCTCGGCATCGATCCAACGCCGCTGGGCAGCGCACCCTATAACCCGGTGCTCAAGGCGCCCTATCAATGTCCGGCACGCGAATGCGGTTTGCGGCTGCATGAAAATGCGCAAGTCTACATGCTTCCTGTCATCGCAGGGTTTGTCGGCGCCGATGCCGTCGGTATGATCTTGTCTTCAAAACTCGGCAGCCGGTCGGGAAATATTATCGCCGTCGATATCGGCACCAATGCGGAAGTCGTCCTGAAGACAGACCAGGGACTAATCGCCTGTTCCTCTCCGGCCGGTCCTGCGTTGGAAGGCGGGCAAATTCGCGACGGCATGCGCGCAGCCTTCGGCGCCATCGATCAGGTAAGCGCGAGCCATGATATTAGGGTCCATACCATCGGTGATGCGCCAGCCCTTGGGATTTGCGGGTCGGGTCTCATCGATGCCGTTGCCGTGCTGCTTGATCTCGGCATCGTCAACAACACGGGACGGCTGCTTTTAGAACCGATCGAGCCGTTGCCGGATGCCATTGCGGCACGACGTAACCGGACAACAAACGACACTGCTTATCACCTGTGGCGCCTTAGCCCATGAAATTGTCGCCATATTGGCGCAAAATGCCCTGGACTTCATGAAAGTAGAATGTCTGCCGGCCCACCTGCACAACACACCGCAACAAATTCCAGAAGCCGTACGCACCAAAATTCAGGAGTCCCGAGACAAATTTCAACGCATCATCGTGCTATATGGGGATTGCGGCACAGGCGGCAAACTCGATGCCGTCCTGAAACAGGAGGGTGTTGAACGCATAGCCGGAGCGCATTGTTACGAGTTGTTTGCCGGCCACGAAGTCTTTGCCGATATCATGGACACCGAAGTCGGAACCTTTTTCCTCACCGATTTTCTCGCAGAGCACTTCGACCGTCTGGTCTGGAAAGGGCTTGGGCTCGATAAAAATCCCGGGCTGGTCAAGCTCTACTTCGCCAATTACACACGACTGCTCTATCTGGCACAGAGCGATAACCCGCAAACCTGCCAGAAAGCCGAACAGGCAGCTGGAAAACTGGGTCTGCGGTTTGAAGTTTACCGGACCGGTTATGGCTGTTATGAGGCTTTTCTGGCTTCGCTAAGAGAACCGGCAGACTGATTGTAGAGCGGCGGCTCGGCGCGGCAGGACCCGCCTCGGGGGTAGTACTTCCTGAACCAGTCCGTGCAAAAGTCCAAAAACAATTTCATCGCGCGCGTCGGACGGATTCTAGCATGCTGGGCAATTCCCAACTCGGCGCGCGGTATATCATCGGCCAGCGGCAGTGTGATTATCTTTTGCCCGTCATAGGTAACATCCAGATGCGGATGGGTCACCAGCAAGGAATAACCCCGGCCCTGGCCGACCATGCCGCGCACCATTTCAAGCGATGGCGAACTGAAAGAAACCAGTGGCTCCAGCCCGACCGAACGAAAGAGGCCCAGAAAATACTCCCGGCTTGGCGGCACATCCAGCAATACCAGATCATCATCCATCATGTCACGCAGGAAAACCTTCTTTTTTGAAGCCTGGGGGTGGCCTTCCGGTAAAAGAATATAGTGATTAAACGCCGCCATTTTCTTTATCGTGATTTCTTCAGGCAAAACCAGATCAAACAGTAACGCCAGTTCGTAGCGACCCGAAATCAGGCCCGAAATCAGTTTATCCTGGTTTCCTTCATGTAATCGAACCGAAATACCCTCATAAATCTTCTGAAAATCAGCCAGCAGGGCCGGCATGAAAATCGGGGCAATATTCATAAAGCACGCCACTTCAACCTGCCCTGTAACAGGCTCGCCGGAATCAAGGGCGCTTTGCTGTAAGTCCTTCGCGTATCGCAGCAAACTTTGTGCATCGTTCAGAAGACGCTCGCCGGCCTGGGTCAGTGATACCCCCTTGGCGTGATGGCGAATAAACAACTGGGTCGAAAATTGACCTTCGAGATTGGTAATGGCCTTTGAAACCGACGGTTGGGAAATACTCAGCATGCGTGCCGCATTGGCAACGGAACGACACTCTGCGGTTGTGACAAAATACTCTAATTGGCGTAATGAATAGCGTAACATGACTATTTCTCCTCTACCTCCGAGTTATCTGCAGGCCGACCAATATAGAGTCTTTTGCTTTTCCTGTATAGTTAAAAACTAACCCTTAGACAGATAAAATGAAATATTACTTATCACTTTTGGATCATAGAATACCCGCTAGCGCCGCTAGTCTAGGGGCGGGTGAGATTATATGAACGACACAAACGAAAACACCTGGAAAGTCGGCATCGATATCGGCGGCACGTTTACCGATGTGCTGGCCATCAACGCTACCGATGGCGAGGTTCGGACCGCCAAAGTCCGCAGCCAGACCCAGGATCCGATTGCCAGCATCGTGTCGGCTTATGAAGCCGTAGGCGTTGGTTGGTCCAGGGTTTCTGACCTGATGCACGGCACCACCATGGCCACCAACGCCATCGTGGAGGGTAATCTTTCGCCGGTTGCGTTGGTGGCTACAGAAGGTTTTCGCGACACCATTGAAATCGGGCGCCAGAACCGCCGCGAACTTTATCGTCTGTCCGTTACGCCGAAGTTGCCGCCACTGGTTCCGGAACATCGCCGCATCGAGGCCATTGAGCGGATCGGCCCTGAGGGCCAGGTCCTCAGGCCCCTGACCGAAGAGGAGGCATGCCGCGTGGCCAGGGTCGTCGGCGATTTGAATGTCGATACTGTTGCCATCGCCCTGCAACAGTGTTTTGTCAATGCCGACCATGAAAAGATGCTGGGTAAGCAGCTTTCCAGGACGGTCAAATATGTAGCGCTATCCCATGAAATGAGCCCCGAGCCGCGAGAATTCGAACGCACCAACACGACCATATTAAGTGCCGCGCTCATGCCGCTTATGGCAGGCTATTTGGATAAGCTTCAGGCCAGCGCAGGTGATGGCACCAACATTCACCTGTTCCATTCCGCCGGTGGCATGGCCTCGGTCGAGGCGGTCAAGGATCGCCCATTGACGCTTGCCCTGTCCGGCCCCGCTGCCGGTGTGGCCGCCGCAGGCAAGATATGCAACGAGCTCGGGCTCGATAACGCCATTGGGTTTGATATGGGGGGCACCACCACCGATACCTGTGTGATCATCGAAGGAAAAGTCCAGGTGGGCAGTGACCAACGCCTGGCGGGTCGCCCGGTGCGCCAGCTTATGGTTGCGGTTGAATCCATCGGTGCCGGTGGCGGTTCCATTGCCCGCGTGGAAGGATCGGCGGTGCGCGTCGGACCCGACAGTGCCGGTTCACAGCCCGGCCCGGCCTGTTACGGACTGGGTGGTAGACTGCCCACGGTAACCGATGCCAACATGACGCTGGGTTATTTCAATACCGAGCGTCTGCTCGGTGGCGTCATCCGCCTGAGCCGGGAAACCGCCGAGGCCGCGATCAAGACGCTCTCTGACACCTTCGGCACGTCTGTTCATGAGACAGCTCTCGGCGTCTACCGGGTGGCAAATGCCTCCATGGCGCGTGCCTTGCGCCGGGTTACGGTAGAACGCGGTGTCGATGCACGATCCTGTTCGTTGATTGCCTTTGGCGGCGCCGGACCCATGCATGCCGTGGCGCTGGCCCGGGAATTCGGTATTGCCAGGGTGGTGGTACCAAAATTCTCCAGTGTATTTTCCGCCCTTGGCTGCCTGACTGCCGAGCTCAGTTACGCGGAGCAACATACCGTGCGCATGCCAAGCACCGATTGGGATGGCGAACGCCTGAATACGCTCGGCCAGTCCATGCAGGATCGTCTGAGCGCCCCCATAGTCGCAGCAGGTCACGAAGCAGGCACCATCAATACTCTTTTTATTGGCCTGATCCGCTATGCCGGACAGAGCGATACGGTGGAGGTGCCTTTTGTCTTGCCCTGTGATCCTGCAACACTGGGTGCGTCCTTCATGGCACAGCACAAGAAGCAGTATGGTTTTGCCACCGAGGAAGCCTGGCACTTTGAATCCCTGCGGGTGACCGTTACCGCGCCATCGCAAAGCAATTTTGCCGATCTCGATGAAGCCGGGCAGGAAAAATCCACGGCGCCGATCTCGGTGGATGAATGCTGGTTCGACACCAGCGGCCCGGTCCCAACCAATCGTTTTGAACGCGGCGCCCTGCCGGTTGAATGGGAAGTCAATGGCCCGGCTATCATCGAAGATGACTGGTCAACCATTGTCCTGCCGCCTGACGCATCAGCCCGGATCGATCCAGCCGGGCACCTGATCATTACGACGGAGGCGGGCACATGAGTGCAAAACCCAATCGAGGGCTGGACCCCTTCACGGTTGAAGTGATCCGCAATGCCCTGACCGCAATTGCCGAAGAAATGTCCCTGATTGTCATGCGCTCGGCACGCTCGCCGCTGCTGCGCGAAGCCGGTGACCTGTCATCGGCCCTGACCGACAGCGAAGGTAACCTGGTTGCCCAGGGTCGCGATATTCCGGCCCATCTGGGCGTCATGGGTTTTACCGTGCAGGAGTTTCTCAAACGTGTTCCGGCAGAAAAGCTGAAGCCCGGCGATGTCTGGTATTTAAACCTGCCGGAAGTGGGCGGCAACCATCTGCCGGACGTGAAGGCCATTCGCCCGATCTTTGCCGAAGGTAAAATACAGATCTTCGCCATCAGTCTCGCCCACTGGGCCGACATCGGTGGCGCCAGACCGGGAAGCTACGTTCCCGATGCCCGCGATGCATGGCAGGAGGGCCTGCGCATTCCGCCCTTGCGCGTCTTTACCAAGCACGGACCGGATCGCGAAAAGCTCGACATGATTCTCGCCAACGTGCGCGGCGCGGAAGAACGCGAGGGTGATATTCTGGCGCAGATGGCATCGACCTATGCTGCCGACGAGCGCATGCAGGAAGTCTTCTCACGTTATGATGCCACCACCGTACGGGCGGCCATTGCAGATTTGCATGACCAGTCGGAAGCGGAAATGCGGGCCGCTATTCGAACCCTGCCCAACGGTGTCTACGAAGGCGAGGACTGGCTCGATGACGATGGCCTGGGCGGCGAACCCATCGCGGTGCGCGTGCATATCGAGATCCACGACGAACAGGCAACGTTTGATTTTTCCGAGACCGGCGATGCCGCGGCGGGACCGCTCAATACGACCCCATTTACCACATCGGCCAGTGTCTTTTACGCCATGAAGGTCATCGCCGGACCCGACATCCAGCCCAATGCCGGATGCGCACGACCACTCAAGATTATCACCCGCGAAGGATCGCTACTGCGCCCGCCCCTGGATAAGCCGGTGGTCGGTGGTAATCACGAAACCTCGCAGCGAATCGTCGATGCCATTTTCAGGGCCTTTGAAAACGTTTTCCCGGAACGTCTGACCGCAGGCGGCTCTACCACATCGGGTCTGTTGCTGTTCAGTGGTCGTGACCCACGCACCGGACAATGGACCACACTCTACGAAGTTCATGGCGGCGGCGAAGGTGCGCGCCATGATCGCGACGGCATGTGCGTGGTTCGTCCGCACATGTCTAACGTGATGAACACTCCAGCTGAAGTGATCGAAGCCAACTATCCCATTATTATCGAGGAGCAGTCCCTGCGCCGCGGCTCCGGTGGCAAGGGTGTTCACTGCGGCGGCGATGGGCAGGTTCGTATCTATTATATTAACGGCCCGGACGTGGTTATGACATCCATGGTCGAACGTTGCATCATTCCGCCCTATGGTCTGCAAGGCGGTGAAGCGGGCAAAACCTTCAACATCACCCTGAAGCGTGCTTCGGGTGAAACTATGAATATTGCCGGTAAGACCCACATTCGCCTGCAGCAAGGTGATCGGATTATCATGAAAACCAGCGGCGGCGGTGGTTATGGCGCTCCTGCAACACACAACCCACAGGTGAGAGAACACACATGAGACTCGAAGAGAAAAACGTAATCATCACGGGCGCAGCCCAGGGCATGGGTGGCACCATAACCAGACAGCTGGCCAGTGAAGGCGCCAACCTGGTCCTGGTTGCCCGGACCCCCGGTCCAATCGAGGAACTTGCCGAAGAACTGGAAGCAGCCGGCACCAAAGCAACCGCTATATCCTGTGATGTTACCGAGGACGAAAGAGTCAAAAACATGGTAGCTGAAGCCAGGCAATTTTTCGATGGACGCATCGACGTTCTGGTCAATGCCGCCGGCGCCACCGGTCCCATCGAAACCCCAGTCTGGGACATCACCGGAGAAGAATTCGAATCCCTGCTGCGCAAGAACATCATCGGCACATTCCTGCCCATGAAATATGCCATCCCCCCCATGATCGAACGCAAGTATGGAAAGATCGTCAATATCGGTGGTGCTTCCGGTATAAAGGGGTATCGCTATCGTGCCGGATACAGCTCCTCGAAGTGGGGCGTTCGAGGTCTGACCCGCACCGCGGCGCTCGATTGTGGTGAATACAATATCAACGTCAATGCCATCATGCCCGGCATTGTTGAAACCCCGCGCATGGAAAAACTGTGCCGGGAAAAAGCCAGGGTTAAGGGCACAACCTATGCAGATGAATACGCGGACTATGTGTCTGAAATGGCACTGAAACGCCTAACCACACCGCAGGATATCGCCAACGCCGTGGTCTTCCTGGCCTGCGACGACTCCAGGAACATTACCGGCCAGGAAATGGTTATCTGTGGCGGCTGGGCCGTTTAATTTGTTTAGACCGGAGACATTCCATGTTACCTCCCTTTGATCTTTCTGAACCGCAATCACTGGCCGATGCCCTGCAGGCTCTGGCCAACAACGGCGGAATACGGCCGCTTGCCGGCGCCACCAATCTGGTCCCGGACCTGCGCAGCAAGCGTGAAACCTGCAGAAACTTTATCTCGCTCGAAGCCCTGGATGAACTGCGTTACATCAAGCGTGATGGCAGTCGTGTGATGTTGGGTGCACGTACCACATTGGCAGACATTCTGGAACACCACGGCATGAAGACCGATGCCCCGGCTCTGTATGCCGCGGCAGAAATTTTTGCCGGCGCCATGGTGCGCACGGCAGCAACTATCGGCGGCAATATTTGTTGTGGGTCGCCATCGGCCGACAGCGTACCGGCGTTGCTGACTCTTGGCGCGGAGGTCACCCTGAGCAGTGCTTCCGGACAACGCACCGTTCCACTCGATGAGTTCTATATCGATTACAAGAAATCCGTTATGCGTCCCGATGAACTACTGACGTCCGTGTCCTGGGATGTTCCACCGGAAAGTAGTGCCAACCTGTTCTACAAGCTCGCCCGACGCAAGGGCGACGCCATCACCGTGACCGGTGTCGCGGTGATGATAAGCGCACAGGGTGGAACCTGTTCCACCGCTCGCATTGCCCTGGGCTCGGTCGGCCCGACCATATTCCGCGCCAGGGCCGCCGAAGACATGTTGACGGGCAAGGTGCTTAACGAAGACATCATCGAGCAGGCCGCCAGGGCCGCAGCCGATCAGTGCTCGCCCATAGATGACATACGCGCCAGTGCCGGTTACCGGTTGCAGACAGCGTTTTCCCTGACCCGTCGCCTGGTGACACAGGCCTGGAAGCAGGTTGCCTGAGAGGAGGATTAGATTATGAGCAAAGAAAAAATCGTCACCGTCAAAGTGAACGGAAGTGCAGTAAAATTCGCCGTACCTGCGCATCGCACACTACTGGAAGCCCTGCGTCATGAAGGCTTTGTAGAAATCAAATGCGGTTGTGAAAAGGGCGACTGCGGCGCGTGCGCCGTCCTGCTCGACGGAGAACCCGTCGACAGTTGCCTGACACTTGCCTGGCATGTCGATGGTTGCGAAGTAACCACCATCAGGGGCATAGGTCAGCCAGGCAAAGCCGACCCGCTTCAAAAGGCATTTATCGAAGCCGGCGCCGCTCAGTGCGGGTACTGTACGCCGGGCATGATTGTTGCGGCAAAAGCTTTGCTGAAACACAACCCGAACCCCTCGCTCGATGACATCAAACGCGGTCTGGGTGGCAACCTGTGTCGTTGTACCGGTTATACCCGTATTTTCGAAGCCGTACAGCTTGCGGCTGGGAAACTGCGCGCAGCAGGAGAAGCAGCATGAATCAGGTCGATACCTCACCCAATGCCATCGCCAATGTGAACCTGCGCCAGATCGGCAGGAACAAGCCACGTAACGATGCCCCAACAAAAGTCTACGGCCAGGCAATTTACGCCGGAGACTATTCCATGGAAGGCATGCTGTTTGCCAAGGTGTTGCACAGTGATCGCGCCTGCGCCAACATCACCCGTGTTGACGTATCGGCCGCCCGGGCGTTGGCTGGTGTACACAGTGTTTTGACGGCTGATGATCTTTCCGCCTGTAATGCAGTTATGACCGACCTCCCCGGTCAAACCGGCGGCGGCACCAAGGACACCAAACAACCCATCCTGGCAGCGGAACGGGTGCGCTTTCAAGGCGAACCCATCGCTCTTGTCGCCGCGGAAACCTATGAACTTGCCCAGAAAGCACTGGATTTGATCATCGTTGATTACGAAGACACCGAAGGTGTCTATGATCCTTTTGATTCCCAGAAGCCCGGCGCGCCAATCGTTTACGGCGATGACAACATCGTCTCGACCCGCAAAATACGCAAGGGCGATATTGAAAAGGGTTTCGCCGAAGCCGACTATATTCTGGAAAACACCTTTTCATCACAATACCAGGAACAGGCATTTCTGGAACCGGAGGCAGCTGTTGCCTGGGTCGATGAACATGAAATTCTCAACATTCGATCCAGCACGCAGGTGATCGAACACTATCGCGCTGTAGCCGATGCGCTTGGCATTCCGCATAACAGGGTCCACTTGCAAGCGCCATATCTTGGTGGTGGTTTTGGTGGCAAGGAGGTCATGACCATCGAGGTCTGGCTGGCATTGCTGGCCATGGATACGAAGCGCCCGGTAAAGCTGATCCAGACTCGTGAGAATTCCTTTCTGTCCCACGGACCGCGCCATCCATTTACATTTACCCACAAAACCGGTGTGCGCAAAGATGGCAAAATCACCGCCATGCAAATTACCATCACATCAGATGCCGGCGCCTATGCCAAATTGAGCCCTTATGTCCTGCTCTATGCAGTGGTCGGTTCAACCGGGCCGTACCGCGTCGACAATTTGTGGGTGGATGCGATATCGGCAGCAACCAACAACCTGCCGACCTGTGCTTTTCGCGGATTTGGCACCATGCAGGCCAACACCGCCTGTGAAGCCCAGATGGAAGAACTTGCCAAACTGATTGGCATGGATTCACTGGAACTGCGCCGCAAGAATTTCATTCAGCCCGGTGATCCCAATACCACCGGTCAGATCATCCGCAGTTCCGTATGGTCTGATCAGTGTGCCACCCAGGCGCTTGCCGCCCTTGGTCAACAGCCGAACAACTCCGACCACCTGGTTTATGGTCATGGCCTTGCCTGCTACCAGCAGAGTTATGGCCGTATCCGCTGGATGAAGGATACCTCTGAATCCTGGGTCGGTCTGGAGATGGACGGCACGGTTATCGTGCGCTGCGCAGTAACCGATGTCGGCGCCGGGCAGATGTCTGCGTTGGCCCAGATCGCCGCTGAGGTTCTCGGTGTGCCCATGAACGAGGTTACCGTCTACTTCGGCGATGGTCACCTAAACCCGTTGGCAGGCACATCCACCGCCAGCCGCGCTCTCTACATGAGTGGTAAGGCAACCGAACTGGCCGCCGTCGCGGTTCGGGATAACTTGCTGGAATGCATGGCAAAGCACTTTGATGTATCCCCTGGTGAGCTTGATCTGGCTGATTCGATGATCTTTGTTCTGGATAATCCGGAACGTTGTATGTCCATCAAGGACATGGTCAAAGTCTGTGCCACCGAAGGGGTGCACCGCCATAACCTGTCCATCTTCAGGGCGCCGCAGAGCGAAGGACTCGATCCGGAAACCGGACAAGGCGATGTTTTTCCGGACTTCACCTATGGAGCACATGCAGCCCAGGTCAGCGTCGATACCGATACCGGTGAAGTCACCGTAATCAAGAGCGTCGGCGCCCACGATGTGGGACAGGCCATTAACCTGCGCGCTGTGGAAGGCCAGATCGAAGGCAGCGCCCTGATGGGACAGGGCTTCGCGCTCAGCGAAGAGCTGATCCTGGAAAAAGGCGTGTTGAAGAATGGTTCCCTGAGTGAATACCTGATACCCACATCCGAGGATGTGCCGGAGATCCAGTCCATCGTGCTTGAATCCCGTAGCGGCCTTGGCCCTTTCGGGTCAAAGGGCATCGGTGAACCGGTCTTTGCCCCGGTTGCCGCCTCCATTGTCAATGCGGTTACCGATGCCATCGGAACCCGTATTCATGATCTGCCGCTGACGCCGGAGAAAGTGCTGGCCGCGATTAATGAAAACAGGGCAAGCCGCGGAGTCGTAAGTAAATCCTTGCAGCAAAAAATCACACCGTGAGCAAGGATCTACCGAGTCACGCCCGCATTGTCATCGTGGGTGGCGGTGTCGTGGGGAGTTCAATTGCCTATCAACTCACCAGGGCTGGCGTATCGGATGTCGTATTACTGGAGCGTGGTGTCCTTGCCTGTGGCACATCCTGGCATGCAGCAGGGTTGATCATGCAGCTCCGCAGTGCTCATACCACAACGGATGTTAGCAGATACAATGCACAGTTCTATCCCGAGCTTGAAGTCGATACCGGCATGGCCACGGGCTTCAAGCAAAATGGCACCCTCGCCATCGGTCGCAACCTGGACCGCGTCCACGAAATGAGCCGGCGCGCCAGTCTCGCCAGGAGTTTCGGCATCGATGCCCATGTCATTTCACCCAGGGAAGTCAAAGACATATACCCCGCGCTTGATGACAGTATGGTCGCCGGTGGCCTGTTCATTCCCAAAGATGGTCAGCTTAACCCGGTCGACACCATCAACGCCCTGATCGCGGGAGCAAAAAAACGTGGGGCAAGAATTTTTGAAGGCACACCCGTGGACAAAATGCAGCGTCTGCCCTCCGGCGAATACCGGCTCGAAACGACAATTGGCGCCATCGAGTGTGAAACCCTGGTGCTGGCCTGTGGTCTGTGGACCGGAGATTTTGCAGCCCAGCTTGGTGCGCGTGTACCGCTCCACGCCTGTGAACACATGTATGTCGTGACGGAAGCCATGGACTTCGTCGTGCCGACCCTGCCGGTGTTGCGTGACACAGACGGCTACACCTATATGAAAGAGGAAGCCGGCAAGCTGCTGATCGGTTCTTTTGAGCCACGCGGCAAGCCATTACCGGTTGAGAAGCTACCCGGCGGACAACAGTTCATCGAAATACAGGAAGACTGGGATCACTTCGCCCTGCCTTATACAAAGGCCATGGAAATGATTCCGGAGCTGGAAAATATCGGCATTAAAAAATTTATGAACGGACCGGAAAGTTTTACCCCGGATGGCTTGCCGTGTCTGGGGGAGGCGCCCGGTCTGCGAAACTGTTTCATTGCCGCCGGTATGAATTCCGAAGGCTTTGAAATCAGCCCCGGCATCTCACGCGCATTGGCGCACTGGATCATCCATGGCGAACCGGATATGGACCTGCTCGATTACGATGTAGCGCGCTTCCATCCCTTCCAGATCAACAAGAAGTACCTGCGCGAACGTAGCGCGGAATCTCTCGGCAGAATTTTCGAAATGAGCTGGCCGTTCAAGGAGCATGAATCATCACGACCGGCGCGCAAGAGTCATCTGCACGACAGACTGGCCGACGGCGGTGCCTGTTTCGGGGAAACCGCCGGATGGGAACGTCCCATGTGGTTTGCCCCCAAAGGCATTGAGCCGAAAAACGCCTACTCTTACTCCCGGCCCAACTGGTATGAACACACGGCCGAGGAATGCCGGGTTGCCCGCGAAGGCGTGGTGATCATGGATGTTAGTTCCTTCGGCAAGACCATGGTCCAGGGCCGCGATGCCTGTCAGTATCTGCAGTGGATGTGCGTGAGCAACGTAGACGTTGCCGTTGGCAAACTGGTTTATACCCATATGCTCAACTCCATGGGTGGTATCGAGTGCGACATCACCATCGATCGCCGCGCCGAGGATTGTTTCATCATATACTCATCGGCCGGTGTGCATTGCCGTGACATGAACTGGATCGCCAGGCACATCAAGCCCGACCAGCATGTCGCCATCACCGACGTCACCGCAGCTTATTCGGTGCTAAATATTCAAGGTCCGAAATCGCGCAACCTGTTGCAATCCATCACCGATGCCGATCTTTCCAACCAGGTTTTTCCGTTTCTCACCGCGCAGGAAATCGATATCGGTTATGCCCGCGTGCTGGCCAAACGACAGACCTTTATTGGTGAGCTGGGCTGGGAGCTGCAAATCCCGTCGGAATTCGTCCAGGATGTCTATGACATCGTCATGGAAGCAGGCGAGCCGCTCGGTTTGAAACAGGCCGGCTATCACGCCCTGGAACATCTGCGCTGTGAGCGCGCCTATCGAGAGTTCGTGCTCGATCTCGCGCCCGATGCCACACCATTTGAGGCCGGTCTCGGTTTTATTGTAAAAATGGACAAGCCCGGCGGATTCCAAGGCCGCGAAGCCCTGCTGCCCCAGGCCGGCCAGGTGCTCAGCCGCCGCATGGTCATGTTCAAATTGAAGGATCCCGAACCCGCGCTGTTCCACGACGAGCTGATCCGCATGAACGGCGAGATCGTCGGATACCTGAGTTCCGGCGCCTACGGGTTCACCCTGGGCAGCGCAGTCGGTATGGGCTATGTCAAATATCCTGATGGCGTCACCGCCGATCTGATCAACGATGCAAGCTTTGAGATCGAAATCGCCTGTGAAACCTATCAGGCCGACGCATCACTGAAGTCTTTTTATGACCCGACTGGCGCCAGGGTGAAGATGTAGTGAATAGAGAGCTAAGATAATGGCACTTATTCAAGCCAGGAACAGCGTCATTTCGGACGGAGTAACACGACGAATCGGAATCCAGATCACGCTATTACTACGCACTATATATTACGCGAAAATTAGAACAAATCAGGTACTCAACACGAGAGAGGGTAGATCATGAAGGGTTTCGATGGAAAACTTGTGGGCTCCGTTTATCCCATTACCCGGGAAGAATGCCAAATGGTGCACGATGCAGCCATTCGCGTGCTTGAACAGGGGGGCATGCGTTGTGATGATGAACGTGCGGCAAAAATGTTCGAAGCCGCCGGATGCACGCTTGAAAACAATCGCGAGTTGGTCAAGATCCCGGAAAAGGTCGTCATGGATGCACTGGACGAGTGCCCCGGCAGTTTTACTCTGCACGGCCGAAACGATCCGACCCATGATTGTTCAATCGGCACCGGGGAAGTCCACTTCTGTAGCGTAACCGGTCGCTATATTGACGACATTCGCACCGGTGAGCGGCGCAAGGCCACCCGCAGGGATGCTATTGAAGGCACCTTGATGGCCGACGCCCTGGAACAGGTCCACGGTCTCTACAAGCCGGTCATGTGGATCTATGACGAGGAAAAGATTTGCAACTCTCAGATCCTGACCACGGAATGGATGAAAAACACCAATAAACCCGGCACCTGGGTCTACGACACCGGTGCCGAGAACGAAGTGTCCGATCTGATCAAGATGTGGCAGATTGCAGCCGGCGGCGAAGAAGAAATGCGCCAAAAGCCGCATATGCTGGGTCATGTGGTGGTTAATCCACCGCGTGTTATCGACGTTCACTATACGAGCTGGCTCATGGGTTTCTGTGACTGCGGTGCCCCGCTTTCGATCGAAAGCGCCCTGATGGGCGGTGCTACCGGTCCGGCCACCCGTGCTGGCATGCTGGTTCAGTGTATCGCGGAGACACTTGCCCTGGTGGTGCAGTGCCAGAGCTACAAGCCCGGTCATCCGCTGGCCTTCTGCTCCTTCAGCCCGGCCATGGATATGCGTACAGGGTTGTGGGCAACCGGCACGCCGGAATACGGTATCGTCGGCGCCGGCATCATCTTCCTGCCCGAGCTGGCAATGGCTGCGGATGTCATGAAACAGGGCGCAGCCATACTCGATGAAAGAATCAGGGCAATCGGTGAAAAACGCACGTCCCATGGTAAAGTCGTCATCGGCACCATCAAGGGCGATATCCACGACATTGGAAAATCGGTTGTGGGCGCCGTGCTGCAGGCGAATGGTTATGACGTGGTTGATATCGGTACCGATATCGATGTTGAGGTATTTATCGAGGCAGTGAAGGAACACAATGCCGACGCACTCGGTATGTCTACCCTGCTGACGCTTCCGCTTATGGAAATGGAAAAAGTCATCAATCGTATGAAAGAAATTGGTATGCGTGACAACATCAAGGTTATCGTAGGCGGCAGCCCCGTAACCCAGGAATTTGCCGACGAAATTGGCGCTGATGCGGTTGGCTTCGATGCGCAGGATGCGGTCTTCAAGCTCGACGGACTGATGGGTATCAACCGCTCACGCGCCAGTGCGTAAGCCTGAAACTACAATATTGTAGATGCCGCCCGTACCAATACCAGATAACGCCGCGATGGGTAGTGATGACGTACTCAAACAGGCCATTGCCTGGATAGATGAGGGACACGGCGTCGCCCTGGCGGTAGTGGTCAGCACCTGGGGTTCTTCACCTTGCCCCGCGGGCAGTCAACTGGCCATCAATGACAGAGGTGCGTTCGTCGGCTCTGTTTCCGGTGGTTGCATCGAACCCTTTGTTATCTCTGAAGCGATCGACATCATCGCCGACGGGGAACCCCAGAGCCTGGAGTATGGCGTTAGCGACGAGTCGGCCCGAGAAATTCGCCTTGCCTGTGGCGGCAACATCCGGGTTTTCGTGATGCGCGCACCGCCCCGAGCTGAACTCGAGAAGATGATTAGTGATCCGCCGATCACGCGGGTGATTGACCTGGCAAGCGGTGACGCACTGATGGTGGACGACGAAAGCGTCACTGGCGCGCTGGTGCTCGGTGAAGACACTTTGAACCGGGTGCGCTGCCTGCACAAACAAGGATCCGGCGGTACCGTTATTCGAGAAGAAGAAGCCGAGTTGTTCGTGATGACGCACACCCGGCCGCGCAAACTGATCGTCATCGGCGCCGTGCATATCGCCCAGATACTGGCGCCGATGGCCACCGCCATCGGCTTCGAAGTTACCGTGGTCGATTCACGCCCCGCCTTCGCCAAACCTGAACGGTTACCGGGCGTTACGATCATCCGCCAACGAACCGAGCAGGCCATGCAGGGGCTGTCCATCGATTCACGCACGGCACTGGCGATTCTCGCCCATGATCCGATCCTGGATGACCCCGCACTGCATGCTGCCCTTAGGTCATCCGCATACTACATCGGTTGTCTGGGCAGCCGCCGAACCCATGCTGGGCGCCTGGATCGACTGCGCACAGCGGGTTTCGGCGAAGAAACCCTCGAACGTCTGCATGCACCGGTGGGCCTGGACATCGGTGGGCGTTCCGCGGGAGAAATTGCGGTGTCCATTCTGGCCGAAATCATCGCCGTCGGAAACGCGAAGAGTCTGAAATCATAAGCAAAGTAATGACAAGTTAACTGCTTCGAGGGGATAATTAGAGGTGGCCCCGGAAAATCGGACAGCGCTATAAGTGGATTTCAAGCCTGATTTAAGCCATGTTAATGGCAACAATATCAGGAGGCAATCATGCCAAGAAGACCGCGCCGGAATCACTCACCAAAAAAAACCAATTGCATAAGCAAACAGGCCGCGCTTCGTATCGGTGGGGTGCAGATTCAGAATCGAGCTACTGTCGTGGGGAATATCTGCAATGCCTCTCCTGCTGCGGATGGAGTTCCCGGCCTGCTATGCCTGGATGCCCAGGTAGAGCTTTCCAGTCGCTCGGCAAAACGGAACTTGCCACTGGGTGAATTCATAAAGGGTAACCGCAATACCGTTATCCACGCCGATGAACTGGTGAGTGCCCTGTTGATTCCCAAACTCCCTGAAACCGCTCTCAGCGGGTTTGAAAAGTTGGGAACTCGCAGTTATCTGGTGATTTCCATCGTCATGGTGGCAGCCGTACTGAACAGGAATGTATCATTCTCGGCACTGATTCTCCCGCGGGGTCCGGGGTACAACCTCTGGGGATTCTGCGCATGGTCTCCATGTTGTGCAGCATGGGTGAGATCGCCCCGGAAATCGTCTTTTGCTTCGCCACCGGTAAGACCGCGCGCCAGCGCGAACTCGACTGTGGTTTGATTGAGCCTGGCCGGGCGGCGGACTTCGTCATCATGGATCGCACCCAACATAGTGCAGGTTCGGATTTTCTCGACAGCATCAAAAAGGGCGACCTTCCGGGTATCAGCATGGTCATAATCGATGGGGTAATCCGTTGTCGGCGGTCACGCAATACACCACCCGCTGATCGGCTGGCGATTATCGAAAATGAATAATATAGACGAGCAGCAGGGTCAGCAGGTAACCGACGTTGATACAGACTATATTCTGGCGGAACAGGTTGGTTTTCTTTTGCGCCGGGCCCATCAACGTGCCTCCTTGATCTTCAAGAGTCGGTTCGAATCGAAGTCCCTGACTCCGCAACAATTCGCGGTACTTGCAAAGCTATACGAAGTGAGTGAAGTCACCCAGAACAAGCTGGGTCGGCTGGTGGATATGGATCCGGCAAGTTTGCAAGGGGTTATTCAACGGCTAAAGCAAAGAGGATTCGTGCTCCGCACACAAGATCCGCTACACAAACGGCGACTGAAAATGCAGTTAACCGATGAAGGAAAGGAGATGGTGAAAAGTTGTTTCGATCTGGGCAGGCAAGTATCCAGGGAGACTCTGAAACCACTCGATAAAACCAGGCGGTATGAACTGATACGACTATTGAAGATGATTAGCGACGGTCAATCCTGAAACCCTGCTGAGTTGTTACCTATGACTGATTTCCAACCCTTAACCTATTTCCTATACCTAAGAGGGCGGATAAAACAGCAGTGTTGTATGGGTACCTATACTAAATACTATAGACAGACAAGCTCAAGTCGGCAGGCAGTGAGCGCTAAATGGTGTGTGCCAGATCAGTCAACTTTTGAGGGTTCAAGATGATAAACACAAGCAGGATCAGAAGAAACGCACGCCAGCTTAGATTGCAAGCCGCCAGGGCACAGTCAAAGAACAGAGCAGCTGAAATCGTAAAAAATAGTTTCAGACCGATCTTTAGTTTTTATCCCGATAATCATATCGACGAGTTGCGCGAACGTAGCTTCCGTCTGCTGGAAACCCACGGTGTCGCCATCGAGCACGAAGAGGCCGTGAAACTGCTGACTGCCGCCGGTGCTACTCAAACCAGCGATGGCAAGTGCTACAGGCTCCCGCGGCAATTGATTAAAGAAGCCCTGGCCACGACACCGAAGACTGTCGAGTTGTGCGCCCATGATCCAGTATGGGACCTGCAACTACCGCGCGCCGATGGTACTTTCGTGATGCGTACCGGTACAGGCGCTTACGGGTTTGTGGACGCGGATAGCGGCGACTACCGAAATTTAAAGCTCGAGGATGTCGGTATCATCGCGCGCCTGAGCAATCACCTCGACCAGATTGGGTTCGTGGCGCATCCTTTCGTTGCCGACGTACCGGCGGTGACCGCCGATATCCATGGTGTCGCGCGCCTCGTTACCCAGACACAAAAGCATGTGATGCTACAACCTTACGCTTTCGAAAATATTGAATACCTGATGCGTATCGTCGCAACGGCCGCCGGTGGTGAGGAGCAATTACGGCAGCGACCCATCGCCAGTTGCATCGTTACGTCTTTCACCCCGCTGGCATTCAAGCGCATGGACGTGGAAGCAATCCGTCAGGCGGCGTGCTACGGTTTGCCGATTCACGCCTGTAGTCTGCCCAGCGCCGCCGGTACCGCACCCATCACCATGCCTGGGGTCACCGTCATGGCGGCAGCAGAAATTCTCGCCATGGTGGTCATGGCGCACCTGTTTGGAGCCAACATACCGGTAATCGCCACGCCCCTGATATTCTCTCTGGATGTGCGCACCGGGCGCTGTTTACAGTCCAGCGTCGAGGTACTACAGGGTGTCAGTATGGCGGTACAACTGATGAAATATGGGTTTGGACTGGTCACGCATACCATCGGTGTAGGATCAGATACCCCGGCACCTTGTCCCCAGGCACAGGCAGAAGCGGCATTGCGCGCCCAGCTAACATCGCTGTCCGGGGCCGATATACTGGGCGGAGTGGGTCAGTTGGAATGTGCCACCGTGTTTAGTCCGATTCAGGCGATTCTCGACAATGAGCTCGGAGGTATGCTGAACAGGTACCTGCAGGCATCTCCGGTTGATGACGAAAGCACCGCCTGGGAGGTACTGAAGGACATCGAATTAGGGGGGAATTTTCTGGCGCAAGAACATACCGTCAGGCACTGTCGAAACATGTTCATGCCGAAAGTGTTCCAGCGTGAGGACCGGGACAGCTACGAGGCAAACAATCGTCGTGATGTCATGGACAGTGCGCTAGAATCGTATCTCGAAATCATGCAACGGCCCTTACCGGATTCGGTACCCAGCGCGGACCAGAGGCGGGAGATCGAACAAATAGTAAGAGCCGCAGATGCGGACATATTGGCGGATACCTAGAGAGATCAGATGCGTTATTACCTACAGATTGACCTCAATAAAAAGACAGTTGAAAAAGAGAGTCTGCACGGCGAAGAAATAATTCGTGCCGGGAGATACCTGATCGCGCAAACCCTGCTACGGCTGGACAAGGCGCAGGTGGATCCCCTGTCACCGCAGAACCCGTTGATATTTTCTGCAGGACCTTTCGCCGGTACCGCCTTCTCCAATGCCAACCGCATCAGCGTTGGCTGCAAGAGTCCGTTGACCGGAGGAATCAAGGAAGCCAACGCCGGGGGGACTTTCGCCGTCGCCCTGGGCCAGTTATCCATTTCCGGCTTCACCCTGCACCACGCATGCGAGCAGTGGAACATCATTCATATCGGGCAGGACGGGGAAGTTAGATTCGAATCGGCCGCGACCTATATGGGAAAAACCAATACCGATGTCGCCGCGCTGCTGCACCAAAAATACGGCAAGAAAATAAGCCTGGCGCTGTGCGGTCCGGTCGGGGAATACCAGGGACTGCTGGCTGGCATCGCGTTTAGCGACGCCGATAATCGTCCCTCGCGACTGGCGGCAAGAGGGGGCGTCGGTGCGGTAATGGGCAGCAAGAAAGTCAAGGCGATTGTAGTGGAAATGCACAAGATGCCGGCATTTCACGACCGCAAGAAAGTCATGACTGCCGTGCGTCAATACAAAAAAATGCTCGATGAGAGTGCAGCCGTTGCCAATTACAAAGCGCTGGGCACTGCCTTCGTCGCGGACATCAACAATTACACTGGCGGGCTGCCGGTAGAAAATTTCAGCCGTGGCCGGTTGGTGGATACAGATATCGAGCCACTGAAGTTGGGTGGGGAATATATCAGGGAACAAAACCTGCGACGTGGTGGTGATCAGTCGCATGCCTGCATGCCCGGTTGCGTGATTCAGTGCAGCAATGTCTACGTCGATGAAGACGGTAACGAGTTAGTCTCGCCAGTCGAGTACGAAACCATCGGATTATTAGGCACCAATTGCGGTATTACCGACCCTGACGATCTGGCGCCATTGAACTTCACCGCGAATGATATAGGCATAGACACCATCGAAACCGGGGCCATGATCGGCGTCCTGATGGAAGCGGGACTGGCGAAATTCGGTGATATCGAATTCATGAAAAACATACTGGAACAGATTAAACAGGGGAGTAAGGAGGGTCGGCTCTGGGCCCAGGGCGCCCACCGCATGGGTGAGCACTACCAGGTGAGACGTGTCCCTGTGATCAAGCAACAGGCAATCAGCGCCTACGATCCAAGAGTCAACGAAGTCACGGGCGTGACTATGATGATGACCGCCCAGGGTGCCGACCACACCGCCGGTAACCTGCCGTTTTGGGACTGCAAAGACAAGACCACCGATGAAATCGTCGCCGCCAGCATGGCTGCGCAGGTTGCCGCGGCTGCGGCCGATTCGCTCGGGATGTGTATATTCGGTCGATCGGTCACCGACGACAACCAGGAATTTATGGCCAATGCCCTTAACGATGCCCACGGTACAAACCTGTCCGCATCATTTCTTTTTGAGTTAGGCAAGGAAACTCTGGAACTTGAACATGCATTCAACCAAGCGGCGGGATTCGACATCGGGGACAATGAATTACCGCAGTTTTTTTACGATGAACCTGTCGAACCCACCGGTAAAGTAGCTCGCTTCCACAGCAAAGATGTGGAACACAGCAACCGGCAATGGTGGGTTCATGGGGGAAAATAGTACTGAGAAGTTAACTATCCCGCCCATGAATTATTAACCGGGCTATTGAGCAGGTGCTGCTGTAATACCCAGCACCTGCCTGGCCACTCGCACGGCAGCGCTTGCATCGAGAGCATAGCCCTCGACGCCAGGATTCAAATTTTTTGCGGTAGCCCAGCGGTTTCGGCGCAATCGGTATCGATCCTCTTTAGTTGACAGCGCCTTTTAACATACTGTAGGATTTTCAGGTTAATTTTACCTAATTGTTGAATTGCTGGCGGCGCTAATTTTATCAAAAAAATTAGTGGAGCTTCACCCTCGAACCATCGTATCACTGATGCTTTTCATTCAAGCGGTATTTTATCTTTAATATCAGGGCTAATTTACGATTCACACATCTACAATAAAAAAAACCACCCCCGGTACTGTTGCTACACAACAAAGTTTAGCTGAAAGGCAGGTTGTTGCAGGCATTTGCGGTATTTGTCCGGCAGGCTGTGGCCTGCATATCTCGATTAGCGAAGGCCGTATTGGGCGAGTCGTTCCGTGGAAAGAACATCCCCTGGGCATATGTTGTGCGCGCGGCGCCCAGGCTGCGGAAATTGTCTATTCACCTGACCGGCTACTCCATCCGCTTAAACGCATCGGAGATCGAGGGGAAGGAAAATTTGAGCCTGTGAGCTGGGATGAAGCCCTGGATACTATTGCCGACCAATTTAAACAAATTGCCGCTCGCCATGGACCTGAAGCCGTGTGTGTTCATACCGGGCGCGGCACCTTCGAACAATCCTTGTGCGATCTACTCACCCCGGCGGGCGTACGGGTATCCTCAGCCTGGAATTTGTTGTTTCCCTTTGGCTCACCCAACACCACTGGCGTAGGATCTATTTGCTATGTGACCCACGGCGTCATCGCTCCAAACACCACTTTTGGCGTGTGGGGCGAAGATATAGCGCCTGATATTGAAAACTCGGAAGTCATCGTGATATGGGGCAGCAACCCTGCCACCGATTCTTCACCTGTAGATTTTTCCAGAATTATCAATGCCCGGAAGCGAGGAGCCAAAGTGATCGTAATCGATCACCAACGCACCCAAACAGCCCGGGCAGCACGAGCGCACTGGCTAGGCATCCGACCGGGCACCGATGGCGCCCTGGCTTTGAGCATGATTCAGGTGTTGATCGATGAAGAACTCTATGATCACCAATTCGTGGCGAGGTGGACCGTAGGTTTTGAGTCCTTAAAGGACTATGTCACTCAGTTCACCCCGGAACGCGTTGAGCAAATCACCTTCATCCCGGCCGCCGAAATCAGGAAAACAGCAAGAGCTATAGCCAGGGCACAAGGCGCTGCATTGGTTAGTTACACCGGTCTCGAATATACCAACAGCGGCACCCAAAATATTCGGGCTATCTATATATTGTGGGCTTTAACCGGCAATCTCGATGCCCCTGGCGGTAACCTTATCAAGACTCCGTCAAAGTTTCAGATGAACGGGAGCTGGCGTGTCGCACCACCAACCCATGTAGAGCCAATAGGTAAAGATAAATATCCGCTTTACCATCTATACCGTAAAGAAGCCCACGCGATGGAATTGCCGCGGGCTATTTTGCATGACGATCCGTACCCCTTGCGGGCTATGCTGGTTGTGGGCTCCTCAATAATTACCGCTTATCCCAAACCAGAGCTGTGGCGACGTTGCTTTGCCGCGCTGGATTTTTTAGTCGTGGCAGATCGGTTTTTAACCGCAGACGCCCTGTACGCTGATATCGTATTGCCCGCTACTACCATGTTCGAAAACGAAACCTATGTCGTGCATGGGCAGTATGTGCAGATACGCGAGCAGATAATAGCACCACGCGGCGAGGCTAAATCCGATTGGGATATTGCCATCGCCATCGCCAATCGAATGGGCTATGGCGATGTTTATCCTCAATCGAGTGAAGATATGCTGCGTTGGGCCCTGGCTGGAACCGGTCTCGATCTGGAAACTTTGCGCCAGCATCCGGAAGGTATCCATATGCCCACCCCACCCCAACGATATCGTAAGTGGGAACTGGGCTTGCTACGCGGTGATCGCCAGGCGGGTTTTGAAACCCCTTCAGGCAAATTTGAAATTGCATCGAGTGTACTGGCCGAGCACGGCTATGATGCATTACCGGTTTATATCGATCCCCGGGAAGGACCCATTGCATCACCCCTGATAGCCCAAAAATATCCGCTGGTATTTAACTCCGGGGCCAGAATTCAGTCGAATTTTCGCTCGCAGCACCACAACATACCGGGTCTGTTGAAGATGCAACCCAACCCTCAGGTCCTGCTGCATCCGCAAGATGCTACCCGTCGCGAGATTCAAACAGGTGATGCAGTATGGGTAGTATCTCCCCGAGGCAAAGTTCGCTACCAGGCCCGGGTGACAGAAAATATCGTCCCCGGCGTCATCGAAGCCAATGCTGGCGGCGGTAGTCCCATTGCCTCTGATCCCTGGCGGCAGTGTAATGTGAATGAGCTAACTGATTTTGACAACCGCGACCCCATTTCAGGCTTCCCGGTTTATAAAGCGCTGCTCTGCGATGTGATCAAGATTTCAGCAGCAGCCGAGACAGCTACGACGGCAATTGTGTCCGGAATTGCCGTGGATACAGTGCCTGGAGGCTAGGGAAGGTCTGATTTATTCAGACCTTCCCGCAGTACATGGACGTGCTGCCAAAATCAGTGCCGCTAAGGCATTGATTTTGCGAGACAAACGAAAATCACACTTTTCGTTTGTCGTCCTCTAAGAATTCATGGATGAATTATTCAGAGGTTCCCTAGTTTAATCCTCAAATTTAGATACACGATCGTGTGGCAAATCGAAATTTAATGCAGGACCTTTCGGTATCAGCTGAGTTGGGTTTACACTGGTATGACTGTAATAATAATGTCGTTTGATATAATCGATATAGACCGTCTCGGCAATACCTGGCAGCTGATAGAGTTTTCTTAAGTAATTTGATAAGTTTGGATAGTCGGCAATGCGTTTTAAGTTGCATTTAAAATGGCCGACATAGACGGCATCAAAACGAACTAAAGTTGTAAATAATCGCCAGTCTGCTTCGGTTATTTGATCACCGAGCAAATATCGTTTATTTGACAGCCTTTCTTCAACCCGATTCAGTTCATTAAACAGGCGATCATAGGCTTTCTCGTAAGCTGCCTGCAGGGTTGCAAATCCACAACGATAAACACCGTTATTAATATTGTCGTAAATCGGCTGATTAACTTCATCAATCTTCTGGCGTAAAGATTCGGGATAATAATCCGTTTTCACCTCGGTGAATTTATCAAACGCTGAATTGAGCATGCGAATGATTTCTGACGATTCATTATTGACAATCGTTTGAAGTTTTTCGTCCCATAAAACAGGGACGGTAATCTGGCCGGTAAATTCTTTATCTGCCCGGGTATAAATTTCATGCAGATATTTATACGCATGCAAATGATCGATATAGCGCCCTGCTTCAGAAAAAGTCCAGCCTTCATCTAACATATCCGGCTCCACAATTGATAAACCAATAATGTGCTCGAGCTTTTTTAGTTTTCTGAAAATTACGGTGCGGTGCGCCCAGGGACAGGCAGCCGATACATACAAATGATATCGATTTGCTTCTGCCTTGAAGCCTCCCGCTCCAGTGGGTCCAGCACTGCCATCAAAGCTAACCCAGTTTCGAAAAGATGACTCCATGCGATTAAATTCGCCATCTTCAATTTCCTTTTCCAGCCAGTTATCCACCAGCTTACCTTTTACTAACATGCCCATCGAGAGTTCCCGTGTCTTTATTAAACTTATCTCTTTTGGGTAAGAGAAAAGCCAAGGCTTAATTATTTTGCAAGTTTGTTCTCAATACTCAGTATCCCCGGAAATCCTTAACTTGACAATACCTCACCAGGTTAAGTCGTCGGGAATCTGGTAATCGGCGTACGGGTCATCTTCATTTTCTTCTGTGTTAGCTTTCTCGTTGAGTTGTACGATACACTCGGTATCGCGCTGGGCAATTTTTTCTGCCACAGGGGCTGGTACAATTTCAAATTTCCTGTCCTTGTTTATCAGTAAAGTAACGATAGCGAGACGACCCTGGGTTAGTTGGATCTTCAGGCTTTCGGTGACGACAATATTTTTGACTTTGTTTTCGTAAACGAAACTATAGGGAATCTCGCCCCGGTCTCTATCCAGTTTATTGATCTCTATTAACTGTCTTATTTGAGCAGCTATCGCTTTTTGATTGGATGTTATTTGTTTTTTCAGATTTAATTCGCGGTCGTGTTCGGCTCTGTTTGCCTGCTTTTGTTGGGCTGAGACTTTAGCCTCGTTAACAGTTATCCTCCCGGTTTTACGGGCGAAATTAGTCTGTTTTTGCTTGTCTTTATTTGCTTTCTTAGCCCTGTTTTTATCAACCAGGCCAGCCTTAAGTAATTGATCCTGTAATGATGCCATGAGTTATGTCGTGATGTTTCAAGTGAATAGAATATAAAACTGAGAACTGTTATTCCAGAAAAACAGGACCGCTCTGAGGCGGTGACGCCCAGGACACAGGCTCGAGACCGCACCATTCGGCGATAAACAGCGCAATCGTTGCGGTAATCTGCCGGAGCGACTCGAGGCTGACCCGTTCGTCAAATGCGTGGATATCCCGCGACACCGGACCATAGACCAGGCAGGGGCAGTCGTCGTACAGGACGAAGACCCTGCCGTCCAGGTAACCTGGGGTCACGAAGGACTCCAGGACACTGTTAAAACTCAGCCCATGCGCCCTGGCCAGCACTCGCTCTGCATCACTGCCCTCCTCCAGCACGTAACCGCGGGCAAAGAACCCATTGTATTCGATCCGGGGCGGATGATCGGCGAGAAACGGATCGCTATGGCTTTTTTCTTCAAGGCAGGCCTCGATCTCCTTTGCGGCATCCCTGGGATCGACTCCCGGATAGATCGCCGCGCGAACATCCAGGGTGCACCACGCCGGAACCGACGAGGCCCAGTCGCCCCCGGCAATTTTACCGATATTGATATTGATCGGGTGATCCAGAGTTTCAAAATATCGGTGCTCGGATCGCCGCTCATTCCATGCTGCTTCGAGTGTTTTCAGCGCCTCAATCAGTCGGTACGCGGCTTCGATCGCGTTCGCGCCCCGAGCTGCCTCGCGCACGTGAACCGGTCGGCCCTGGACATACACCCGGAACCAGATCACCCCTGCATTCGCGCGCACCAGCATGTTTTCCTCGGGCTCTGGAATGAGGGCAGCATCGGCCCGGTAGCCACGCAGCAGGGCAGAGAGCGCACCGTTCCCCGTGCATTCCTCTTCCGTCACCGACTGTAGGTGCACGCAGGCCGCCGGCTGGAATCCGAGCGTGCGCAAAGCATCGAGCGCATAGACATTGGCACACAGACCTGCTTTCATGTCAGCTCCGCCACGGCCGTACAACCAGTCCCCCTCAATATGTGGCTCGAACGGTGGCCGCGCCCACATCTCCAGCGGGCCGGTGGGCACCACGTCCACGTGTCCGTTCAAAATCAGCGAGCGGCCCTGAACACTGGCCGGATGATGTGTACCGACTACGTTAACGGCATTTTCGTAGTTCACCTTGACCGGCGAAAAACCCGGGTGGTCTTCGATTTCTGTGACGTCAATAGTCCAGCGATCCATCTCGTAGCCTCGGCTGGCCAGTGCGTCATAGAAACAGGCCTGCGCGGTGTGTTCCTGCCCACGCAGCGAGGCATGGCGCATCATCTCCATGGTGAATTCCAGCTGCTGCTCGAAACCGCTGTCGACGGCGTCGAGGATCGTCCGGGTCAAATCCGGGGCCAGCGGACCGGGTGCATAACGCGTTGCCATAGAATCAGGGGCTCCTGGCAATGGCATGGGTGGAACAGCAAACGCTGCCGCCCCAGTAACTCACGTGATCATACTCGATCTCGACCGGCTCCACTCCGCGCCGGACCAGCTCCTCGCCCACGCGGCCGAGCCCCATGGGTAAGACGTAGCGCCTGTCATCAAGGCTGACGCCAACGGTAGCATAAGCCCTGGCCTCGGCTTCGCTCAGTTCGATCACATCCCAGTCCTTGAGCGGTTGCGGTAACTCACATTGCAATTCATCACGATACAATAGCAGTACACCTTCTCGCACCAGCGCCATGATGCCCAACAGGTGCAGGATATTGCCTTTCATGGGCATGGGATGTACCTGGTACCCGAAAGGTTCGATGTAGTTTCGCAACCATTCGGTGCCGGCACGGTTACTTGCAATATCGGACTCACCCACAAACAAATGATTGCGATAGCAGATGATGTCACCGCCTTCGAGGTAAGGCCCCGGGCCGCCACTTGACGGCGTAAACGGTTGCGCCGGTGGCATCACCACGTGATGCGTCTTTGAATCAGCCGCGAGCAGGGGTGCGACCAGGTCGCGCAACGGGAATACTTCCTTGCGCCGGTACGCGCGCCGGATATTCACTTCGATATAGTGCTTCCCCACCGTGTAAACCGGGTCTGCGGGATAGAGCAGAGAGGCCCCAGGCTGCAGGTTAGCCAGGTAATGACGCTCCTCCTCGGTAAACGGCCTCGGCCGGTAGACCTGGATGCCGTTTTTTTCATACAGCGCGGCGAGATGATCCAGTTGCTCCACCGTTTTCCGCCAACGCTCGGGCATGGCCATACGGATATCCAGCGGCTGATCACCGCTTGCCTTGAGCGCCGCTTGGACTTCGTCGTTGTAATGATGCAGGCTGGGATTGAAGGGTGGCAGAGCCAAACCCTCGGCGCTACCGACGATCACCGCACGCAGCTCACCGAAGTCGGTATACGCACCAAAATCCAGATTATTTTGCGTCATGATTCAATAAGGTATACGCATATTTTTGACACTAATTACTTTAGTTAACAGCATCATTTAAACACAGGTTTAAAGCTGCGGCGATGTTCCCTGTTATCTCCGACACACAACATTCGTACGAAAATTGTCACCCACAGCATTTCTTGAATTTCTTGCCGCTACCGCAGGGACAGGGATTATTCCTGCCGGGTGCTAATCTACTCGTGGCCAAAAAACGATGGTACTGGTTAGCAGGCTTCTGATTTCGTAGCGCCTGGGCAATAGCCTCTAAATAGGGCTGAGTATATCTAAAAAAAACCTTATAGCCTTCGCAGAGATAATTATGTGGGTATTCTTCATTACCAAGATTTACCAGGTGATGGGCCGGGCAGCCGCCATTACAAAAATGGCGAACGTCACAACGTTTACAACGCCTGGTTAATTCTTTCTCTTTAGCCTGCCCAAATTTGCTTTGCTGTTCTCCATCAACAATATCTGCGTAAGTTTCCTGCCCAATATTACCTATTCGAAAATCATCGAATACAAAATGATCACAGGCGTAGACATCACCATTATGTTCGAGTACCAGAGAGCGGCCGCATTGTTTGGCGTGTACGCAGAAGGTGGCTCTGTGATCAATGATGGTGCTAAGGGCAGACTCGAACTGCTGAATGTAAATTCTACCGATGTCGGCCGCCAACCATTCGTCAAAAATAGAATTCATGAATTTGCCATATTGTTCCGGCAATAGGCTCCGCTCGGATACAGTTCCATCCCCCAGGCTTTCTACAATAGGGATAAACTGGATATGCTGTATGCCAAATTCCTTTAAGGCTCGATACACTTCAAGTGGGTGGTCACCGTTATCACGCTGAACAGCGGTAAGAACATTGAATTCGACCCGATGCTCGATAAGCTTGTCGAGCCCACGTTTTACCTGTTGAAACGAACCTTTGCCATCTTTGGTTTTTCGATATCGATCATGCAGGCTTTCAGGCCCGTCCAGGCTGATGCCTACAAGGAAATCATTCTCCTTTAGGAATTTACACCATCGATCATCCAATTTTGTCCCATTAGTCTGAAGCGCATTGGTGATCTCTAATCCTGCCCTTCGATATTTATTCTGAAGCTGTACCGCCTTCCTGAAAAAATCTACCCCCAATAACGTCGGCTCCCCACCTTGCCAGGTAAATCCTGCTTCTCGACATCCAGCCGGCTGGCTTTCAATATAACCCTTGATATGTTTTTCGAGTATGTCATCCGTGATTCGAAATTTCGAACCTTTGAACATGGCAGACTTATTCAGATAGTAACAGTACTCGCAATCCAGATTACATAAAGCTCCCGTCGGTTTTACCATTACCTGAAACGGAGCCCGGGCGGCAGGTGTTCGCGGGGGTCCTACCCTGTTGGATGGAGCGCTAATATCCTTCACTTTTGAAACTTTCCATGGATATTTGGGGTCAGAGTAAAGGCCGTCACAATTTTATAGATAGGCTCTTTCCGTCATTCAGTGGTTAATACATATAGGGTCGAAATCATCCGACGATGCCTGTAGGGTCGAATTCATTCGACCAATAATTAGTCGAAACGCGGCCGGTCGAATAAATTCGACCCTACAAGCATAATCTACCCACTCGAATTGGGGAAGAACCGCTTATTTTTGCCTGTGTCTTAAAAATCAATCTCAAGCTGACATGCCCTCCAGGTCAAGCAGCGTATCCACGTCCCTGAGAATTCCTTCACTATCTACAGGGACTTCGTGTACGGATTCGGGGTGGAGCTCCATCAGCCAGCGGGCGCCAGCGTCGCCGCGAGACTGGAGAATCGAAGGGAAAAAATACCGCGGCCACAGAACAGGATTACCCCGTCTTCCCTGGGTTACCGGTACACAAATCTGGGCGCAGTTTTGTGCCTCGAAGGCGCAGATCAACTCGTCGAGCAGCTTTCCGGTAACCAGTGGCATATCGCCAAGGCAGATCATTGCACCCTGTGCAGCAGGTGAAACTGCCTCGATCCCACAGCATAGAGAACTACTTAGCCCCTCTTCGAACCGATGGTTGTGAACGAACCGAAGTTCCCCCCCCGTAAGGGTTTGCCGGACCAGGTCAGCCTGATGACCGGTAACCACGATTATGTCAGTTACGCTCGAAGCCAACAGCGTATCAGTCACCTGGGCAACCAGGGGACGACCCCTGAATTTGCTCAGCAGCTTGTTAACCCCCTCCATACGCCGGGAAAGACCCGCCGCGAGCACAATACCTGCGATGGTATGGCAAGGGTCGTTATTAGCTGTATTTTCCTTCGCGTTCAACGTCTTTTGCAACTTCGCCTCTTTACCGACGCGACTCCGGTTAGGGAAGGTCTGATTTATTCAGAGGTTCCTTAGATATGTGCGCGGGCTACGATCGGTTCCCGGACACGCTATTTGTATAAGTTACACTTCGAATCATACCCGCATCAGGAGGGAGACTCCAGGGTCCACCTATGCCGATTGCCGGGTTCTACTTCACTGCTGTGGAAGCGAGCTACTTTACCGGTGACCTGGTTCACTCCTGGGTCGTAGGCGCTCACTGCCTGCCGATTTGTTTTTCTGTCAGTATCCTGGAAACCGGTAATTTAGAGGGATCGAATCCTGGTAATATAATGAAACGCCAGGCTGAACAGGGCAATCAAACAGGTGGCGAGTAACCACGGCCGTGTCCAGTCGTAATCTACCTTATAACCCATCCAGCTGGACAGTGTTTCGTAGCGAAGAACACCCGCTTCCAGCGAGATTTCATCACCTGGCCGTAATTCAGTTCGTTGATCAGCGATGCGTATGACAAGGTGGTGTTGGTATGGAATTCGAAAATTAAATGCTCGATTCTCTGGAAGCACATCCTCCTCGATAACCAGCAGGGTCCAGATTTTTTGTTGTGAACCCGGCAGGCTCCATTCGCTTGCCTGTTTATATTGATGAATAGGGTAGGCAGGCAAGTGTACACTGCCCAGTTGTGACGGGCTGCCATCTGCCGGAAACCAGCGGAATAACGGGGAATAACCCTTGTTATGGGTGGTATAAAAGCGGTAATGACCGAGCAACAGCGGGACCTGATCTCCAATTTCGATAATCGGTGCATTGGCTGGATCACCATCGAGTCGAATACGATTCAGCGTGTTGTCGCGTTTAATGCCTTTATGATAGTTGATATCGAAGCCCAGATTGGTGAATCTTTCGCTACCTAGCTGGTAGTCGTGCCAAATGCCAGCCTGCACATTTTCCAGCCGCCCGTCGAACTCTTCCATAGTGCCGAGTTCCAGGGTGCCTTTGAGGTAGGTCAATTGCCCCAGCATTGCCAGAATGACCAGGAAGAACAGCGAAAAATGAAACACCAGAAGCGCCGTTCGATTTGCAAAAGCCCCGCGTATCAGCAGCAGGGCAATGAAATTTATCATTAATAGAACGGTGGGTACCAGTAACACTACCAGCCGCATATCGCCCGGTAGATACTGGTACAAAACGACTGCGGTGAAAAGCAGGACCAACGATGCCAGGGTGAGTTTAGCCGATGACAGTACCGCGGTTATGCCCCGGCTTTCTGGCTTAAGGTGGATTCTCACAGTTTTCACTACTGTCTCTCATCCAGTCCCGCCCACTCTCACCATTACCCGGCGAGCCTGCCGAACCGCAATTGTTTTCACTCCAGTTACCGCTGGTGGCAAAGCTCCGGATCTTGAGCACGGCATTATTGTAATAGGGGCCCTTGGTATAAGCTGCGGTAGTGTTGTTTCTGACCTGGGTTCCTGGCGGGAGCCCGGCTTCGGGCCCGACATCGTTAAGATTGACCAGAAATGCCTTGTTTTTCCAGCCATGGGGTACGGCGATGTGGCACCAGGAGCATTTCAGCCCATCGATCTTTTTTGCGTGCATAGCATGCAGGTTCTCACCGCCATCATTAAAGCCGCTTGAGCCGCTACCGTCGCGGGCGTAGCGATTGTAAGAGTGACATTTGAAACACAGATCATTGGAATTGTTCGCACCGGTATTCTGATCCCAGTTACCCTTGAGAATAAAATTGTTACTCGATCCATGTGGGCC